>DASRWT010000033.1:0-104736 GCA_035654455.1 Candidatus Nitrosocosmicus sp. | reverse complement strand
GGCCGCCTTCCCGGACTTGCGCGCGGGCTTGGCCGGCTCCACGGCGAGCGGCGCCTCTCCTTCGACGGGGGCGGCCTTGGGCTTGGGCACGCGCTTGGGCTTGGCCTCGGGGGCCAGCTCCCGACCGCGCCCGAGCTTGGTGCGGAGCTCGTTCGCGGTGGCCACGTCGAGTGGAGTCATGGCGCGCTTGCCCTTGTGACCCATGCTGTCCAGCGCCAGCAGCAGATCCTTGCTGGTGACGCCGAGCTCCTTCGCGAGGTCAATCACCTTCAACCGTCCCGCCAAAGCGTCTCTCCTTTACCCGACTTCACGACTATCCGAGTTCCCTGCCCGCCGTCCATGCCGCCAGCATCGCCGCTGCGCCTTCAGCCGGCGGCTCCGTCGGCCGCCGGAACGCGTGGTCGAGCCGCCCCTTCCGGAGCGCGCCCACCAGGCACTCGAGAACCGGACACGCATAGGCGCCACGCCCCGTGCCCGTCCCGCGCGCGTCCCCGTTCTCGCCGCCGCTTCGGCCGAGATCCAGGACCGCGCGCCCGTCTCCACCCCGCGACAACCGGATCAGCTCCGCCTGAGGCCGGACCCGCCGACAGCCCAGGCAGGTCCGACGCGGCGGGGACTTCTTCACCCCGCTTCGGCCCGCGGCCCGTCGTCGACGCCGCCCTGGTCCGCGGGCGCGGCCTCGACCATCGCCTCATCGGCGCCCAGCTCCGCCTCCGTGATGGGCGGATGCTCGGCCAGCCAGTCCACCGCCGCCTGGAGAATGGCCTCCGCCTTCTTGTCCCCCAGTCCGGGCACCGCTTCCAGCGCCTCGAGGCCGCCGCGCACGATGCGCGCGGGAGAGAAGAGGCCCGCCTCCGTCAGGCGGTCCACCATCTGCGGGCCCACCCCGGCGAAGCTGCCGATGGCCTCGCGCCCGGTGGCGCGCTCTTCCTCGTCCCGACGGCGCTCCTCCTCCAGCTCGCCCTCGCTCTTGATGTCCACCCGCATCCCCGTCAGCTTGGCGGCCAGGCGCGCGTTCTGGCCGCGCTTGCCGATGGCCAGGGAGAGCTGGTTGTCGGGGACCACCACCAGCACCGAGGCCTGCTCGCCCTCGTCCACGCGCTCGGTCACCGTCACCGACGAGACCTTCGCCGGCGACAGCGCGCGCGCCACGAAGGTGGAAGGCTCCGCCGCCCACTCGACGATGTCGATCTTCTCGCCGCGCAGCTCCCGGCTGACGACCTGGATCCGCGTGCCCCGCAGCCCCACGCAGGCGCCGATGGGGTCGACATCCCGCTTGGTCGAGGCGACGGCGACCTTGGCGCGCTCGCCCGCCTCCCGCGCGGCCGCGCGCACCTGCACGATACCCTCCGCGATCTCCGGGATCTCCGCCTCGAAGAGCCGCGCCAGGAAGCCGGGATGGGTGCGCGAAAGGAGGATCTGCGGTCCCTTGGCCGTCTTCTTGACCTCCAGCACGTAGGCGCGCACGCGGTCGCCCGGGTTGTACCGCTCGCCCGGAATCTGCTCTCGCTCGGTGATGACGCCCTCCGCCTTCCCGAGCTCCACGATCACGTTACGCTTCTCGATGCGGTGGACCACGCCGCGGACGATCTTGCCTTCCTTGTCGATGAACTCGGAATAGATGGCGTCCCGCTCAGCGTCGCGCACCCGCTGCAGGATCACCTGCTTAGCGGTCTGGGCGGCGATGCGGCCGAACTCCTGGGGGGCCAGCTCCACCTCGATCTCATCGTCCAGCTCCGCGGCGGCATTGAGCGCGCGGGCCTCCGCCAGCCGGATCTCCAGCTTGGCATCGCCCACCGCCTCCACCACCTTCTTCCGGGCGAACACCTGCAGCGCGCCGGTGTGACGGTCGAGGTGCATCCGTACATTATCCGCCACGCCCATGGTCTTCTTCGACGCCGAGAGCAGGGCAGACTCCAGCGCCTCGAAGAGAACCTCGACTCCGATTCCCTTCTCGTTGCCGATCTGCTGGATCACGTAGATGAGCTCTTTGTTGATCACGGCTTAACCCTGCTTCCTTGGAAACAGCACCGGCACCAGACGCGCCTTGTCGAGCAGCCGCCGGGGCACCGCTTGCGTCGCCTGACCCGCTTCCGCCACCGTCAAGGCCTCCGGCGTCACCGCCACCAGGACACCGGCCAGCTCGCGCCGGCCTTCCAGTGGCTCTCGAACCCAGCACTTCACTTCCTTGCCCACCGCCCAGGCGAACTCCCGATCAGACTTGAGCTCGCGGTCGAGTCCCGGGGACGAAACTTCGAGGTCATACGGCTCGGAGATGAGCCCGGAAACGTCCAGGACATCGCCCATTTCCCGGCTGAAGCGCTGGCAGTCGGCAATCCCGACCCCGCCGACCTTGTCCACGTAGAACCGCAGCACCCAGCGCCGACCCTCCCTGCGCCACTCCGAATCCACCAGGGTCAGGCCGTGCGCTTCGAGCACCGGCGATGCCACCGCCTCGATCCGGCTGAGCCGCGCGTGCAGATCGCTCATTTGCCAGATCGCCCCCTTCGTCTTCCAGAAAAAAAAGTGGGCAGAGCCCACTTTTGGCGACACTTTAGCACACGCCTCCCCCCCTCGCAAGGGGAGGAGGCCTCCCCGCGGTGCCGGTGGGAGCCGGCGGGGGGCCGGTGGGTCAGGACTACGCGGCCCGGCTCAGGTCGTCGAGAGGCGGGCGGCGATGTCCTTCACGGTGGGAAGCACCTGATCGCGAGGCACCTTGTGGTCGCGGCGCGTGGCGCGCTCGCGGATCTCCACGATGCCTTCCTTCACCAGCCCCTGCCCCACCGTGACACGGATCGGACAGCCGAGGAGGTCGGCGTCCTTGAACTTGACGCCGGCACGCTCGTCGCGGTCGTCCATCAGCACGTCGAAGCCGGCGCCCTGGAGCTCCCCGTAGATCGCCTCGGCGGCCGCGGTCTGCGCGCCGTCCTTGCCCGCGATGGGCACCACGTGAACCTGGAAGGGGGCAATGGACCAGGGCCAGATGATGCCGTCGGCGTCATGGCGCTGCTCCACCGCGGCGGCGGCGATTCGCGCGGGGCCGATGCCGTACGAGCCCATCACGATGGGGCGCTGCTGTCCGCCCTCGTCGAGGTAGACGGCGTTCAGCGCCTCCGAATACATCGTGCCCAGCTTGAAGATATTGCCGATCTCGATCACCCGCTCCACCGCCAGCGGCTTGCCGCAGCGAGGACATCCCTCCCCCGGCAGCGCCACCTGCAGATCCACGAACTCACAGGGAAAGTCCTTCCCCGGGGCCACGCCGGTGAGGTGATAGCCCTCGCGATTGGCGCCCACCACGTAACGGCCCTCGCGCAGCGACTCGTCCGCGAGCACGCGGGAGACGCCGGCCACCTTCACCGGCCCGATGGAGCCCGGCGCCACGCCGAGGTGACGGGTCACCTCCTCGGGATGCGCCGGGCGCGCCTCCGCGCGCAGCGCGCGGGCGAGCTTGCGCTCGTGCAGGCCATGGTCGCCGCGGACCAGCGCCAGCACGGGGCCCGCGTCCGCCATGAACACCAGCGACTTCACCGTCAGCGCCGGGTCCACCTTGAGCTGGGCGGAGACCTCGGCGATGGTCCGGGCGTCCGGGGTGGCGACTTCCGCGGGCGCGCTCCAGGGTGCGGCCGGCGTGACCGGCACCCCGCGGGCGAGCTCGACATTGGCCGCGTACCCACACGCGGCGCAGAGGGCCACGTCGTCCTCGCCGGCCGCGCTGGGGGCCATGAACTCGTGCGAGCCCGAGCCGCCCATCATGCCGGGGTCCGAGTCCACCACGATGTAGCGCACGCCGCAGCGCTCGAAGATGCGGCAGTAGGCGTCGTGGTGGGCCTGATACGAGCGGTCGAGCGCGGCCGCGTCGGGGTCGAGGGTGTAGGCGTCCTTCATGAGGAACTCGCGCGTGCGCAGGACGCCGGAGCGCGGCCGCGCCTCGTCACGCTCCTTGGTCTGGATCTGGTACCAGATCTGCGGCAGATCGCGATAGGACCGGATCTCCTTGGAGGCCAGCCAGGCGATCACTTCCTCGTGCGTCATGCCCAGGCACATGTCGCGGCCGTACCGATCCTTCAGGCGGAACATCTCGGAGCCGATCGCGTCCCAGCGGCCGGACTGCTGCCAGATCTCGGCGGGGAGGAGCACCGGCATGGTGATCTCCTGCCCCCCGATGGCGTTCATCTCTCCGCGGATGACCGCGTTCACCTTGTCCAGCACACGCAGGCCAAGCGGGAGATAGACGTAGATGCCGGCGGCGAGCTGGCGCACCAGGCCCGCCCGCACCATGAGGCGATGACTCACCGCCTCGGCGTCGGCGGGGTCGTCACGCAGGGTGGGGATGAGGCTCCGGTTCCAGCGCATCAGGCCCCTTTGGGCGGGAGCGGCACCTTGTTGGCGCCGGGCACGCCGGGGTTGTAGATCAGGCGCTCCACCGGCCGCCCGCCCAGGATATGAGACTCGACGATCTCGGCCAGATCCGACTCGGCGACGCCCTGATACCAGACGTTCTCCGGATAGACCACGATCATCGGCCCGTGCCCGCACTGCGAGAAGCAGCCCGCCTTGTTGATGCGGACCTCCTTGTGCTTGCCCGCGGTGGCGACGGCGGTGCGCAGGGTCTTGACCATCTTCTCGACGTCCCCCTGCTCGGGACAGGTCTCTCCGGACGTGCAGACGAAGACGTGACACTCGTACTGGCCCATGATCCCTCGCCTCGCTGGCTAGCGGAAGAAGCGGAAGACGTCGATGCGCACCAGGTCGTTGTACACCGCGTACACCATCAGCATCATCAGGAGCACGAAGCCCACCTGCTGGGCCACTTCTCGCTTTCGCAGCGACAGCGGCCGGCCCAGGATGGCCTCGCACACGAAGAAGAGCAGGTGCCCGCCGTCCAGCATCGGCACCGGCAACAGGTTGAGGAGGGCGAGGTTCACGCTGATCACCGCGGTGAAGAAGGCCAGGCTCGGCAGCCCCTGCCGGGCTTGCTCCCCCGCCGCCTGCGCGATCTGGATGGGCCCGCCGATATTGGACCGGTCGAGCTGCCCCACCACGATCTTCCACAGGCCCAGCGCGGTGAGGGTGGTGACCTCCGCCGTCTTCTGCACGCCATCCCGCAGGGCGATGATGGGATTCTCCCGCACGTAGGTGGTGGACGGAGAGGGGCTGATGCCGATGCGCCCGGCCTCGGTCTCCTTCCCGTCCGGCCCGCGGTCCTTGACCCCGCGCGGCGTCACCGTGATGGCGACGCGCTCGGCGCCCCGCTTCGCCACCAGCCTGGTGGGCTGGCCGGGGCGGCGGCTGATGGTCTCGGCGAGATCGGACCAGGACAGCACCGGCTTCCCCTCGATCTCCACCACGGTGTCCCCGGCCTGGAGCCCCGCCTGGGCGGCAGGGAATCCCGCCACCACGTCGCCGACGATGGGCGGGATATAGGGGCCGACCCCGATGTCCCACACCTCGTACTCGTCCCCGAAGATGTCCCGCTCCTTCAGCCGCGCCGGCGTGAGGGTCACCTTGCGCTCGCCGCCGGTGAGCCCGGTCACCGTGAGCTCGATCGCCCGCCCCTGTCCTCCCTGCACCGCGCGGAGCACGTCCTCCCAGTACTTCACGGGGCGGCCGTCCACGGCCGCGATCTTGTCGCCGGTGGCGACTCCCACCTTGGCGGCGGCGCCGTCGGGCGCCACCCGGCCGATGACCGGTGGCAGCGCGGGCCGGCCCATGATCATGAACACGAGGGCGAAGATGACGGCGGCGAGGACGAAGTTCATGGCCGGGCCGGCGAAGACGATGAGGAACCGCGCGAGGATGGACTTGCTGTGGAAGGCCTTCGCCGGATCCACCGTCGGCCGCGCCCCTCCCTCCAGGGGATTCTCGTCGTCGCCCATCATCTTCACGTAGCCGCCCATGGGAATGAGCGACACACAGTACTCGGTCTCCTTGCCCCGGTAGCGCCACAGCACCGGACCGAAGCCGATGGAGAAGCGCTCCACGCCCACGCCGAAGAGCCGCGCCACCACGAAATGTCCCAGCTCGTGAATGACGATGAGAATCCCGATCACGATGATGAAGGCCACGACCGACGTCACGTTGCCATCCTCCCCGCGGCGCGCGGCGCCGAGAGCCCGTCGGCGGGGAGCCACCCCGCCACCGCCCGGCGCGTCTCGTCGTCCACGTCCACGCAAGTGTCGATATCGGCGAGCGCCCGGGCCGGCACATGCGCCAGGGCGCGCTCGATCAACTGTGCGATCTCGATGAAGCGGATCCGCCCCGCGAGAAAGGCGGCCACCGCCAGCTCGTTGGCGGCATTGAGCACCACCGGCGCCACCCCGCCCGCCTGGAGCGCGCGGCGCGCGAGGGCCAGGCAGGGGAACCGGTCGCTGTCGGGCGCCTCGAAGGTGAGCGCGCCCACCCGGGTGAGATCGAGGCGCTCCGCCGCCGCGGGAAGGCGCGACGGATAGGTGAAGGCATAGAGGATGGGGATGCCCATGTCGGCCACGCCGAGCTGGGCGATCACCGAGCCGTCCACGTACTCCACCATGGAGTGCACGATTGACTGCGGGTGCACCACCACCTGGACGCGCTCGGGCTCCACGTCGAAGAGCCACCGCGCCTCGATGACCTCGAGTCCCTTGTTCATGAGGGTGGCCGAGTCCACCGTGATCTTGGCGCCCATCTTCCAGGTGGGATGGTTGAGCGCCTGCTCCACCGTGACATGCGCCAGGTCCGCCTTCGACATGGTGCGGAAGGGTCCGCCGGAGGCGGTGAGGAGGATGCGGTGCACCTCCTCGCGATTGTGGCCCACCAGGCACTGGAACACCGCGCTGTGCTCGGAGTCTACCGGAAGGAGGGGAACTCCAGCCGTGCGCGCGGCCGCGGTCATGAGGCTCCCCGCCATGACCAGCGTCTCCTTGTTCGCCAGCGCCACCGTCTTGCCCGACCGGATGGCGGCCATGGTCGGCAGGAGTCCCGCGCCGCCCACGATGGCCGACAGCACCACCTCGGCGTCAATCTCGCCCGCCAGCGTCACCAGCCCCGCGGCGCCGCGGAGGATCTCGGGATGGGGCCGGGGCAGGAGCCGCACCACCGCGTCCACCGCGCCGGGATCGATCAGCGCGAGCGCGCGGGGACGGTGCTTGAGGCAGAGATCGGCCACCAGCTCGGGGTTGGAGCCGCGCGCGGCCAGCCCCTCCACGCGGAACTCGCCGGGGAACTGGTCCACCAGCTCGAGGGCCCGGCGTCCCACCGACCCCGTCGCGCCGAGGAGGATCAGGCGCTTCACTGGAGGCCCCGCACGTGCGCGGCATAGTAGAAGAGCACCGGCGTGTTGAAGAGCAGGCTGTCGATGCGGTCCAGCGCGCCGCCGTGGCCGGGGATGATGCTGCCGGTGTCCTTGGTGCCCACGCTCCGCTTGAGCGCCGATTCCACCAGATCGCCGATCTGGCCGGAGACGCCGAGGACGAGGCCCACCACCGCCGCGCCGGTGAGCCCGAGCGCCGGGAAGAACCAGGCCTGCGCGATCACCGCTGCCAGCATGGAGACCACGAGCTGCGCGAGGGCGCCCTCCACCGTCTTCTTGGGGCTCACCATGGGGGCGAGCCGATGGCGCCCGGCCGCGGTGCCGATCAGGTAGGCCGCGGTCTCCCCCAGCCAGGTCACCCACACCAGCAGGAGCACCCATTCCTTGCCCGCCTCGAGGTCGCGCAGCCAGAAGGCATAGCCCAGCAGCCAGTTCACGTAGAGGATCCCGAACACCGTGACCACGGTGGGCGGCCACTCGAGCTGGCCGATGCGCTGCTGCCACAAGGCGGCGGTGAGCGCGCCCAGGAGAACGGCGGTGAGCATCACGCGCTCGGACACCGGCAGCGCGAAGCTGGCGGTGACGAGGACGCCCCCCATGAGGCCCAGGACCCGCATCGTCCGCACGCCGGCGCGCTCGAACATGCCGGTGAACTCCCACTGGGCCAGCGCGCCCACCAGGACGATGATGGCGCCGAAGAGCCAGACCGGTCCCGCCATCACCAGCCACAGGAAGAGGGGGAGCAGCACGAGCGTGCTGAGGGTCCGGCGCACCAGGGCGGCGCCGCGGGAGGGCGGCGAGGCCGAGCGCGGGAGGGACATGTCTTCCGTCCCCGCCATCACACCCGACCGAACCGGCGATCGCGACGCTGGAAGTCGGCGACGGCCACGTAGAGGTCGCGCGTTCCGAAGTCGGGCCAGAGGGTGGGCGTCACCCACAGCTCGGTGTAGGCGATCTGCCAGAGGAGGAAGTTCGACACCCGCATCTCGCCGCCGGTGCGAATGAGGAGGTCGGGATCCGGCGTGCCGTCGGTATAGAGCGCCCGGGCCACCGCGGCCTCGTCGATGCCCTCCGGATCCAGCGCGCCCGCGCGCACCGCGCGCGCCAGGTCCCGCACCGCGTCCACGATCTCGTCACGGCCGCCGTAGTTCAGGGCGAGCACCAGGGTGAGCCCGCTGTTGGCGGCGGTCTCCGTCACCACATGCTCGATGCGCCGCCGCACCCCGGGCGGTATGCCGGCGGGGCGTCCGATCACGCGGAAGCGGACGTTCTTGGCCATGAGATCCGGGAGCTCGCCGTCGATGGTGCGCTCGAGGAGCGTCATGAGGAAGGAGACCTCGGTCTCGGGCCGCTGCCAGTTCTCGGACGAGAACGCATAGAGGGTGAGGAACTCGATGCCGAGCTCCCCCGCCTGGCGCACCGTCTCGCGCACCGCCTTGACGCCCTGATGATGGCCGGCCACCCGCGGCAGCCCGCGCTTGGTCGCCCAGCGGCCATTGCCATCCATGATGATCGCGACGTGGCGGGGACGCGGCCGGGCCAATACGCGGCTCCGGAGCTCCGCTTCCGGAAGGTGCGAGAGCTCGGCCACGGAAACGCCGGAGGCCGGGGGGAACGCCATGGGCGTCAAGTGTACCGGAGGCCAGAAGAGATCGCCAGGAAAATCAGGCGTTTCGTCCTCGCCACCCGGCCACGGCGCCCCTAGATCGCGAGGACTTCACCTTCCTTCTTCTTCGTGAGCTCATCCACCTTCCCGATGAACCGGTCGGTGCTCTTCTGGATGGTGTCGTGCCCGCGGCGCTCCTCGTCCTGCGAGACCTTCTTGTCCTTGGCGAGGCCCTTGAGCTTGTCATTGGCCTCGCGGCGGACATTGCGAATGGCCACCCGCGCATCCTCGGCGAACTTCCCCACCGTCTTGGCGAGCTGCTTCCGGCGCTCCTCGGTGAGCGTGGGCATGGTGAGGCGGATCAGCTTGCCGTCATTGGCGGGGGTGAGCCCGAGGTCCGACTTCTGGATGGCCTTCTCGATGGCGGACATCTGCGACGTGTCCCAGGGCTGGATGATCAGGGTCTTGGGATCCGGCACCGACACCGAGGCGATCTGGTTGATCGGCGTCATGTTGCCGTAGGCCTCCACCCGCAGCGAGTCGAGCAGCGCGGTGTTGGCGCGACCCGTGCGCACGCCGGAGAATTCCCGGGTCAGCAGCTCCACCGCCGCCTGCATCCGCGCTTCCATGTCCTTGATCAGGGCCTCGTACATGCGCTCACCCCCTGAGAGATCCGGCGTCCGCAGACACCACCGAGCCCACCGGCTCGCCCATGACGATCCGCCGGATATTCCCCCGGCGGGTAAGGTCGAAGACGACGATGGGCAGCTTGTTCTCCATGCAGAGCGAGATGGCGGTGGTGTCCATCACCTGGAGCCCGCGGTTCAGCACCTCGATGTACCCGATCCGCAGCAGCTTGGTGGCGGCGGGGTCGAGGGCGGGGTCGGCGGTATAGATCCCGTCCACCTTGGTCGCCTTGAGAATGGCTTCGGCGCCGATCTCCACCGCCCGCAGCGCGCCCGCGGTATCGGTGGTGAAGAACGGATTGCCGGTCCCGGCCGCGAACACCACCAGCCGCCCCTTCTCGAGGTGGCGGATTGCGCGCCGTCGGATGTACGGCTCCGCCACCGCGCGCATCTCGATGGCGGAGAGCACGCGGGTGGGCACGCCCGCCTTCTCGGTGGAGTCCTGCAGCGCCAGCGCGTTGATGACGGTGGCGAGCATGCCCATGTAGTCGCCGGTGGCCCGCTCCATCCCGCCCGCGCTGGCGGCGATGCCGCGGAAGATATTGCCGCCGCCGATGACCACCGCCAGCTGCACCCCGAGATCCACCACCTCGCGGATCTCGTCCGCGATGCGCGCGATGGTCTCCGGATCGATACCGTACCCGCGGCTGCCCGCGAGGGCCTCGCCGGAGATCTTCAGCAGTACTCGGCGGTAGGCGGGCGGCACTACCCGCCCTCGCCCACCTTGAACCGCGAAAAACGCTTTACCACCACGCGCTCGCCCATCTTCGACGTGGCCTGGTCCACCATGTCCTTGATCCGGGTGCGGCCGGTGGCGTCCCGGACGAACGGCTGCTCGAGCAGGCACTGCTCGGCGAAGAACTTGTCCAGCTTGCCCTCGATGATCTTGTCGAGCACCTGCGGCGGCTTCTTCTGGTCCGCCATCTGGTCGCGATAGATCTCGCGCTCCTTCTCGATCACCGGTCCCGGCACCTCTTCCCGCGATACGTAGGAGGGGTTGGCCGCCGCCACCTGCATGGCGAGGTCCTTCACGAGCTGCTGGAAGTCCTCGGTGCGCGCCACGAAGTCGGTCTCGCAGTTGACCTCCAGCAGGACGCCGAGCTTGGCGCCGGGGTGGATATAGGCGTGCACCACCCCGTCCTTGGCCTCCCGGTGCGCCTTCTTGGCCGCATCCGCCAGTCCCTTCTTGCGCAGGAACTCCACCGCCCCCGCGAGGTCTCCCTTGGAGGAGTCCAGCGCGGCCTTGCAATCCATCACGCCGGCTCCGGTCTGCTCCCGGAGCTCTCTCACCAGTTCCGCGGGTGAAGCCATGAGTGCGGGTCTCCTCGGGTCCGCGGGGCCGGCCTAGGCGCCGGCCTCCGCCGATGCGGTCATCTCGGCCTCCGTGACCACCGGCATGTCCGGCGAGGCGGGAATGTCCTCCGCCTCCTCCTTGGCCAGCGTGCCCCGGCCCTCGTTGATGGCGTCCGCCATGCGCGCGGTGATGAGCCGCACGGCGCGGATGGCGTCGTCATTGCCGGGAACGGGATAGTCGATCACGGTGGGGTCGCAATTGGTGTCCACGATGGCCACGATGGGGATGGAGAGCCGGCGCGCCTCCTCGACCGCGATGTCCTCTTTCTTCGGGTCGATGATGAAGACGGCGGACGGCAGCCGGTCCAGGTTCTTGATTCCCACCAGGGCCTTCTCGAGCTTCTCGCGCTCGCGCTCCAGGCCGAGCACTTCCTTCTTGGGCAGGCGCTCGTACTCGCCCGTCTCCTTCATCTCGTCGAGCTTCTTCAGGCGCGCGATCGACTTCCGGATGGTGGTGAAGTTGGTGAGGGTGCCGCCCAGCCACCGGTGATTCACGTAGAACATCCCGCAGCGCGCGGCCTCCTCCAGCACCGCCTCCTGCGCCTGCTTCTTGGTGCCCACGAACAGCACGGTGCCGCCCTGGGCGGCCAGATCGCGCATGAACGCGTAGGCCTCGCGGAACTTCTTGAGGGTCTTCTGCAGGTCGATGATGTAGATGCCGTTGCGCTCCCCGAAGATGTACTTCTGCATCTTGGGGTTCCAGCGCTTGGTCTGGTGGCCGAAGTGCACGCCGGCCTCCAGTAGCTCCTTCATGGTCAATGCCGCCATGGTGCCGTCCTTTCGGTTCGCCTCCGACCGTCGAGCGGCGGGGCCCCGGGGGCCGCCGCGCTTCCCCACCGTGCCCGGTGACGGGCGGCGGGGACCGAAGCTCGCGGTCGTGCGTAGTTAACTTCGACTGCTCAGTCGTGTACTTCAGCGACGCCCATCTACGTCGTGTACTTGGAGTTCAGCCGCACGTACTCTTCCGTGAGGTCCGACGTCCATACGGAGTCCGCGCCGCGCCCGAGCCCGAGCTCGATGGCGATGGCGTACTCGGCGCCCCGCATGGTGGCCTCGACGCGCTCCATGCGCGCGCCCGGCCGGAGCATCCCGCGCTCCACGATGCGCTCCTCCCCGATCTGGATGGCCACCCGGTCGGGCGCGATCTTGGCCGGCGACTTGCCCAGCGCCATCATGATACGCCCCCAGTTGGGGTCGGCGCCGCAGATGGCGGTCTTGACCAGGGGCGAGTTGGCCACGCTGCGGGCGGCGATCAGCGCCTCCCGGCGGGTCCGCGCGCCCGAGACTCGCACCTGCACCAGCTTGGTGGCGCCCTCGCCGTCCTGCACCAGCATCTTGGCCAGCTTCTCCGCCACCGCCTCGAGGGCCTGGCGGAACTGCCGCAGCCCCCGGCCGCTGCGCTCGAGCGGCGCGTTCTCGGCCAGCCCGTTGGCGAGCACCGCCACCGTGTCGCTGGTGGACTCGTCGCTGTCCACCGTCACGCGGTTGAACGACCGGTCCATGGCCCGCCGGAGCGAGACCTGGAGCGCGTCGGCCGCGATCACCGCGTCGGTGGCGAGGAAGCAGAACATGGTCGCCAGGTGCGGCTCCAGCATCGCCACGCCCTTGGCGATCCCGCCAATGGTCACCGGCCGGCCGCCGATCTCCACCCGGAGGGCGGCCTCTTTCGGGATGGTGTCGGTGGTCATGATGGCTTCGGCCGCGCTCCGGCTTCCCTGCGGGGAGAGCGCCTTGACCAGCTTGGGCAGGCTCGCGCGGATCTTGTCCATGGGCATCGGCTGGCCGATCACGCCGGTGGACGCGATGAGGACACGCTGGGCGGGGATACGCAGGTGCTCGCCCACGATCTTGGTCATCTCGCGCGCGTCCCGGATCCCCTGCTCGCCCGTGCAGACATTGGAGCAGCCCGAGGAGGCCACAATGGCCTGGGCCTGGCCGCCCTTGACGTGATCGCGGGAGACCAGCACCGGCGCGCCCTTCACCTGGTTGGTCGTGAACACCGCCGCCGCCCGCGCGGGGGACGAGGAGTAGATGAGCGCGAGGTCCTTCTTGCCGCTGGGCTTGATGCCCGCGGTGACGCCGGCGGCAAGGATGCCGGGAACGGCGGTGATGCCGCCCTCGAGCCACTGGATATCGGCCATGCCGCCGCCTACGGGTAAACGGGGGGCGCTTCGAGCCCGCTCCGCTCGTCCCAGCCCATCATGATGTTGAGGCTCTGGATCCCGTTGGCGGAGCCGCCCTTGCCCAGATTGTCGAGCGCGGACACGCAGACCGCGCGTCGCGTGCGCGGATCGGCCACTACCGTGACGTCGCAGAAGTTGGAGCCCACGATATGGCGGGTGGTGGGCTTCTCACCCTCCGGAAGCACCCGCACGAAGGGCTCGCCTGCGTAGAACTCCTGGTACAGCGCCACCAGATCGGCGGTGGAGGCACCGCGCGTCAGCGGCACCGAGGCGGTGGTGAAGAGCCCGCGATTCATGGGCAGGAGATGCGGGGTGAAGGCCACCACCACCGGCCCGCCCGCGAGCGCCGACAGCTCCTGCTCGATCTCGGGCGTGTGCCGGTGCGTGCCGCCGAGACCATACGCCTGCACGTTCTCGTTGGCCTCGGTGTAGAGGTACATGGGCTCGATCTTCCGGCCCTGCGCGCCCGCGCCGGTGACGCCGGACTTGCCGTCGATGACGATGCCCTCGCGCGACCCGAGCCCGCTCTTGAGCAAGGGCGCGGTGGCGAGGATGGAGCCCATGGGATAGCAGCCCGGCGAGGCGATGAGGCCGGCGGCGGCGATGGCCTTGCGATGGAGCTCGGGCAGCCCGTACACCGCCTCCGCGAGACCGGCGGCGTCCACGTGCGGCGCCTTGTACCACGTCCCGTACAGCGACGCGTCGCGGAGCCGATAGTCCGCGGAGAGATCCACCACTTTCCGCCCCAGGCGCCGGAGGATGGGCACCGCCCGCTGCGACTCCATGTGGGGCAGCGCGAGGAAGACGACCTCCGCCTCCTCGGCGAGGCGCTCGGCGTCGACTTCCTGGAACACCAGCGAGGAGAGACCGCGGAGATGCGGGTACATCTTGTCCAGGCGCTCGCCCGCCAGCCGCTCCGAGGTGACGGCGGCGAGCTGGATCTTGGGATGGATGGTGAGGAGGCGAAGCAATTCCGCCCCCATGTACCCGCTTGCGCCCGCCACCGCCACCCGCACCATGTTCGTGCCCCCGCCTACCGCTTGGAGTACTGGAACTTCGACCGCGCGCCGGGCTGGCCGTACTTCTTCCGCTCCTTCATCCGCGGATCGCGGGTGAGGAGACCCGCCTTCTTGAGCGCCCCCCGGAGCTTCTCGTCGAACTCGAGCAGCGCCCGCGAGATGCCATGCCGGACCGCGCCGGCCTGACCGGTGGGCCCGCCGCCGCCGACATTGATATTGGCGTCGAACGTCCCCAGCGTATTCGTGAGCTGAAGCGGCTGGCAGATGATCATCCGCAGCGTCTCGCGCGGGAAGTATTCCTCGAAGGCCCGCTTGTTCACCCGGATATTGCCGTTACCCTGCTTGAGCCACACGCGCGCCACGGAGGTCTTCCGCCGCCCGGTACCGTAGAACAGCATCGCCTCAGCCATATGCTCGCTTGCTCCTTACCTGGCCGCGCGGCCGGCCGCGGCCAGCGGCTCGGGCTTCTGGGCGGCATGCGGATGGACGGTTCCCCGGTACACCTTGAGCTTCTTCGCCATGGCCCGGCCGAGCCGCCCCTTGGGGAGCATGCCCTGCACGGCCCACTCGATGACACGCTCGGGATGGGCCTTGATCATCTTGTCGGCGCTCACCTCGCGCAGCCCGCCGATATAGCCGGTGTGCCAGCGGTACATCTTCTCGGTCATCTTCCGCCCGGTGAGCTGGATCTTCTCGGCGTTCACCACGACCACGTGGTCCCCCACGTCGAGGTGCGGCGCGAAGGTCGGCTTGTGCTTTCCTCTGAGGATGGTCGCCACCTGGGTGGCGAGCCGTCCCAGCACGCGGCCCTCGGCGTCAACCAGGAACCACTTGCGGTCGATCGAATCTTCCTGCGGCATGACGGTCGGCATGAGTCCTCCCCGAATTCGACAACATGACATACTAGGGTCGCTCTGCAAATCTGTCAACCCTTTCGTACCTTTCTCCCCCGGTCAGCGTCGTCCTTGCGCTTCGGCTTCCCCGTCGCCGCTGGCGTCTTGTCGGGCCAGGGGCAGAGCGCGCGGACTCCGCATTCCGGGCACTTGGGCGCCCGAGCGGTACAGGTCCGGCGGCCATGCCAGATGAGGAGATGGCTGGCCTTCGTGAGGCGATCAGGTGGCAGGATGGCGACGAGCTCGTCGTGGATCTTCTCGGCGTCGGTGGCCCGGGTGAGGGCCAGCCGCTGGGAGACCCGCGTCACATGCGTATCCACCGCCAGGGCGGGAATCCCGAAGGCATTGCCCAGCACCACGTTGGCCGTCTTGCGCCCCACCCCGGGCAACTTGGTCAACTCCTCCAGCGTGCGCGGCACCTCGCCGCCATGGCGCTCCACCAGGGCCGCCGCCATGCCGAGAAGGGATCTGGCCTTGGCGCGAAAGAAGCCGGTGGAGTGAATCTCGCGCTCGAGCCGCGCGGGTGGGATGGCCGCCCAGTGGCCCGCGGTGCGGTATTTCGGGAAGAGCCCGGCGGTCACCTGGTTCACGCGTTGATCCGTGCATTGCGCCGAAAGAATCGTCGCCACCAGGAGCTCGAGCGGCGTGGAGGAGTCGAGCTCGATCCGCGCGTCCGGATACATGGCGGAGAGCCCGTCGAGAATGCGGCGCGCGCGGCGCTTCTTGTCGGCAAGGGATTCGGCCATGGGACTCCTTTCGCTCAGCGCGTCGCGGCGCCGGCGTCGCCGCCGATCTCCAGACGGCCGGACAGGATGCGGGGCGCCGCCAGCGTGACCGCCACCGGCAGCCGGCGCAGCCGCGGCGTGGGGTCGAGATGGCGGACCACCCAGTCCACCAGGAAAGACGGGAGCGGCACGCCGCCCACCCGCACGCCGTCCACCGCGAGCGCGAAGGGCGCGCCGTCGCGCCCGGGCAAGAAGCGCACGCGCGCCGTCACCGCGGGTCCGCCGAAGCCCACCGTGGCGCGCGCGAGCCCGTCCTCCAGCGCGAGGGAGGCGCGGCGGAGCCCCTTCTGCTCGCGCACGAAGGCCAGGAGATCCGCCTCGTCCACGCGCAGGCGCTCGATCGAGAGGCCGTCGAGATCGAGCACCTCGAGGCCGCCCGTCGCGGCGAGGCGCCCCGGATTGAAGCGCAGGCCGCGCGCGACCACCCGCACATCGCGAACGCGCAGCAGCGGCCGCCCGCGGGCCACTTCCCCCACCAGGGCGGACTCGGCCTCCAGCACCACGCGCGCGACCTCGCCCCGCCGCAACCCCTCCGCGGTATATTCCGGCGCCACCCGGAGGCCCCGGCCCTCGCGAGTGAAGTCCCCGAGGAGAGCCTCGGCGCCGGCGGCGAGCCGCGTCGCGAGCATCTCGGCGGACACGGTATCCACCACCACCGGAGGACGGCGCACGCGCACCATGCCGCGGCTGCCGTCGGGTAGCGGCACGTCCGCCACGAGCGGAAACGCGGAGGCCAGCCAGGGATCGCCGTCGAAGGCGCGCATGATGCGATCGGGCTTGGCGGAGGCGGCGTCCGGGCCCTGGTCGCCGCTCTTGAGGATGGCGACGTCCACCCCGAAGGGGGTGACGTCCCAGGCGCGCTGGAAGCGCAAGGGCAGCCCGTCGCGCAAGGCCTCGTAGCGGAAGTTCGACACCGAGAAGTAGTTGTCGTTCGGCACCACCGCCACCCGGGCCGCGCGCCCGCCGGTCTCCCGCAGCACCGCGGCGAGGATCTCCGCGTGGCGCCAGTCCGCCGCCACCGGGGCGTCCGAGACCACGATGGGCATGAGGAAAACCCGCGTGGAGGGCAGCGGCGGCGCGGCGAAGGCGGCCATCGACACCTGCAGCGCGCCGACAACGACGCAGGCGGCGACGACCCAGCGGCGCGCGGTGGGACCCAGCGCGGCGGCTCCGGCCGCGGCGGCCAGCGCGCCGGCGGGAAGCAGCGGCAGCGCATAACGCAAGTTCTTGTTCTGGATGAGCGCGAAGATCGCCAGCGGCAGGATCGCCGACCATACCAGGGCGCGGGCGCGGGGCAGGCGCCGCACCGCCCAGAGCCCCCACAGGGTGAGGCCTCCCGCCAGGAGGCCAAACAGCGGCACGAAGGTCCGCGGATAGAAGAGGAGGCCGCTCCCGCTCAGAGTGGGCGGAGACTCGATGGCCTGCTTGAAGGAGCGATTGAGGATCTGCATGGGCAGTCCCGCCAGCCGCGGGCCATACCACGGCAGCGCCAGCACCGCGCCCACCGCCAGCGCGAGCCCCAGGCGCCGGAGCCGCGGGCCGCGATCGGGCGCCCGCAGGGCAAGCCACGCGCTCCACGCGAGCGGCGGCAGGAGATAGGCGGCGAAGGGCGGCTTCACCAGCATCCCGAGCCCGAGGGCGAGGCCCACCGCCATCGACCAGCCCGGGCGAGAAAAGCCCTCCGCGCGCACGAGCGCATAGAGGGCCACGGCCACCGCGGCCGCCAGCGGCAGATCGAGCTGGAAGCGCAGCAGCGAGAACACTACGAAGGGCGCGGTGGCGAAGAGGAAGGCCGCGAGGAGGCCCGCCGCGGGATCGAGGAGACGGCGTCCCACGCCCCAGACCGCAAGGGTGCCCGCGACGAGAAAGGCCCACATCACCAGCTGGGCGGTGACCGGCGCGATCGGCAGGACGAAGTAGGACAGTCCGGCCGCGCAGAGCACCAGCGGCGGATAGAAGCTCGACATGGCCACGATCTCGGCGTAGCGCGCATGCCCCGGCTCGGCGAGGATGCGGTGGCACTCCAGCGCCCGCTCGAGGTGATTGGCGTGGTCCCACTCGGGCGGGCGCCGGTCGATCCCCACCCAGACGGCCATCACTCCCGCGAGCGCCAGCAGGAGCAGGACGAGCAGGCCGGCGTCGCGTCGCACGGCGTACACGAGAAGGCGCGGGCGCCCGCGCCTAGCGGGGCGCGCCCAGGGCGCGGCGGATCGCCTCGATGCGCGCGGCGACCTCGTCGGCGGGGAGCGCCCTCGGCTCGTGCGCCACGCGCCACACCGGCCACTGGGGCTCCGGGTCTCCGGCGAGGCGCGGCACCAGGTGCCAGTGGATATGGGCCACCTGGTTCCCGAGGAGCTCGTAGTTCATCTTCACCGGCTGATAGACCTGGGCCAGCGCCCGCGCCACCCAGCTCACGTCCTCCATCACCCGCGCGCGCTCGGCCCGGGACAGCTCGTAGAGCTCCCGCGCGTGCCAGCGCAGCACCACGAACACCCAGCCGGGGAAGAACTGGTCGGGATTGAAATAGGCGCGGCAGGCGTCGAGGTCGGCGATGAAGTGCTCGCCCTCCCCCGCCACCCGCTCGCACAGCACGCAGCCGGGCTCACTCATGTGCCCCGCTCCGAGAGGAACCGGCCGAGCCGGGTGAGCGCTTCCTCGATGCGCGGGAGCGAGTTGGCGTAGGCGAAGCGCAGGTAACCCTCCGCGTTCCGCCCGAAGTCCACCCCCGGCGTCACCGCCACGTGCGTGCGATCCAGGATCTCGAAGGCGAAGGCCAGCGAGTCTTGCGTGTAGCGGCGGGCATTGGCGAGGACGTAGAAGGCGCCGGTGGGCGTGGTGGTCACGCCGAGCCCGATGCGACGGAGGCCCGCCACCATGGCCTGCCGGCGCTCGTCGAACACGCGGCGAAAGCCCGCCGCCTCCGCGCTCGCCTCGCGGAGGGCGGCCAGCGCCGCCCACTGGACGAACTCGTTGCTGGAGATGAAGAAGTTGCCGTGCAGCGCGGTGAGGGTGGGCATAAACTCGGCGGGAGCGATCACGTATCCGCACCGCCAGCCCGTCATCGCATAGGCCTTGGAGAAGCCGTTGAGCACGAACGCCCGATCGGTGAACTCCAGGATGGTGTGCTCCGGCCCCTCGTAGGTGAGGCCGTGGTAGATCTCGTCGGAGACCATCCAGGGGCCCAGGCGCGCCAGCGCCGTCATCCGCTCCGGCGCCAGCACGGCCCCGGTGGGATTGGCGGGCGAGTTGATGAGGATGGCCCGGGTCCGCGGCGTCAGCGCCGCCGCCACCGCGTCGGCGTGCAGCTGGAACCCGTCGGCTTCGTGGACGTTCACCGAGACGGGCTCCGCCTCCGCGTACTTCACGAACTTCGGATAGCAGGCATAGTGCGGGTCCGAGAGGATCACCTGGTCGCCGCGCTCGAGCAGGGCGCCGAAGAGCAGCAGCATGGCGGGCGAGGTGCCCGCGGTGACCAGGATGCGGTCCGGGGACACGTCCACTCCGTACCGCGTCCGGTAGTGCTCGGCGATGGCCTCGCGCAGGGGCAGGATGCCGAGCGTGTGGACGTAGCGCGTATGGCCGTCCTTGAGCGCCTTCTCGGCCGCCTCACGGATCACCGACGGCGTCTCGAAATCCGGCTCCCCGTACTCGAGGTGGATGACGTCGGCGCCCGCCCGCTCCAGCGCCTGCGCGCGCTGGAACACCTCCACCGCGAGGAAAGGCTCGATCTCCCGGGCGCGGCGCGCGATCATCGCCTCCCCTTTCCCCCCTCGCGGGAGAGCCGCATCCGGGCGGCGACGATCTGGGCCAGCATGCGCGGCCCGTCGGTGAAGACGCCGACCTTGGAGCCGGGCTGATCGGTCCAGTTGACGGGGATCTCCGCGATCCGGTAGCCGCGCCGCTCTGCGCGCAGCACCAGCTCCACGTCGAAGCCGAAGCCGTTCGTGCGGAGCGCGCCGAAGAGCTCGTCCGCCACCGCGCCCCGGAAGAGCTTGAAGCCGCACTGGGTGTCCACCACCTGGCGGACCCCGAGGGCGCGCGCGATGGCGATGAACACGCGCCCGGACAGCCGGCGGACCAGGCGGGCCCGCACCACCACCGAGGGGTCGCGGAGCGCCCGCGAGGCCACCGCGAGGTCCGCCCCCCCGTGGAGCGCCGCCTCCAGGCGCTTCACCTCGCCGATGGGCGTGGCGCCGTCGGCGTCGGTCATGAGGCGAAGCGCCCCGGTGGCGTGGAGCATCCCGGCCCGCACCGCCGCGCCCTTGCCCTGATTCATGCCCAGGCTCAGCAGGCGCACCGCGGGGTGCGCGGCGCGCTCCTCCCCGACGCGGGCGGCGGTGTCGTCGGTGCTCCCGTCGTCCACCACCAGGATCTCGTAGGGCTCGTCGCGCCCGTCGAGGTAGCTCACGACCTCCCTGAGATACCGGGGGAGGCGATGCGCCTCGTTATAGGCGGGAATGACCACGGACCAGCGGAAGCCGGGAGGCGGCACGCGTGGCCGCTCAGAACCAGGGCTGGGTGTCGGCGCGCGGCCGCCGGCGCGCCACCCCGGTCTTCTGGGCGGCGCGCACCACCTCGTGGGCCACCGCGGGCGCCACGTGCTTGTTGAACACGCTGGGAATGATGTACTCGGGCCCCAGCTCGGACTTGCCCACGCAGGCCGCGATGGCGTGGGCGGCGGCGAGCTTCATCTCGTCGTTCACGGTGCGCGCGCGCGAGTCGAGCAGCCCCCGGAAGAAGCCCGGGAAGCAGAGCACGTTGTTGATCTGGTTCGGGTAGTCGGAGCGGCCGGTGGCCAGGACACGCACGTGCGGCTCCGCGGCCTCGGGCGAGATCTCCGGCACCGGGTTGGCCATGGCGAAGACGATGCGGTCGCGCGCCATGCTCTTGACGTCCTTCACCGTCAGCACCCCCGGCACGCTGAGCCCGATGAACACGTCGGCGCCCTTGATGGCGTCCGCCATCTTGCCGCGCACGTTCTGCGGGTTGGTCGCCTCCGCCACCCAGCTCTTCATGAAGTCCATCCCCACCTTGCGGCCGCGGTGGATGGTGCCGTGCTCGTCCACTCCGATGATGTTCCGCACCCCGAGCGCGAGCAGGATCTTCACCACCGCGGTGCCGGCGGCGCCCACGCCGGACACCACCACCTTGAGCCGCTTCCGGTCCTTCTTCACGATCTTCAGCGCATTGAGCAGCGCGGCCAGCACCACCACCGCGGTGCCGTGCTGGTCGTCGTGGAAGACGGGGATGTCCAGCTCCTTGCGGAGCCGGCTCTCCACCTCGAAGCAGCGGGGGGCCGAGATGTCCTCGAGATTGATGCCGCCGAAGGCGGGGGCGATGAGCTTGACGGTCTCGATGATCTTCTCGGGGTCTTTCGTGTTGAGCGCGATGGGAAACGCGTCCACGCCCGCCAGCTCCTTGAAGAGCATGGCCTTGCCTTCCATCACCGGCATGGCCGCTTCCGGCCCGATGTCGCCCAGGCCGAGCACCGCGGTCCCGTCGGTGACCACCGCCACCGCATTGTGCTTGATGGTGAGCGTGAAGGCGCGCGAGGGATCCTCCTTGATGGCCATGCACACCCGCGCCACGCCCGGCGTATAGGCCATGGAGAGGTCGTCGCGCGTGCGGATGGGCACCTTGCTTCGCACCTCGATCTTGCCGCCCAGGTGCATGAGGAAGGTGCGGTCCGAGATGTTCGCGACCCGGATCCCGGCGAGCCCCCGAAGCCGATCGATGATGGCCTGGCCGTGCTGGCTGTCGCTGGCCTTGATGGTGATGTCGCGGAGGACTCGCCCCCCCGTCATCTCCACCAGGTCCACCGCGCCGATATCCCCGCCCGCCTTGCCGATGGCGGAGGTGACCTTGCCCAGCATTCCCGGCTTGTTCTCGATCTCCAGCCGGACGGTGAGGCTATAGGAAGCGCTCGGAACAGCCGTCGTCATCGGGATCCTCTCGAGGGCGCGGGCCGGTGTGGACTGCCGCCCGGAGCCCTGCCGCCGTTGACCAGGCGTGGGGGTCATGGTATCCCAACCGCGTGCTTTTGCGCATGCTTCTGGCGGGGCTCACCCTCGCTCTCCTCGCCACCCCCGCCGGCGCGCAGTCGCGCCGCTGGGTGCCGGTTGCCGGCAAGAGCCTGGTCGCCTTCGAGGCGACGCACCGGATGGGTGACTTTCGAGGCACCGCCGAGACCGTCACCGGCGAGTTCGAGGCGGACCCCGCCGACATCCGGGCGGGACTCACGGGGACCCTGCGTGCGCCCGTGGCGGCGCTGCGCACCGGCGACGCCGGGCGCGATCGGGACATGCGGAAGCTGCTCCAGGCCGACACCCACCGGCTGATCCGCTACACCATCGGCGGCAGCGAGGCCTCGTTCACCTCCATCACCGCGACCGCCGACGTGCTGCTGACGATCAAGGGCGCGCTCGAGGTCCGGGGAGTCGAGCGCCCTCTCGTCTTCGCCGCGCGGGCCCGCCTGATCGGGGACCGGATCTGGGTGCGCGGAGAGTCAACCCTCAAGCTCACCGACTTCGGGATGGAGCCGCCCCGGCGCCTCGGGTTCCGGGTCGGCAACCAGGTGGGCGTGAGCTTCGACGTGACCCTCCGGGCCGCCGACTGATCAGAGGGCGCGGCGGAGCAGATCCAGGGCCAGCGTGGCCGCGCGGATGCGCAGCGAGGCGTGGTCACCCCCGAACCGGTGCTCGCGCGTCTCGGTCTTTCCCCCGCCCGCCACCGCCAGGCAGATGAGGGTGACGGGCGGCGTCGAGGCCGGCACGTCCTCGAAGCAGGTGGCCAGGCCCCACTGCGCCCCGCTCCAGTCGCGCACCGCTTCGGCCAGGCGGCCCGCGCGGCTCGCCGCATCCGGGAGCGACGCCAGATCGGCGCCGAGCCGCTTCGCCTCCGCCGCATCGCCCAAGATCACGCCGGCGGCGAAGCCCGCGCCCACCCCGGTGGCAAGCCGGTCGGTCACGGAGCCCGCGCTTCCCAGCTCCGCGGCCGCCACCCGCGCGCGCGCCGCGGCCAGGCGGGCGGCGATCTGGCTCTCGAGGGTGTCCGCGTCCGCCCCGAACACCACGTCGCCCAGCCGTTGCCGGATCTCGGCCTCCACCGGCGCGATGAGCCGGGCCGCCTCATCGCCATCGGAGCCCTTGGCGGCGATGCGCACGTCCACCTGCCCCAGATGGGCGAGCGTTCCCACGGTGGGGTTGTGCCCCTTCTCCATGAAGTCGGCGATGGCCTCACCGATGCGGCTCTCGCCCAGCCCCACCGTCTTGAGCACCCGCAGCCGGATCTCGCCCTCCATCTTGTACCGCTCGCGCAGATAGGGCATGACGCGGGTGCGGAAGAGGTGCTGCATCTCGCGCGGCACGCCCGGCAGCGTGATGACGCAGCCCGGCCCGGCCTCGACGATGAAGGCCGGCGCGGTGCCCACCGGGTTCTCGACGGGAATGGCTCCGGCGGGAATATAGGCCTGTCGCTGGTTGGACGGGGACAGCTTGAAGCCCCGCGCCGCGAAGAATGCCTCGATCTGCGCCATCAGGTGGGCCGAGAACACCAGTTCGCGATCGGTGGCGGCGGCCACCGCCTCCCGGGTGATGTCGTCCAGCGTGGGACCGATGCCGCCCGTGGTGATGACGATCTCCGCCCGGCCCAGGGCCTGGCGAATGGCGGCCTCGAGGCGGCTCAGATTGTCGCCGACGGTCGTCTTGTAATAGAGATCCACGCCGGCGCCCGCGAGCTCGCGGGCAATGAAGGCGGAGTTCGTGTCCACGATCTGCCCCAGCAAAAGCTCCGAGCCGACGACCAGGATCTCCGCTCTCACGGGCGGCATCATACCAGAGCCGGCGAGGCGACCCGGATCCAGCGAATAGGTCGCGCCTCTCCCGCGTCTTTCCCTTGCGCCGGCACCCGGGAACACCGTGCTCCGCGTGCGGGTTGTAGGTCAAACGGCGCTGAAACGATAAGCCGGTTCACGCCCTCTAAACACTGAGTGAACGTGTACATTCCGCGGGCAGCGCTGAGTGCGACGATCAAACCAGGTAAGCAAGGCCTGGAGCGGCCCAAAGAGGCCGGAAGGATCGTGATGACTTTTAGGGAGAGTGAGAGCCAAGTTTCACCTGATTCTGTAGGTGTTTGGAGCGGTACGCCTGTGACGACCCGCAAGGTCAGGCTCATCCGGCCCTCCAATGGCCCCCGACTGGTGCGGCGCAAGCCTGCCACGGTGACCCCCCTCCCCGTGTCCGAGGGCCTTCTCGACCCGATGCCCGAGGGCGCGGACGACGAGATCGAGGCCCCCGCGGCGGTGGTCCGTGCCGCCGAGGAAGGTGGCCTCAGCGAGGAGCAGCTGCGGCCCTCGCCGGCCGAGGGCGAGGATCCGGTACGCATTTACCTCAAGGAGATCGGCAAGGTTCCCCTGCTCACCGCGCGCCAGGAGGTCGAGCTCGGCCAGCGGATCGAGGCGGGGCAGATCAAGCTGAGGGGCGCCCTGGCCGATATCCCGCTCGCGATGAGCAAGCTGCTGACCCTCGTGGACGGGGTGCGCCGCGGCGAGATTCCGCTCGACGACGTGATCATCCTGCCCGAGGGCGGCGAGCCCGCGCCCGAGCAGGTGAAGCCCATGATGGCCGCCTTCGCCCGGATCCGGCGGCTCGAGCGCGAGTCCGAGCGTATCCGGGCTTCGCTGGCGGGCAAGAAGCGGGCCGCGTCCACGCGGGCGAGCTACCGGGAATGGATTGCCCAGAACCGGGCCTCCGTTCGCGGCATCGTCGAGCGGCTTCCGCTCAAGCCCGCGCTGGTGGACGGGTTCGTCGCCGAGGTGCGTCGCCTGGCCGGCTCGATGCGGGCCGCGCGGGGCGGTGAGGAGACGCGCGCGCTGGAGGCGCAGGCGGGCCTGGCGCGGAAGCCGCTGCTCGGCGCGCTGGTCGAGCTCGAGCAGCATGACCGGGTGGTCCGCCAGGCCAAGAAGGAGCTGATGGAGGCCAACCTCCGGCTGGTGGTCTCGGTGGCCAAGCGCTATCTCGGGAGCGAGCTGTCCCTCCTCGATCTCGTCCAGGAGGGCAACCTCGGGCTCATGAAGGCGGTGGACCGCTTCCAGTACCGGCGCGGCTTCAAGTTCTCGACCTACGCCACCTGGTGGATCCGGCAGGCCATCACCCGCGCCATCGCCGATCACTCGCGCACCATCCGCATCCCCGTGCACATGGTGGAGACGCTCAACCGGATCTCGCGCGTGAACCGCACCATGCTCAACGAGATGGGGCGCGAGCCCACGCCCGAGGAGCTGGCCCGGCGCACCGGAGTGCCCGCGCGGAAGGTCCGGCTCATCCTGGAGTCGTCGCGGAAGCCCCTGTCCCTGGAAACACCCATCGGGGAGGATTCCGACCTGGGCGACTTCCTCGAGGACAAGTCGGCCGAGTCGCCCAACGACACCCTGATCACCCAGGACCTCACGCATCAGGTGGAGCGCGCCCTGGGCACGCTGTCGCCCAAGGAGAAGGAGATCCTCCGCCTTCGCTTCGGCATCGGCGAGGAGGGGGAGCATACCCTCGAGGAAGTGGGCAAGCGGTTCGCGGTCACGCGCGAGCGCATCCGGCAGATCGAGACCAAGGCCCTGCGCAAGCTGCGCCATCCCCTGCGCGGTCGCGCGCTGAAGGCGTTCGTCGAGAACTAGGCCGGTCCGCCCCTCGCGCTCTCCCCATCCGGGAGAGAGGGCGGGGGGCGCTTCCCCACCCGCGCTCGCGCCCCCGCCCGCGTCATCGCCCGGTGGAAGATGCGCATCACGACATAGAGGGGGCCCAGCCACCCCGCCACCAGCGCCCCGAAGATCAGCTCGGTCCACATGGGGTCGGGCCCACCGGCGAGCCAGCTCAGGCCCCAGAGCGCGATCACGCTCCCCATCACGATCAGCACGACTCGCCGCCCGCGCCGCAGTCGCCGCGCCGCATCCGCGAAAGCGCCGCCGTCACCTGCCCTGGGCGAGGCGGCGCTCCGCGCGATGAGGACGGACGCCGCCAGCGAGAGGACGATCATGGTGACGCCCCAGATCAGGAGCCACGGCACCAGAGCCGCCACCCGCGGCGTGGCCGCGGCCAGATGAGGCGTGAGCTCCGCCGCCCCCGGCATGGCTAGCGGTGGCGGGCGATGAGGTTCACGTAGGGATCGCGTCCACGGAGCCGCTTCGGGAGCGCCGCGGGCTCGACCGGCGTGTCCGCGCCGCCGCCCTCTCCCACCAGGAAGAGCACATACCCCTGGTTCTTGAGCCGGCCGAGGACCGCCACCGGATCGAAGCCCGCGCGAGCCCAGCGCCGGGGGGCGCACCCGAAGAAGATCGACGGCCGGTACTGCGCGAGGGTCTCCGACACGCCGGCCAGCGCGAGCGGCTCGGCGCCCTCCACGTCGAGCTTGATCACGTCCACGCGCGGGCGGCCGAGATCGAGGAGCGCGGCGTCCAGGGTCACCGACTCCACCGAGATGCCGGCGTCGAGGTCCGGGGCGGCGAACACCGAGTGCTTGCCCTTGTCGTCGCGGTGGCGATGAAGGGTGAGGGTGCCGGGGGCCGCCGCCACCGCCCGCCGAAGTACGGTGGCCCGGTCGCCGAAGGGCCGCAGGTTGCGCAGCAGCAGCGCGTGGTTCGCGGGGTCGGGCTCGAAGGCGATGAGCCGGCCGGCCGGCGCGCTCCGGCCCAGCGCGATCACCGAGTAGTAGCCGAGGTTGGCCCCCACGTCCACCACCGTCATCCCCGGGCCCACCTCCGCGCGAAAGCGCGCGCTCACCTGCCGCTCGAAAACGCCGAGCGCGAGCGCGCCCGACACCACCGGATCGTCGGGATTGAGATACAGCCGTCCCTCGGGGAGCGCGATCTCGGCCGGAATGAGGCGTCGCAGGACGCGATTGGTGACGGCGCGCAGCGGGGCGGGCCTGAGCAAGGTGGTGTAGATGGCCCCGGGCGCATCGCCGGGCAGCATCCGGAGCCCGAGGCCCAGCGCCCGCCGGAGGGCGGGCCCTACACGGGCATGACGCCGTGCTTCTTCCACGGCCGCTCCACCTTCTTGGTCCGCGCCATGGCGAGGGCCCGGATGAGCACGGGCCGCGTCTCCCGCGGATCGATCACGTCGTCGATGAAGGCGCCCCCCGCGGCGATGTACGGACTGATGAGCTTCCGGAACTCGTCCACCCGCCGCGCGCGCTCCTCGTCCGGATTGGCCGCCGCGGCGATCTCCTTCCGGAAGATGATGTTCGTTCCCCCCTCGGGGCCCATCACCGAGATCTCCGCGGTGGGCCACGCCACGATGAGGTCGGGCTCGTAGGCCTTGCCGCACATGACGAAGTAGCCCGCGCCGTAGGCCTTGCGCAGCACCACGGTGAGCTTGGGGACGGTGGCCTCGCTCACCGCGTAGAGCATCTTGGCCCCGTGGCGAATAATGCCTTGTCGCTCCACCCGGGAGCCCACCAGAAAGCCGGGCACGTCCTGGAGGAACACCAGCGGAATGTGGAAGGCGTCGCAGAGGGTGATGAACCGCGCCGCCTTGTCGGCGGCGTCCACGTCGAGCGCCCCGCCCAGCGCCATGGGCTGGTTGGCCACCACCCCCACCGGGCGCCCGCCCAGCCGGGCCAGCGCGGTGACGAGGTTCCGCGCCCAGGCCGGCTTGATCTCGAAGAAGTGGCCGTGGTCCACCACCGCCGCGATGACCTTCTTCACGTCGTAGGCGCGGCGCGCGCTGTCCGGCACCAGCGAGAGCAGAGCCTCGTCCATCCGGTCCGCCGGGTCGTCGCAGGGGATCACCGGCGGCGCCTCGAGATTGGAGGTGGGGAAGAAGGAGAGATACTCCTTCACCGCGTCGATGCAGGCGGCATCGTCGGCCACCTCGAGGTCGGCCACCCCGGAGATCTCGGTGTGGACCTTGGAGCCGCCGAGCTCTTCGGCCGTCACGTCCTCACCCACCACCGCCTTCACGAGCGGCGGCCCACCGAGCGCCATGTGGCTGGTCCCCTTCACCATGGGGACGAAGTCGGACAGGGCCGGGATATAGGCGGTGCCGGCCGCGCCCGGCCCCATCATGGCGGCCACCATGGGGACCACGCCCGACATGATGGACTCTTCCCGGAAGAGAAAGCCCGATCCGGCGAAGGTGGAGCCGATGGCCTCCTGGATGCGCGCGCCCGCGGAGTCGATGAGCCAGATCATGGGCATGCGCTTGGTGAGGGCGATCTCCCGCGCGCGATTGCACTTCACCTCGGCGGTGCGCCCCATGGAGCCCGCCATCACCGTGAAGTCGTAGGCGATGAGGGACGCGGGCCGGCCGCCGATCTGGCCGAAGCCGGTGATCACGCCGTCGGCCGGCGTCTCCTTGCCCTTCATGGCGGGCGAGATATTCGCGTGAGTGGCGAGGAGCCCGATCTCCTGGAAGGAGCCCGCGTCGAAGAGGCGGTCCACGCGCTCGCGCGCGGTGAGCTTGCCCTCGCCGTGCTGCTTGGCGATGGCCTCGGGCCCGCCCATGGCCAGCGCCCGCTGGCGGCGCGCGCGAAGCTCCTCCACCAGCTCCTTCATGCCCACGGCGCGCGCGCCTTGCCTAGCCCTTTACTACCGAGGTTCGGTAGGAGTTGATGCCGGTGTCGGGCGGGGAGCCGCTGATGAGCGTGATCATGGTCGCCGCCTCGCTGCGGTGGTGGGTGGCGTGATTCACCACGTGCTGGAGCAGCGGCCCCAGCGCCACCCGGAACTGGGCGCCCTCGGTGTTCCGGTACTCCACGGGGCGCGTCAGGTCGGCGTCCCCCAGGCTCTCCACGAAGGCACGCTGCTCCGCCTCCAGCGTGTCCCAGCGGGAGCGGAGATCGGCCATGCTCGAGAAGTCGGCGTCCCCGTAGAGGCGCGGGGGCGACTCGCCCTTCCAGCGCGTCAGCCAGACCCGGTCCGCGCCGTACAGGTGGGCGAACATGCCCTTGAGGGTGGGACAGCTCCAGTGCTTGCCCATGTCGCGGATCACCGCTTCCGCGCCCAGCCCCACCGCAACATCGAAGAGCCGGTGGTTGGCCCAGCGGTGATAGTCGTAATGCTCGCGAATCAGCGCCGCGCTCATCGTGGTCCCCTCCTCTCGCCGTCAACGTCCTCGCTAGTCGATGATGACGACGGTATCGCCTTCCTGGACGGTCTGGCCTTCCGCCACCTTGATCTCCCGGACCACGCCCGCGCGCGTGGCCTCCACCGGAATCTCCATCTTCATGGACTCGAGCACGATGACGGGATCGCCCGCCGCCACCTTGTCGCCCGCCTTGCAGGTGATCTGGAAGACCACGCCCGTGATATGGGCCTTGACGTCCTCAGGCATTGAACGCTCCCTGTTCGACCATCTGGGTATGAACCCGGCCGGCGCGGAACGCCGCGCTCGCGAGCACGCGCCGGTGAAACGGGATGACGGTGCGGATCCCCTCCACGACGAAGCCGTCCAGCGCCCCGAGCATCCTCGCGATGGCCTCATCGCGGGTGGCGCCCCGGGTGACGAGCTTGGCCAGGAGCGGATCGTAGTGTACCGAGACCTGCACCCCTTCCGCGACCCCGATCTCGAGCCGCACCCCGGGCCCTTCGGGCACGGTCAACCGCGAGATGGTCCCCGGAGACGGCATGAAGTTCCTGGCGGGATCCTCGGCGTAGATCCGGCACTCGATGGCGGCGCCGCGCTGGACGATCTCGTCCTGGCGCCACGGCAAGGGCTCTCCCGAGGCCACCCGGAGCTGCGCCTGGACGAGATCGAGGCCCGTCACCTCCTCGGTGACCGGATGCTCGACCTGGAGCCGGGTGTTCATCTCGAGAAAGTAGAGCTCGGAGCCCCTGACGATGAATTCCATGGTGCCCGCGTTGACATATCCCACCGCCCGCGCGCCCGCCACCGCGGCGGCGACGAGCTTCTCCTTCACGCCCTCCGCGAGCGCGGGGGCGGGGCTTTCCTCGATGAGCTTCTGGTGGCGGCGCTGGATGGAGCACTCGCGCTCGTGGAGGTGCACGACCTCGCCGCGCGCGTCCCCGAACACCTGCACCTCCACGTGGCGCGCCTCGGCGAGATAGCGCTCCACGAAGAGGGCCCCCGAGCCGAAGGCAGCCTGGGATCGCCGCTCGGCGGAGGCCCACGCGGCCGGCAGCGCGGCGGCGTCCGGGACCCGCACCATTCCGATGCCGCCCCCGCCCGCCGCCGCCTTGAGCATCACGGGATAGCCGATGCGGCCCGCCAGCGCCGCGGCGGCCTCGAGCGAGTCCAGCGCCCCCTCGCTCCCTGGCACCACCGGAACGCCCGCGGCCTGCATCCGGCGGCGCGCCTCCACCTTGTCGCCCATCTGCTGGATGACCCGCCAGGGCGGCCCGATGAAGACGAGCCCCGCCTCCTCGCAGGCCTTGGCGAAGCGCCAGTTCTCGGACAGAAAGCCATAGCCGGGATGGACGCCCTGGGCGCCGGTCTCGCGCGCGGCGGCGAGAATGCGATCGACGCTGAGATAGCTGTCGCGCGCCGGGGCGGGACCGATGAGCACCGCCTCGTCGGCGTCGCGGACATGGGGCCAGCCGTCGTCGGCCTCGGAGTAGACCGCGATGGAGCGCACGCCCAGGGCCCGGCAGCCACGGATGACCCGGCGGGCGATCTCTCCGCGGTTGGCGACGAGGACGCTGGAGAGCACGCGCGGTCAGGCGGAGCGGGCGGCGCGAACCTGGGCCACGTCGAGGGCCTGGGCGCGCCAGCCCTCGGGCCCCGCCGCCCAGCGGGCGGCCAGCGTCACCGACCCCTCGGGGCCGTCCAGGCGGAGCTTCAGCAGGAGATGCCGGCCGATCCGGGTGGTGGCCACGATCTCGTGCCCATCGAAGCGGGCGGCGGCGACCATGGAGTCCGCGGCCTCGCTCCAGACGGAATCGTCGGCCAGCCAGCGGCGAACGCCCACCAGGTCGCGGGCCACCAGCGCGTCGCCCAGCCCCGCGGCGGCGGCGCGCAGGTCATCAGGCAAGGGCCAGCGCGCGGGTCGCGTCTCGAGGCGGATGAACTCGTCCGCCTCCGTCACGCCTTCGGCCGACAGCGGCGCCGGGATCGGGGCGGGCAGGCCCTCGCCGGTGACGCCGCCGGCGGCCGCGAGCAGCCCACCGAGCCGCTCCGCCCACACGGTGGCGCGAGCCCGGGCCGCGGGCGTCGTCACGAGATGCGCGAGCACGCGCTCACCCGCCACGATGTGGCGGCGCTCGTCCTCCGCGCAGCGCGCGAGGATGCGGCGCGTGGGCGGCTCGTACACCGCGTTGGCGCGGGCAAGGTCGCGCTCGTAGGCGGCGAGGAGGTGGGGCTTGAGCACGCGGTACATCCCCACCAGCCGCTCCACCGTCAGCTCCGGCGTCTCCGGCGACTCCAGCGCGTCCATGAAGGCGATGAACCCCTCGCCCGCGGGCTCGGATTGCTGCGCATGCGCGCGCAGCTCGGGAAGCCGGCGGCCGAGGGCGTCGGCGTGCTGGGCATTGTCCCAGACATGCCGGCCCATGAGGAGCTTGGCGGAGATCTCGGGCGTGAGGGCCAGCCATCCGCCGAGCACGCGCATCATGCGCTCGACGGCGTAGCGATAGCGGCGGACGCGGCGGGCAGACTCCTCGACCGAGTGGGCGCCTTCGAGCGGGTACATCGGGGCTAGTAGACCTGGGAGCGCTGCGTGGTCTTGATGAGGCGCTCGATCTCCTCGTCGGTGAAGCCGCCGAGCTGGCGGGCCTCGGTGGCGATGGAGATCAGCACCGCGTCGTGCTCGCCGTCCTGCCGCACGCCGCCCAGGTTGAAGCGCTCGTCGATCGTCTCCTGGAACTCGATGGCCTTGCGACGGCGCTCCGGGTCCCCCTCGGTGAGCTTGGTGAGCCACTTCGAGCCCATGCGCACGTGGGTGATCTCGTCGGCGAGCACGAAGTCCACCGCCCGCTCCAGGATGGGATCGCCGATCTTCCGGGCGATGTGGACGAGCTGGTTGAAGACGTCGCAGGCGAGGCCCTCGAGACCGCGGTTCACGCCCGCCACCCGCGCCGCCGCGTCTTCCGCGCAGGCGCAGCGCCAGAGGAGGGTGGTCTCCGGATACTCGCCCACATAGCCATCCATGTGCTCGAGGAGCCGGAGGTAGATCTCCAGGTGGCGGGACTCGTCCCAGACCTGGCGGGCCATGTCCATGGTGAACTCCCAGGGCGCGTCCGGAAAATCGTAGACGCTGCGCCCGGCGCCCTCCATGGCCTGCATCTCGCCCACCATGATGCCGTGGACCCGCTCCTTGATGGACTCGCGGCTGCCGAGATCGGGGAACGGCGGGAGCCCCTGATCGATCTTGAGCTGCGCGACGTCACGGGCGCGCATGCGGACGAAGCGCTCCTCGCGGGCCAGCTTGTCGTAGGCGATCGGGCGATCCATGAGTACCCCTTCCCGAAAAAATGAACCGTGGTTCATTCAGTCTAGCCGAGGCTGGGATCGAAGGCAATGCGCCCCGCCAGGGGTCGGCGCGCCCGGGGAAGGGTGCCCGAAGGCGACGACGGCCGGCCTCGGAGCCGGCCGCCGCCCCCTCCGGCGAGTACCGCGCCGGCTAGAACGTCAGCGGATCGGTCAGGCGCACCCAGCGCCCGCCCTTCACCACCGCCAGGAACGAGGAGTTGGCGCCCTGATGCTTGTCGGGGCCGAAGGTGACCTCGGGGCCGTTGAAGATGTCGTGGTAGCCCTTGATCGACTCCATCCCCTTGACGAAGTTGTCGGTGGTCAGCTCGGGCCCCGTCTTCTCGATCGCGGTGACGGTGAGATCGGCGGCCACGTGCCCGTAGATCGCGCCGATGTTCGGGTCCACCTTGTAGCGGTCCTTGTAGCGATCGAACCAGCCCTGGGCCGGCGGCGAGAGGGTGTCGCGGTAGGGCATGGCGGTGAGCCCCATGGCGTAAAAGCCCTCGGTCACCCCGCCCTGGGCCGCGGCCACGAAGAGATCGTAGCTGGCCGCCGAGCCGAGAAAGTCGACGTCGTTCCAGCCGATCTTCCGCGCCGTCGCGTAGGGGACGATCGAGTCGCGCACGATGGTACCGAGCACCACCAGATCGCAGTTGGCGGCCTTCAGCTTGGTGATCTGCGCGCTGAAGTCCTGGTCGGTCGGCTTGTGGGTGACCGTCTCCACGATCTTGAGCTTCATCTTCTCCGCCTGCGCCTGCACCCCGTCCAGGACCTCCTTGCCGAAGTCGGTGTCCTGGTACATGGCGCACAGGGCCTTCTTGCCCTTCTTGGTCACGAAGTAGTTGATGCCGGCCCGCACCTGGTCCACGTAGCTGGCCGCCCCGTAGAACTTGAGCTTGTTGAAGGGCTCGTACATCGAGCGCGCCGCGGAGAGCGGGAAGAGGTTCGGCACGCCGGCGTCGAACTGGTCCTTGAAGAGCGCATTGTTCATGGGGGTACCCAGGCCGGCCACCATCGCGAAGATGCGGTCGCGCTGGATGAGCTTGGTCCCCGCCTGGACCGCGCGCGGCACCTGGTACTGGGTGTCCTCGATCACGAGCCGGATCTTCCGGCCGTGGATGCCGCCCGCCTCGTTGACCTCGTCGAAGCGCATCTTCACCGCGTTCGAGGAGGAGACCCCGTACGTCGCGGCGGGGCCGGAGAGGTCGGTGTGCATGCCGAGCACGATCTCGGTCTTGGTGACCCCGCGGGTCTCCTTCTGGGCGGTTGCGACTCCCGCGACGGCCACCGCGGCCGCCAGCACGCTGAATGCCAGTAGCTTCTTCATCCGTGGCTCCTTTCGTACATGCCGTCGATCAGTTCCTTGTACTTCACGTTGACGAAGGTGCGCTTCAGCTTCATGGTCGGCGTGAGCTCCTCGTCCTCGGCGGTGAGGAGCTGCTCGATCAGCCGGAAGGCCTTGATGGTCTCCACCCGCGCGAGCTCCCGGTTCACGCGCTCGATCTCGCTCCAGATGAGATCCTGCACCTCGCGGGCCCGGCAGAGCGACGCGAAGCTGCTGAACGGAATATTCCGCTCCTGGGCGAACTGGGCCACCGTCTCGTGGTCGATCATGACCAGGCAGGAGAGGAACCGGCGCTGGTCCCCGATCACCACCGCGTCGGAGATGAAGGGCGAGAACTTGAGCTGGTTCTCGATCTCGGAGGGAGTGACGTTCTTGCCCCCCGCGGTGATGATGATGTCCTTCATGCGGTCGGTGATGCGGACGAACCCGTCGGCGTCGATGGTGCCGACGTCGCCGGTGTGCAGCCACCCGTCCACGATGGTCTCCGCGGTCTTGTCGGGCTTGCCGTAATAGCCCATGAACACGTGCGGGCCCTTCAACAATATTTCGCCCTGCGGAGAGAGGCGCACCTCGGTCTCCGGCCGCGCCACCCCCACCGTGCCGAGCTTGATGCGGTTGGGCGGCATCGCGGTGGCGAGGCCGGTGTTCTCGGTCTGGCCGTAGACCTCGTACATGTCGAGCCCGAGCGCCAGGTACCAGCGGATCAGGTCCGGGGCGATGGGCGCGGCGCCGGTGGCGACGCCGCGGGCGCGGTGCAGGCCGATCGAGCGCTTGACGTTGTCGAGCACGAAAAAGTCGGCCGCCCGGAAGGCGGCCCGCAGGGCCAGGCTCGGCCGGCGCCCCTCGATGCGGCAGGCGGCCAGGCGCATCCCGATGCGGATCGCCCGGTCGTAGGCGAAGCGGCCGAGCCAGGTGGCGTCCCGCATGCGGAGCGCCACGCCCGAGTAGAACTTCTCCCAGATCCGCGGGACGGCGAAGAAGAGGGCGGGCGCGACTTCCCGGATGTTCTCGGGGACCGTGTCGATGCTCTCCGCGAAGTTCACGGTGGCGCCGTGGTAGAGCGGGTTGATGACCGTGAACGTCCGCTCGGCCACGTGGCATAGCGGCAGGAAGGAGAGCTGCTGGTCGCCCTCGTGGAGCGGGGTGATGAAGTCGGCGTACTCGAGCTGGAAGAGGATGTTGCGGTGGCTCAGCATGGCGCCCTTGGGGGGCCCGGTGGTGCCGGAGGTGTAGACCAGGATGGCCAGGTCCTCGGGACGGGGGATCTCGACGAGCCGATCGTAAGCCTCGGGGTGCTCGCGATCGTAGGCGGCGCCCCGCTCGAGGAGGGCGTCGAAGGTCATCACCTGGTCGTCCTGGAAGCCGTGCAGCCCCTCCATGTCGAAGACGAAGATCTTCACCAGGTCGGGGCAGCGCCCGCGCACCTCCAGCACCTTGTCGAGCTGCTCCTCGTTCTCCACGAAGAGGAAGCGGGTGCCGCTGTCGTTGACGATGTACTCGACCTGGCGGGCGGAGTCGGTGGTATAGATGCCGTTCGGGACCGCCGCCACCGACATGATGCCGAGATCGGCGTAGAGCCACTCCGGGCAGTTGTCGGCCATGATCGAGACCACGTCGCCGGGCCGCAGGCCGAGCGCCACCAGCCCGAGGCCCACGCGGCGGGCCTGCTGCCCGTACTCGCGCCACGAGATCGCGCGCCAGATCCCGAGATGCTTCTCGCGCATGGCCACGCGGTCGCCGCGCTCCCGCACCACGTGGCGGAAGAGCTTCGGCAAGGTGTCCTGGCCGTACACGGTGACCGGGCGGCCGGCCCCGGTGGCGGGGGAAGCGTGGCGGGTGGTCAGCGCCATGTCTTCTTCCTCTTCCAGCGCCGCGTGCCGCGGACGCTCGACTCCTTGAGGCCCAGGTAGAACTCCCGGATGTCGTCCTTCTGGAGCAGCCGCTCGCAGGTATCCTCCATCACGATGCGCCCCAGCTCCAGGACATAGCCGTAGTCCGCGGTCTGCAGCGCGAGGTTCGCGTTCTGCTCGACCAGGAGCACGGTCACCCCGCGCTCCCGGTTGATGCGCCCGATGATCTCGAAGATATCCCTGACCAGCTTGGGGGAGAGGCCGAGCGAGGGCTCGTCCAGCAGCATCACCTTGGGCCGCGCCATGAGCGCCCGGCCGATGGCCAGCATCTGCTGCTCGCCGCCCGAGAGGGACCCCGCCCGCTGCTCGGCCCGCGCGGCGAGGACGGGGAAGTACTCGTTGACCATCTCGAGATCCTGCGCCACCGCGGCGGCGTCGCGGCGGGCGTAGGCGCCCATGCGCAGGTTCTCGCGCACCGAGAGGAAGGGGAACACCTCGCGGCCCTCGGGCACGTGCGAGAGCCCGAGGCGGGCGACCCGGTCCGGATCGAGCCCGTGGATGGCGCGGCCCTCGAGCGTGACGCTGCCCTTCTGCGGGTCCATGACCCCGGAGACGGTCTTGAGGATGGTCGTCTTGCCCGCCCCGTTGGCCCCCAGGATGGTCACGATGGCGCCCGCGGGCACGGAGAAGCTCACCCCGCGCAGGGCCATGATCGGCCCGTAGTAGGTCTCGATGTTGTTGACGGTCAGGAGCGCCTCGGCCATCGCTCAGCCTCCGAGGTACGCCTTGATCACTTCGGGATGCTCCTGGACTTCGCGGGCCGTCCCGCACGCCAGCACCCGGCCGTAGTTGAGCGCGAGCACGCGGTCGGAGACGGCGCTGACCAGGCTCATGTCGTGCTCGACCATGAGCACGGTGATGCCGAGCAGGGCGCGGATGTCCTGGATCCAGAAGGCCATGTCCGCGGTCTCCTCCACGCTCAGCCCCGACGAGGGCTCGTCGAGCAACAGCAGGGCGGGCTCCGTGCAGAGGGCCCGGCCCATCTCGACGACCTTCCGGACGCCGTAGGGGAGGTTGACCACGAAGCTGTCGCGGTAGGCCTGCAGATCGAGGAAGTCGATCACCTTCTCCGCCGCCTCGCGGTGGGCGCGCTCGCGGGCGCGCACCGCGGGCAGGAAGAGCAGCTCCTGCGCGAAGCGCCGCTTCGCGTGGGCGTGACGACCCAGCAGCAGGTTCTGCAGCACGGTGGCGTGCTCGAACAGCTCGATGTTCTGGAACGTGCGCGCGATGCCGCGCCGGGCGATCTCGTGCGGCGGCACACGGGTGATGTCTTCCCCGCGGAACAGGAGCCGGCCCTGCGTCGGATCGTAGATGCGCGAGATCAGGTTGAAGATCGTGGTCTTGCCCGCCCCGTTGGGTCCGATGATGGTGAAGACCTCGCCCGCCTCCACCTCGAAGCTCACCCCGTCCACCGCCCGGATGCCCCCGAAGTTCACCACCAGCGCGTCGGCCGCGAAGAGCGTCGTCACCGCAGGCGCTCCGATCGCATGTAGGTCTTCTGCCGCCGGAAGGTGGCCGTCTTGTAGAGGGGGAAGGTGGAGAAGTAGAGCCAGATCTTGCGCCAGCGCCCGTAGATGCCGAGCGGCTCGAACAGGATGAAGAGCACCAGGATGAGGCCGAAGACGCCGGGCTCCAGGCCCGGCTGCTTCACGAAGCGGTCGAGCGAGAGGAAGACGGTGTCGCCGACGCCCTTGCCCAGCACGGCCGCGGCGTGGCCGGCCCAGGCGGGGACGTGATCGCGCGCCTCCGAGATGAGCACGGGGAGCAGGGCCACGAAGACCGCGCCGTAGAGCGCGCCGTGCAGGCTCCCCAGTCCGCCCACCACGACCATCAAGAGGAACTGGATGGACAGGAGGACGGTGAAGATGTCGGGGGCCATGAAGCCGATCTTGTGGGCGAAGAGCGCGCCCGCCGCGCCCATGAGCGCGGCCGAGTAGGCGAAGGCCAGCGTCTTGTAGCGCGCCAGGTGCACGCCCATGGACTGGGCGGCGATCTCGCTGTCGCGGATGGCCACCCAGGCCCGGCCGGTGGGCGCGCGCAGCAGGTTGGCGGTGAGCCAGAGCCCGGCGATGAGCATGGCCAGGCACAGGAAGTAGAACGCCCAGTCGGAGGCGAACGACACGCCGAAGATCACCGGCTTGTCCACCGGGCGGCCCTTGAGACCATGCGTCACGCGCTCCCACCGGGTGAAGACCTCTTGAATGATGAGCGCGAAGGCCAGCGTGGCAATGGTGAGGTAGACGCCGGTCATGCGGAGCGCGGGCAGGCCCACGAGCACGCCGGAGGCGGCCGCCGCCACCGTGGCCAGCGCCACCCCGACGATCCAGGGTAGCCCCAGGTCCTGCGTGAAGTACACGTGGGCGTACGCGCCGATGCCGAGGAAGGCGGCGTGGCCCAGGCTGACCAGGCCGGTGTAGCCGGCCAGCACCATCAGCGAGAGGCCGCAGAGCCCGTAGATGAAGACCATGCTCATGTCCGACAGGTAGGCGGGGATCGCCAGCGGCAGCAGGAGCACGACGGCGAGGAGGCCTCCGTACCAGCGGCGCTGGACGGGATCGCGGAAGAGGCCCAGGTCCTGGTCGTACGCGGTCTTGAACGGAAAGCGCATGCGCGGGTCAGACCTTCTTCCGACCCACGGTGCCGAACATGCCCTGGGGGCGGACGGCCAGCACCAGGAGCAACACGATGTAGGCCGCCACGTCCTTGAACCCCTGCGGCAGGTACACGCCCGAGAACAGCTCGATCAGGCCGATGGTGATGCCCCCGACCAGCGCGCCCGGGATGGAGCCGAAGCCGCCCAGGACCGCGGCCGCGAAGGACTTCAACCCGATGAACCCGAGGTTGATGTCGATCAGCGACACCGGCGCGAGCAGCACGCCGGCGATGGCGGCGACCCCCGCCGAGATGGCCCAGATCAGCGAGAACATTCGCTTCACCGGGATGCCCATGTAGTAGGCGGCGAGCTGGTTCTGGGAGGCGGCCTGCATGGCGACCCCCACGCGCGAATACGTGAAGAAGGCGTAGAGCAGCGCGCACAGGAGCACCGTGCCCACGATGATGGCCACGTACTCGTGGCTCACGCTGACCGCCCCGAGCCGCGTCGTTTTGGCGCTGAACGGGGTCGGCAGCGTGTAGATCTCGGAGCCCCAGACCATGGAGGCGAAGCTCCGGAACATGGCGCCGAGGCCGATGGTGAGCATGACGACCGCGAACTGAGGCTGGCCGATGACGCGCCTCAGGAGCGTGGCGTCGAGGGCGGCGCCGAACAGCGCCACGATCGCCACCGCGAGGGCGAAGGCGGCCCAGTAGCCGACGCCGTACCAGACCACGAACATGTAGCAGACGAAGGAGCCGAGCATGAGGAGATCGCCCTGAGCGAAGTTGACCAGCTCGGTGGCCTTGTAGATGAGGACGAAGCCGAGGGCGACCAGTCCATAGATGCAGCCGACGGCGAGACCGTTCAGGGCGAGCTGCAGAATGGTATCCAGAGAACGACCTCCGGAGACGGTCGCCCTTCGCTGGGCGCCGTCAATGTGACCTGGTCTCGGCGAAAAGTGGCCCGAGTATAGGAATGGGTCACCGGAAAGTCAAACCCGACGGCCGCTTGGAGGCCCCTCCCCCTCCTCGCCGGGGTCCCGGCGCCGCCGGCGCCGGCCGAGGAGACTGGCCGGGCGCACCGTGTCCTCGCCGAAGCGCTCCGTGAGCTGGTCCAGCGCCCGCCCCAGGCGCTCCCGCCGGGCGAGATCGGGGCCGAAGAGCGGGATCTGTCCGTGCCCAGCGGGCCCCAGCCCGGACACCGAGAGTCCGATGAGCCGTACCGCCTGGGTGAGCCTCACCCGGCCGAGCAGCGCGGCGGCTTCGTCGAAGATGCGCAAGCCGTCCTGGGTGGGCTCGCCGGTATGGGCGCGCGTATAGGTCGAGAAGTCCGCGAAGCGGATCTTCAGCGTGACCACGCGGCCTGCATAGCCCTCGGCGCGGAGCTCGCGCGCCACCCGCTCAGCCTGGGCGCGCAGCGTGGCGCGCAGCCGGTCGAGGTCCCGGTGATCCGCGCCGAAGGTCTCCTCCGCCCCCATGGACTTCGGCGCGCCGAACGGCTCCACGGGGCGATCGTCCCGGCCGCGGGCAAGCTCGGCGAGGGCCAGCCCGCCGCTGCCGAAGCGCGCCTCCAGTGAGGCGGGCGGCATCCGGGCAAGCTGGCCGATGGTGCGGATGCCGAGGCCCTCCAGCTCCGTCGCGGTGACCTTGCCCACGCCCCAGAGTCGCGCGATGGGCAGCGGCGCGAGAAACTCCTCCTCGGCGCCGGGCTTCACCACCACCAGCCCGTCAGGCTTCTCGAGATCGGACGCCACCTTGGCGAGGAACTTGTTGGGCGCCACGCCCACCGAGGCGGTCAGGGACACCTCGGCGCGGATCTTCGCCTTGATGTCCCGCGCGATGCGGGGCCCGTCGCCGCGCAGCGCGCGGCTCGCGGTGACGTCGAGGAAGGCCTCGTCGATGGACACCGGCTCCAGCAGCGGCGTCCACTGGGCGAGCAGCGACATGATCTCGCGCGAGACCGCGGCATACTTGTCCATGGCCACCGGCAGGTACACGGCGTCGGGACAGAGCCGGTAGGCGCGGCTGATGGGCATGGCGGAGTGGATGCCGAAGCGCCGCGCCTCGTAGGAGGCGGCGGAGACCACGCCCCGCCCGCCCGGCTGCGCGCCCACCACCACCGGTCGGCCCTTGAGCTCGGGCCGGTCTCGCTGCTCGACGGACGCGTAGAACGCGTCCATGTCCACGTGGATCACCGTCCGGATCGCGGGCGCGGATCCGGGCATGGCCGGCTACTGCGCGGGGCCCCCGAGGCCGAGAGAGGGCGCCACCGCGGTGAGCGCGCCGATGACGAAGCGGAGGTGCTCCTCGAGCGGCACCGCCAGCTCCTCGGCGCCGCGGGTGACGTCGAGGCGATTCACCGTCCGGGCAAAGCCCTTGTCCTTGAGCTTCCTGAGCACGGAGGCCGGCTCGAGCCCGGCGATGGCACGCCCGGGCCGCACCAGGGCGCAGGCGGTGACGAACCCGGCCGGCTCGTCACAGGCGTACAGCGCCCGGTCGAGGAGCGACACGCGGGGGCAGCCGGAGTAGTCGGCATGGGCGAGGATGGCGTACACGATGGGCTCGGGTACCCCGCGCGCGCGCAGGATCTCCGCGCCCTTGAGCGGGTGCGCGGGCGCGGTGGGATGCATCTCGTAGTCGAAGTCGTGGAGCATGCCGGCCACGCCCCAGGCCTCCGCGTCGGCGCCATAGCGGCCGGCATAGGCGCGCATCGCCGCTTCCACCGCGAGGGCGTGCTTGCGCAGGCTATCGGAATGCGTGAACTCCGTGAGGACACTCCAGGCGGCGGAGCGATCGATCATCGCCGAGGCGGGGAAGGCGATCCCAGGTCAGGCGCGAGCGGCGGGCTGGCGGGCCTTCCACTTGTCGATGGACTTCTTGGACAGCACCCACTGGCCATTGTGCTGCAGCGCGGGAATGCGGCGCTCGGTGGCCATGCGCGTCACCGTCTGCTCGTCCATGGCCAGGTATTGCGACGCTTCCTTGATGGTCATCGTGTCCTTGGGGACCACTTCGTCTCCTTTTCTCTCGGCGGCGGTCTCACGCCTGCTCTTCACGCTCGCGCGCCGGATGCTTCAGGCTCTCCAGCTCGGCCTCGAGGGCTCGGATGCGGTCCAGGAGGTGCTCCACGGTGCGCGCCAGCGGATCGGGCAGGTCGACCTGGTTGAGGTCGATCTCGCCCTGCACGCGACGGCCGTCACGATATGTTACCCGGCCGGGGACGCCGACGACAACCGAGTTCTCGGGAACCTCGCGCACCACCACCGAGCCGGCGCCGATACGGCTCCCCGCCCCGATGGTGAAGCCGCCGAGAATCTTGGCCCCCGCGCCCACGGTGACGTTGTCGCCCAGGGTGGGATGACGCTTCTCGCGCCTCACGCTGGTGCCCCCCAGGGTCACCCCCTGGAGCAGCGACACGTTCTCACCCACCTCCGCCGTCTCGCCGATGACGATGCCCATGCCGTGGTCGATGAAGAGACCGGACCCCAGCCTGGCCGCGGGGTGGATCTCGATGCCGGTGAGGAAGCGCCCCAGGTGGGCCACGAGGCGCGCGAGGGTGAACCAGCCCGCGTTCCAGAGAGGGTGCGCCACACGGTGAATCCAGATCGCGTGGACGCCCGGATAGGCCAGCACCACCTCGAGCTTCGAGCGCGCCGCCGGATCCCGCTCCATCACCGTCTGCACGTCGCGCTTCATCCGCTCGAACATCGGCTCAAGCTCCCCCTGCCGGCCTGAGGCCGGCCTCTTGCGATCGGGCCATCGCGTCCCGCGCCGCCGCCCGGATGGCCGCGGTCACCACCTGGGCGGCATGCGCCCGGTCGGCGGGCAGGCCACCCACCGCCGCTTCCACTCGCGCGTCCGCCAGCTCCAGCAACTCCTCCACCGCCAGCCCCTGGATCAGCTCGGTCGCCGCGCTCGAGGCCGCGATGGTCGGGCCACATCCGTACGTCTGAAACCGCGCCTCCGTCACCCGGCCGTCGCGCACTCGAAGATACACGCGGGCGAGATCCATGCACTCCGGATATTCGCTCTCGCCCACCCCGTCGGGATCCCGCATCATGCCCGCGTTCCGCGGGTGGCGGAAGTGCTCGATCAGCGTCGGGCTATAGCGCACCTCACACCTTGAGCGGAGAGAGGCTCCGCAGCTTGGCCGCCAGCGGTTCCACACAGTCCAGGACATAGTCGATGTCCTCGGCGGTGGTGGTCCGCCCCAGCGAGCAGCGCACGGTGCCCATCGCCCAGTCCAGCGGCACTCCCATGGCGACCAGCACGTGCGAGGGCTCGATGCTCCCCGAGGTGCAGGCCGACCCTGCCGATACCGCAATGCCCTTGAGATCCAGCCCCAGCACGATGGATTCGGACTCGATGTGCCGGAAGCAGACATTGCAGGTGCCCGGCAGCCGCTCGGTGGGATGGCCATTGAGCCGCATCTCCGGCACCCGCCGCTCGAGGCCCTCCCACAGGCGATCCCGCAGCGCGCGCACCCGGGTCTCCTCGGCGGCCATGTCGCGGGCCCGCACCTCCACCGCCTTCCCGAGGCCGATGATGCCGGGCACATTCTCGGTGCCCGCCCGGCGGCGCCGCTCGTGCTCTCCCCCGTGCTGCACGGACACCATCTTGGTGCCCTTGCGGATATAGAGACCGGCGGTGCCCTTGGGCCCGTAGATCTTGTGGGACGAGAAGGAGAGGACGTCGATGCCGAGGGCGTCGAGGTCCAGCGGCAGCTTGCCGAAGGTCTGCACCGCGTCGACGTGGAAGGGAATCTCGCGCTCGCGGGTGAGCCGTCCGATCGCCGCCACCGGCTGGATGGTGCCCACCTCGGAGTTGGCGTGCATGATCGATACCACGATGGTGTCGGGGCGGAGCGCGCGGCGCACGTCGTCCGGGTCCACCATGCCGTGGCCGTCCACCGGCACATAGGTGGCCTCGAAGCCCTGCTTCTCCAGGGCCTGCACGCTGCGCAGGACTGCGTGGTGCTCCACCGCCGAGGTCACGATGTGCCCGCGGCCGCGCGCGGCGGCAATGCCCTTCACCGCCGCGTTGTCGGACTCGGTGCCGCCGGAGGTGAACAGGATCTCGTCCTTGCCCACCCGGAGGAAGTGCGCCACGCTCTGGCGCGCGGCCTCGACCCCGTCGCGCGCCTCGCGGCCGAAGCCGTGGATGCTGGAGGGATTCCCGAAGCGATCGGCAAAATACGGCAGCATCGCCTCCAGCACCTCGGGGTGCACGGGGGTGGAGGCGTTGTGATCGAGATACACGCGACGGTTCATTGACGGTCCCCTTTCACGATGCTAGGCTGAGCCCGCAATGCAATACGCGGGGAAAAAGCTCGGTCTGATGCTCTCCACCGGGCCCGAAAACGGAAATCTCGACACCGCGGTGGGGCTCTCCGAAGCGGCGCTTGATCGTGGGGCGCAGGTGTATCTGTACCTCATCGACGACGGCGTGGCCGCGGTGGACCACCCGCGCGTGCAGGCCCTCGCCGAGCGGGGCGCGCGGCTGTTCGTCTGCGCGTTCGGCTGCCAGAAGCGCGGCCTCCCCCTGTCGGAGCGCGCCACCAACTGCGGCCTCGTCGTGCTCACCGACGTGATCAACGGCACCGACCGCTTCGTCGCGCTGAACTGACCGCGTGCCCGACGGCCGGCCCGTGCTGGTGGTGATCTCGGAGGACCCGCGCCTGTCCCACCGCGCCAACGAAGCCATGCGCATCGCGCTGGGCGTGGTGGCGGGGGAGAACGAGGTGGCGGTGGTGCTGAGCGGTCCCGCCGTCCACCTGCTCGACGCGGACACCGACGACCTCGTGGACGGCGACGACATCGCCAAGTTCCGCGCCGCGCTGAAGAAGCTCGGCATCGTGTTCCACATCGAGGCCGGCACGGCGCCGGCGGATCCCGACTGGAACGCGGACGGCCACCCGGTGGCGCCCATCGACGCGGGCGGCGTGGCCGCGCTCGCCGCCCGCGCCAGCCGATACCTCGTCTTCTGATGGCGCGCTATCTCCATCTCCTCAAGGCCGACGCGTCCGCGCTGGCCCCCACGGTGATCGGCCGCCCCGCCGGCGACGCCACCGTCACCGTGGTCATGCTGGACGGGAGCGCCCCGCCCGACCTGCCCCCGGGCGCGCGGCTCCTGCGCCTCGGCCAGGGGCTCGACCATGCCGAGCTGCTCGACCTCATCTTCGAGGCGGATCACGTCATCAGCTGGTAGCGACGGTCGGCAGGGCGTCATCGGTCCTGAAACTCCTCGTGCCACTTCATCTGGATGGCCTCGAGGATCCCCTCGTTGGAGCCCTTCGGGTCGTCGTCGAAATCGTCCAGCCCGATCACCCACTTGTGCATGTCGGTAAATCGCACCGTGAGCGGGTCCGTGTCCGGGTGCGCCTCCAGCAGCGCGATGGCAATGTCTTCCGCGTCGCTCCATTTCACTTTGGTATCTCCACGACGACGTTGCCCTTCACGATCGCCTGGCAGCCGAGGCGCGAGTGCAGCGTGAGCCCCTCGGCGGTGTCGAGGCGGTCCTCCTCGTCGGGCTCCATGGGGGAGAGGTTGGCCTCGCCCTCCCGGACGATGACGTGGCAGGTTGTGCAGGCGCAGGACCCGCCGCAGTTGTGCTCCAGGTGGATGTCGTTCGCGAGCGCGATGTCCAGCAGCGAGCCGGGCCGGCCGTGGTCGGCGAGCGGATACTTCTCGTCGTCCACCTCCACCGTCACGTCCTGGGGCAGAAAGGTCACCTTGTGCTTCGCCATCAGGGGGACTCCAGGATACGGTCCGCCCGCTTGGAGGTGAGAGCCCCCTTCAGCGCGGCGTCCATCATGGCCTCGGCCAGCCGCTCCGTGGCCCGGTTCACCTCGGTGGTGCGCTCGTGAATGAGGTCGCGGTCCGTGCCCGCCCGCGCCTCGCGCAGGCGGGCCAGCGCGGCCTCGATGCGCTCCCGCTCGCCGGGCTCGGCGAGCTGCGCGCCCTGGGTCAGCGCGCGCTGCACGTGGTTGGCCACGTTGTCGGCCTCGGTCTGCGCCTCGATGAGGAGCCGCGCGCTCACGTCGGCCTCCGCGTGCTCGAAGGACTCGTCCACCATCCGCTCGACCTCGGCCTCGGTGAGCCCGTAGGTGGGCCGCACCTCGATGGAGGACTCCTTGCCCGAGCGCAGCTCCTTGGCGTGGACCTGGAGGATGCCGTTGGCGTCGATGAGAAAGGTCACCTCGATCTTGGGCATGCCCGCCGGCATGGGATCGACGCGCAATTCGAAACGCGCGAGGGAGCGGTTGTCGCGCGCCAGCTCGCGCTCCCCCTGCAGCACGTGGAGGTCCACCACCGTCTGCCCGTCCGCCGAGGTGGTGAACTGCTCCTTGGCCATGGTGGGGATGGTGGTGTTGCGCGCGATGAGAATGCTCACGATGCCGCCCAGCGTCTCGATGCCCAGCGACAGCGGCGTCACGTCCAGCAGCAGCATGTCGGTGATGCCGCCGGCCAGGATCTGAGCCTGCACCGCCGCCCCCAGCGCCACCACCTCATCCGGGTTGAGCTGGCTGTGCGGGGTCTTGCCGAACAGCGCCTCCACCCGGCGGCGCACCAGCGGCACCCGCGTGGAGCCGCCCACCAGCACCACCTCGTCCACGTCGGCGGGCTCGAGCCCCGCGTCGCGGAGCGCCAGGCGGCAGGGTCCGAGCGTCCGCTCCACGAGCGGGCCGAAGCGCGCCTCCAGGTCCTCACGGGTGATGTCTCGGCGGTAGACGAAATCGCCGAACGGGATGGCAAGCTGGGTCCGCGGCTCGAAGGAGAGGCGGCACTTGGCGGCCTCGGCGGCCAGCCGAAGCTCCTGGCGGGCCTCGGCATCGCCGGAGAGATCGGCGCCGTGAGCGGCGCGAATGTCCTCCAGCAGCCAGTCCACCAGCACCCGGTCGAAGTCGTCGCCGCCGAGATGGGTGTCGCCGTTGGTCGCCAGCACTTCGAACACGCCGTCCTTGACCCGCAGGATGGAAATGTCGAAGGTCCCGCCCCCGAGGTCGTAGACCGCGATGGTGCCCTGGGCGAGCTTCTGGAGCCCATAGGCCAGCGAGGCCGCAGTGGGCTCGTTCACGATGCGCAGCACGTCGAGCCCGGCGATGCGGCCGGCGTCCTTGGTGGCCTGGCGCTGGCTGTCGTTGAAGTACGCCGGGACCGTGACCACCGCCTGCTCCACCTTCTCGCCCAGCGCGGCTTCCGCACGCTGCCTGAGCGCGCGCAGGATCTGCGCCGACACCTCGGGCGGAGTCACCTCGCGCTCGCCCACGCGGATGCGGACCACCTCGGCGGCGGGTACCACCTCGAAGGGCAGATGCGCCAGCTCGCCCTGGACGTCCTCGTAGCCCCGCCCCATCAGCCGCTTCACCGAGTAGATGGTGCGGGCAGGGTTCCGGACGAGCTGCCGCCGCGCGGCATCGCCCACCAGCACGCCCTCGGGTGTATAGGCCACGATGGAGGGCAGCAGCGCGCGGCCCTCCGCGTCGGGAATGACCCGGGGCGCGCCCCGGTCCACGTAGGCCACCAGGCTATTGGTGGTCCCGAGGTCAATGCCGACGATGCGCGACATGGCTCTCCAGATCCTCTCCGAGCGCTTCGCTCAGGTCGTCGATGACGGTGCGCAGGAATGCTCGCGCGGCCAGCCGGGCCTTGAACCACTCGAGCAGCGGACCGCGGTCGGCCTTCGCGCTGAGCGCGGCATCCCACTCCCCCGCCCGGCCCACGATGGCGTCTTCCTCCGCGCGCTTCCGCGCCTGCAGACGCTCCCGCTCCTCCCGGAGCCGGGCGCGCGACGCGTCGTCCATTCCCGCCGCCTTGGCTTCCTCGAGGGCCTCCTGCACCTCCATCATCTCGGCCAGGAGCTCGCGGGGCGCGGCGGGCCGGGCGATGGCGCCTTCGCGGGTGTCGCGGCCCTCTTCCAGCGCAATCAGGTACTCCACGCGGGCGAGCGGGTCCCGGAGCGCCCGATACGCGCGGTTGACCAGGGCCGAGCGGGTGAGCGTCTCCGCCTGGGCGTCCGCGTCCGCGCCCTGGTGGAAGTCCGGGTGATGGGCGCGGCTCAGCTCGTAGAAGCGGGCGCGGAGCGCCTCGCCGTCCACGGTAAGCTTGCGCGGCAGCCCGAACACCGCGAAGTAGTCGTCGATCACCGTCACTTCACGCCTCTCCTAAAATACGAACGGGCCCGCCGGGGCCCGTTGGTCGTCGATCCCGGGGCCCGGCACTCAGGCCGAGAACGAGGTCCCGCAGCCGCAGCTGGATTTCGCCTGCGGGTTGACGAAGGTGAAGCCGCCCTGCAGCCCTTCCGTCACGTAGTCCAGCGTCGTCCCGTTGAGGTAGAGATAGCTCTTGGCGTCCACCACCACCGGCACGCCGTCGATCTCGAAGGTCTTGTCGTGCTTGCCCTTCTCGGTGTCGAACTCCAGCGAGTAGGAGAGCCCCGAGCAACCGCCCCCCTTGACGCCCATGCGCAGGAACACCTGCTCCAGCTTCTGCTCCTGCATGAGCTTCTTCACCTGCTTCGCCGCCGTCTCGGTCAGTGTTACCGCCATGTGTAGGTGCCTCCTCGAATGGGACTCGGCTCGTCCTTAGGACGCGCCGCTATCCGCTCCCGCTTCCGCCTTGGCCCACTTCTCCTTGTAGTCGGAGAGCGCCGCCTTGATGGCGTCCTCCGCCAGCACGGAGCAGTGAATCTTCACCGGGGGCAGCTTCAGCTCGTTGACGATGTCGGTGTTCTTGATCTTGGCCGCCTCGTCCACCGTGCGCCCCTTCAGCCACTCGGTGGCCAGGCTGGACGAGGCGATGGCGCTGCCGCAGCCGAAGGTCTTGAACTTCGCGTCCTCGATGACCCCCGTCTCGACATTGACCTTGATCTGGAGCTTCATGACGTCGCCGCACTCCGGCGCCCCCACGAGCCCCGTGCCCACTCCCGGGGTGTCCTTGCCGAAGGACCCCACGTTGCGCGGGTTGTTGTAGTGGTCGACTACCTTTTCGCTGTAGGCCATGACTCCTCCGCCTCCTGAAGGGCGCCGGGCGCCGCTATTCAGCCTTCCACTTGATGGTCTTGAGGTCCACGCCTTCCTTGGCGAGCTCGTAGAGCGGGGACATCTCGCGGAGCCGCTGCACCACGTCCACCGTGCGCGCCGCCACGAAGTCCACCTCTTCCTGGGTGCTGAACCGGTGCAAGCCGAAGCGGATGGACGAGTGCGCCAGCTCCGCGTTCACCCCCAGCGCCGAGATCACGTAGGAGGGCTCGAGGGTGGACGACGTGCACGCGGAGCCGGAGGACAGGGCCACGTCCTTGTTGAGCCCCATCAGCACCGACTCGCCCTCGACATACGCGAACGAGATGTTCAGGTTGTGGGGCAGCCGGCGCTCGGGATGGCCGTTGAGGAACGCCTCGTCCACCCGCGACAGGATGGCGTCCTGGAGCCGATCGCGCAGCGCGGACAGCCGCTTCGACTCGTCCGGCATCATCTCGCGGCAGATATCGGCGGCGCGGCCGAAACCCACCGCCAGCGGCACCGGCACCGTGCCCGAGCGCATCCCCCGCTCGTGGCCGCCGCCGTCCATCATCGGCGCCAGCCGCACCCGCGGCCCCTTGCGCCGGACGTAGAGGGCGCCCACGCCCTTGGGCCCATAGAGCATGTGCGAGGTCGCGGACAGCAGATCGATCCCCATCGCCTCCACGTCCACCGGCACCTTGCCCACCGCCTGGGTGGCGTCGGTGTGGAAGACGATGCCCTTTTCCTTGGCGAGCTTGCCGATGGCCGCCGCGTCCTGGACGGTGCCGATCTCGTTGTTGGCGAGCATCACCGAGATCAGGATGGTCTTGTCGGTCAGGGCGGCGCGAATCGCCTCCGGGTCCACGACGCCGTCGGCGCCCACCGCGAGATAGGTCACCTCGAATCCCTGCCGCTCGAGCCGCTTGCACACGTCGAGACCCGCCCGCTGCTCGATGGCGGTGGTCACGATGTGATTGCCCTTCTCCCGGTACATCTCGGCGACGCCCTTCAGCGCGAGATTGATGGACTCGGTGCCCCCGGAGGTGAAGACCAGCTCCTTGGGGTCGCGGGCGCCGATCAGCTTCGCGATCTCGCCGCGCGCGCGGTCCACCGCGCCTTCCGCCTCCCACCCGAAGGGATGATTGCGGCTCGCCGGATGCCCGAACTTCTCGGTGAAATACGGCAGCATCACTTCCAGCACGCGCGGATCCACCGGCGTGGTGGACTGGCTATCCATGAAGATCGGCAGCTTCAACGTCATCGGTCTCCGTCTCCCCTCTCGTCTATCGGGCCGCGGTCAGCGCCGCCACCGGAACCACCGCGTCGGCGCTCAGCTCGGCCAGGGTCATGCCGTCCAGCATCGAGGTGATGCTGGCCTGGATCTTCTGCACGGGCAGCCGCAGGTTGCAGCGCGAGTACTGTGGACAGTGATCGTCCACCACGCAGCTCGTGATCTGCACCGGCCCCTCGAGCGCCCGCAGCACCTCTCCCACCGTGATGTCGTGCCGCGAGCGCGCCAGCACGTAGCCGCCCTTTGGCCCGTTGTGGCTCACGATCAGCTTCTTCTTGGCCAGGCGCTGGAGGATCTTGGCCAGCAGCTCCGCCGGGATCTTGAACTCCTCGGCGATCCGCTTCGCGCTCATGGCCGCTTCATCCGGATGGGCGGCGATGAAGTGAATGGCCATCAGCCCGTAGTCCGCCCGCTTGGTGAATCGCAGCATCCTGGTCTTCCCCGCCTCCGGCCTATCTCCGACCGTTTCGATCGGCGACCTTAATGGTCGGAGTCTGCACCCAAGCTCTCAGGAAGTCAAGCCGTTCACCCATTTTTGCCTCTAGACCCAGGCGTCCCGGAGACGCCCCGCAGCGTCCTCGGGGAGGGTCGTGTTCACGTAAATCCCGCCGATGCGCTTGAGGCGCTCGGGGCGCGGTAAGACATCGAAATGCCAGTGATAATCGTCGGCCAGGGTGGCCCATTCCCCGGCCATGACCTTGGAGGCCCGGTTGGGGGCGTTGAACAGGGTCAGCTCCATGGAGGGGTCGCCGAGGACGCTCCCGAAGGTCCGGAAGCAGCCGGCGAGCACCCGCGCCAGATCCGCCACCATGTCCCCGGACAGGACATCCTCGTAGGCGGCCGCGTGCTGCCGCGGCAGGATCCAGGTCTCGAACGGGGATCGCGCCGCGTAGGGCACCACCACCACGAACCGCTCCGTCTCGTGCACCACCCGCTCGCGGTCCGCCAGCTCCTGACGGACGATGTCGCAGTAGATGCAGCGATGCTTGTAGCGGTAGTAGTCGCGCGCCTCGTCGAGCTTGCGCCGGTTGTCGCCGAAGATGATGGGGATGGCGGTGACGCGAGAGTAGGGATGCGTGATCCTCGCTCCCTTGATGCGGTGCCGCCGCGTGACCAGGATGTCTCGGATGGCCAGATCGCGCTTCAGGTCACGGATCCGCTCCCCGTACATCCACAGCACCTGCTCCCACTGCGCCTCCGGCATGGTGGCGGGGGTGTCCTCGTGGCGCGGGCTCTCGATGATGAGCTCGGTAGCCCCCCGAGGCGAGATCTTGTCGTAGAGCCCCACCCCCTCCCGCAGGAGCGGTAGCTCGATGCGAAAATACGGGTCCCGCTCCGGGATGGCGCGCACCGACCAGTCCGCCCCGTTGGCGGGCGCCCCGTCCTTTCGGTAACACGCGGTCTCGGGCGGCGTCAGCCGCTCGTTTCCTGGGCAGAAGGGACACTCGCTCCCGTCGGCCTTCGGCGCGCCGGGCGGCCGCACGAGCACCCACTGGCCCCGGGTTGGATCCTTACGGAGATCGCTCTCGCTCATGGCCCGGCCACATTAGAGAATGCGACGCAGCAAGTCAACAAGACGGGACCCGTTTTCATGGCGCAGTCGAGGGCGAGGGGCATCGACTGCGACGAGGTGAACGTGCGGGAGGACGTCGACGGCCGCGAAGAGCCGATCGACCTCACGGGACCGCTCGCGGTCCCCGCCCGAGCGCTGCTGGGACGGCTCCCGCGCGCTAGTCCTTGTACTGGGACTTCAGCTTGCGCAGGTGCAGCCGCGCCACGTCCACCCAGTCCTTCTCCGTGGGCTGAGGCCCGGCCAGCGCGATGTACCGCTCCCAGAGGCTGATGGCCTCCTTGGGATCCACCTTCTCGTAGACCAGGGCCAGGTTGTAGAGCGCGCCGGTGTTCTTGTCGTCCTGGTCCACGACCTTGCGATACTCCCCGATGGCGTCCTGATACAACCCCTTGTCCTCGTAGACCTCGGCCAGGCCCATCCGGGCCTCGATATAGCGCGGGTCCAGCTCCACCGCCTTCTTGTAGGCGGTGACCGCCTCGAAGTAGAGCTGCTTCTCGCCGTAGTAGATCTTGCCCAGGCTCACGTACACGCGCGGATTGAGCGGGTTGTGCACGAGCGCCTTCTGATAGGCCGCCACCGCGGCGTTCACGTCGCCCTTGGCGGCGCTGGCATCTCCCAGCCCCGCATAGGCGTCGGCGAAGTACGGCCGCAGCTCGAGCGCCTTGTTGTAGGCCTCGATGGCCTGGTCGAAGAGCCGCCGCGGCGCGGTGAGGAAGAGGTCACCGAGGGCCTTGTAGGGCTCGGGATAGGTCGGATCGAGCTGGGTGGAGGCGCGGAACTGCGCGGCGGCCTTCCACCGATTGCCCAGGGTCTGGTGGACCACGCCCAGACCGTACTGGGACACCACGAACTGCGGGTCGAGCTCCACCGCGCGGCCGAGGAGGTCCACCGCCGCCTCGTTCCCCTCCTGGGTGCCCCGCTGCGCCGAGATCTGGCCCTTGATATAGGCCTCGTAGGCGCGAGCGGACCCGGTCGGCGCGGCGTACTTCTGCACGCGAGCGATCTCGGCGTCGGTGGCCGGCACCTTCAGCGCGCGCAGATAGGCCAGGGGCATGGTCTTGAGCCGCTCGAGGAGCGCGCCCTCCGGCACCGCCACCGCCTCCAGCGTGCCGTGCGTCCCCTGATCGCCCTTCACCTCGACGAACCGCGGCAGGATGGACAGGTCCCCCGCGCTGCGGCGAACCTCGCCGTACAGCGCGACATCGGCGCTCAGCGCCCGGGCCGCCGACAGCGCGGACTGCTCGGTCCAGGATTCGGGCTGGGGCAGCGTCTTGAGGCGCCCGCGATCGATCTGCACCAGCGCGGGAACCTGCAGGAGGGCGAGCCCCAGGCTCTCCGCCACGGCCTCGCCGAGCCACTGCTCGTCGCGCCCGAGATCCATGGGCGCGAAGGGCAGGATGAGCACGCTACGCGGTTTGGCGATCGCCGTGGAGGCGCCCAGCAGCACCAGGCCCCCCAGGAGCGCGCCGACTACTGCCCGGCTAGGGATCGCGCGGAGTCGCATTTCCGGTCTCCCCTCGTTCCCAGAGCCGTCGGACCGGCGCCACGATCCGGCCGAGAAGGCCGGGCCCCACGCGCCGGAGCGCGATCTCCGGGATCAACATCACCGCCACCAGCCCCACCAGCCACGGCCAGAGCTCGAGAGACAGCCGCGACCGCCGCCGGGCCTGCAGGAATGCGTCGCGCGGCTGGGCGAGCACCCCTCCCCCGGTCAGCTCCGACAGCTCCCGGAGCAGCGCCTCGTCCACCCCGAGCTCCTTGAACTCCTGGGAGTACGGTACCACCAGTCCGGCGAGCTGGGAGCCCACCATTTGCTCGCCCCGGCGCTGCGACATGGCGACGAGATACACGCCCTCGCGCGAGGCGGGGAAGCGCCCGCGATAGCGTCCCGGTCCCACCTGCTCGAGCTCCACCACGCTTCGCTGCTTGTCCGGCGCCACCACGCCCACCTGGGAGTCGAGGAAGTTGATGAACTCCCCCCGGGGGTCCACCGCGTCCACCACGATCTCGCCCGTCTCGTCGTTGCGCTGCACCGAGGCCACGGTGTCGCTGCGCGTTCCCGTCCGCAACGTCCAGCGCGTGAGCTGGGACCAGAACTTGTTGAACCCGCCCCAGCGCATCCAGAGCACCGCCCACTTCGCCTTGGCGTCCGACGTGAAGGCCGCGGTGCGGCCGAGCCCGTAGCGCCAGGTGGCGAGGAGCGGATCCTCCTGATGCGTGAGCAGCACCATGTCCGCGGTGCCCTTGAGCGAGGTGGCCACATAGCCGCCCAGCGGCGGCGCGCCCTTCCAGTCGATGTCCTGGATCGCCTCATGGGCGGGCGAGCCCACCGAGGCCTTGAAGGGCTGCTCGACCAGCGAAGCCTTGGAGGCGAGCTGCGTCTCCAGGGTGAAGATGCGCGGGATGGTGGTGTCGTCTTCCGTGTAGTAGAAGCGCCCGCGGCCCCACTTCGCGATGTCGAACATGAGCTGGGCGTCGGCGTCCTTGCCGATGGCCACCGTGGACACCGTGATCTTGTCCTTGGCCATGCGGCGGATCAGCCCCGAGAAGTCCCCGCGGGTCATCTGCCCGTCGGAGAGGAAGATGACGTGCTTGAGGAGAGCGGACCGCTCGAAGAGCACCTGGTACGACTCCTTGAGCGCGGGGTAGCCGTCCGTCCCTCCGCCCGCCTTGATGGTGGCGATGGCATTGTGGATGGCCTGCTTGTCGCGGGCGCCCCGCATGGGCGAGTCCCAGATGAACTCGGTGTCCCAGCTCATCACGCCCACCTCGTTCCGCTCGTCGAGCAGATCCACCACGAGGTGCGAGGCTTCCTTGGCGATGTCGAGCTTGGTAACCTTGCTGTCGGTGGTCATGGCCATGGAGCCCGAGCGGTCGATGGACAGCACCACCGCGAGGCTCGGGATCTCGAGCTTCTGCTTCACCTCCATGGTCACCGGCAGGGCTTCCTCGATGGGCGTGCGGTAGTAGCCGCCCAGTCCGAAGCTCTCCTCGCCGCCCAGCATGATGAGCCCGCCGCCCTGGTCACGGACGTAGTCCCGGATGTTCTCCATCTGCTTCTTGGTCATCTTGAGCGACGAGACATTGGAGAGGATGATCCCGTCGTACTTCTGCAGCCCCGCCATGTCCTTGGGGATGCGGTCCGGCTCCACCACCTCCACGTCCACGTGCTGGGCGCGCAGGGCGGCGGCCAGCGTCTGGCCCTGGGCCTTGTCCTTCTCGGCCAGCAGCACCTGGGGCCGGCCGCGCACCACCACCGTGCCCACCGCGCGGTTGTTCTCCTCGATGGTGTCGCCCTCGACCTCGATGGCGGCCTGATAGACGTGGATGCCGCTCTGCTCCAGCGCCTGCCGGTACGTGTAGACGTTCTTGCCCGCGGCCATGCGCACCACCTGCGAGCCGAGGAACTCGCCGTTCCGGTACAGCGACAGGCGGCCCTGGGTGTCGGCCTGGCTCCACGCCACCACCTTGGCCTGGAACGGCTCGCCGAACTTCACCTCCACCGGCAACACCATGGACTCCACCACCACTTCCTGCTTGAAGGTGAGCGGAGCGGGAACGTAGAACACGTCGGCGCCCGCGTCCTTGGCCGCTTGCGCCACCGCGAGGGCATTGCCCGCGTTCTGGCGCCCGTCGGTGAGGAGCACGAAGCGGTTGGCGTGGCCGGGGGGCGCGGTGGCCAGCGCCAGCTGCAGCGCCTGGGCGAGATTGGTGCCTCGCCCGCCCACCTGCACTTGCGGGCGATCGAGCTTGGCGGAGGGCTTCAGCGTCTGATCGACCACCGCCTCCTCGCCGAACACGATGAGGCCGGCCTGATCGCCGGGCTGCAGCGACTGCGCCGCCTGGGCCGCGAAGCGGAAGGCGTTCTCCCGCGCGGCCAGGCTCACGCTGTCCGAGACGTCCAGGAGAAACAGCACGTTCAGGCGGTCCACCCAGCGCGGCACGGTGGGTCGCGCCAGCGCCACCACCAGCACCGCGAGGAGCACGCAGCGCAAGCCCAGCGCCCAGCGCTCGCCGCTGGTGAACGGCAGCACCAGCCGTCCGGCCGTCTGGCGCCGCCAGTAGAGGAAGCCCTCCAGCGCGAACACCGCCAGCGCAAAGAGGACGAAGTACGGCCAGAGCTCGCGCTGCACGGGCACGGGGGCGACCTCGGGACGCGCCCCTTCCACGAAGGAGGGAACGGGCCGCGGGGTGAGATCCGACTCGTCCCCGGTCCCGATATTGACGGCCACGCGGGTCTCGCCGCGGGAAGTGGTCACGCGGTAGACGCCCACCTCGTCCGTTTCCGTGAAGCTGGCGAGGCCGCGGTTGACCTGGGCCTGCACCACTCGCCCCGACGGCGTCTTCACGGTGGCGCTGGTCACCCCGTGCTCGACGGGAAGCAGGATGGGCTGGCCGGTGGCGAGCTGGAGGCTGGCCTGATCCAGCCCCGCGGGGTGCAGCCAGCGCAGGCTCTTCGAGAGCATGAGCGGAAACGCCACGCGCAGCGGAAAGTCCGAGCGGAAGAGGTCGAAGCCGAAGAACACCGCCTTGCGGTCGCGCTCCTCGAGCAGATAGATGAGGGGCCCGCCCACCGCCTCCACCAGGGTCTTGCCGGGAGCCAGGGGGCGGACGCGCATCGCCTCCTCGATGGCGATCTTCGCGAAGTCGATCTGCCGCATGATGGGATGGGTGCGGTCCCAGTCCATCACCACCGGGGACTCCAGGCGGCCCAGCACCTCGATGGGCACGTCGCCGGGGGCGGAGTTGACCAGCACGAAGCGCCCGTTCCCGATGCGGGCCGGATTCGCGCCGTCCACCACCACCACGTCGAAGTTCTCCATGCCGCCCTGGTACGCGTCCGGCGTCCGCACCTCGAGCTTCACCTGCGGGTCGGTCTTCAGCACCTTCTCGAGGAAGAGGTTGCCCGGGCTCACCAGCAGAACGGCGATATCGCGCGGCGGCGGGATCACCGCATAGGCCGCATTGTCGGCCTCGAGGTCGTCGGAGACGTTGAGGCGCGCCCGCACCACGCCGCCGCCGGGATGGCTGAACGGCAGCACCACCGCGCGGCGGACGTTCGGCTCCAGCGTGAGGGACTTCTCGGCGATGAGGTCGTTGTCCAGGTGCAGGGTGAAGGAGAAGGACTGCACCTCGGGGGAGAAGTTCACCACCGAGAGGAAGGCCTGGGAGTCGAACGCCCCGAAGTAGTTCCGCCGGACGGCGAGGTTGGTGATGGCCACGTTGCGCCCGCGCTGTCCCACCCCCGTCCAGCGCACGCGGACGTCGTCCCCCTGGCCCTTCACCGCTTCCGGGTGCGCGCCGTCGGTGAAGACGTGAATCTCCGCGCGCGGATCGGGCCCCACCAGGGCCCGCGCGGTGCGAATGCCGTCTCCCAGCCGGTTCGGCAGGTCCCGGGCGTGCGCGGACCGGATCGCGCCCACCACCTCGGCCCGGTCGCGCGTGAAGGGCGCGAGCACCTTGGGCTGCACTCCCGACTCGATGACCATGACCTCGGCGCCTTCGCCGAGGCGGCTCACCAGCCCGAGCGCCTCGCGCTGGGCGTGCGCGAACCGCGAGGGCGAGAGGTCGGTTGCCTTCATGGAGGCGGAGGTGTCCAGCACCACCACCACCCGCTTGGCCCCGTACCCGCTCACCGTCACCGAGGGCCGCGCCACCGCGACCGCCAGCGCGATGAGGGCCAGGATCTGCAGCAGCATCAGCGGGTCGCGCTGGAGGCGCTGGAAGAAGGCGGAGGCTTCGCGGTCGCGGAGCGCGGGATCCCAGAGGAGGAGGCTCGACACGCGCTGCGGCCGGCGCCGCACCTTCAGGAAGTAAAGCAGCATCAGGGGGACGGCGAGCGTCGCCAGCAGCAACGACAGCGGGGAGAGGAAGCTCATCCGACCAGGAAGCCCTTGAGCTGTCGAAGCATGAACTCCTCCACCGGGGTGTCGGTCACCACCCGGTGATAGCCGATCTCGTTGGCGCGGCAGAAGGCCTCGGCCTTCTCGAGAAACTCGTGCAGCCGCTGCCGGTACACGCGCAGCGCGTCCGTGTCGAGGGTGAGATCGCGCATCTCGCCCGTCTCGGCGTCTTCCAGTCGCAGGTCGCCGCCCCAGGACGGATTCATCTCCTCCGCGGCCAGGAGGTGGATCACGTGCACGTCGTGCCGGTGCTCCAGCAATCCCCGGAGGCCGCGCTCGTAGCCGGCCGGATCCATGAGATCCGAGATGAGGACGGCGAGCCCGGCCTCGCGCGTGCGCAGGGTCCACGCGCCCAGCCCCGCATTGAGCGAGGTCCCGCCGCCCGGCCGCACGCGGCGGAGGAAGTCCAGGAGCGGCAGCACCTGCCCACGGCCCCGGGTCGGGTTCCAGCCCTCGGCGATGAGCTCGCGCACCACCCCCACGCCCACGCGCTCGAGATTCACGAGGCCGACCACGCCCAGCGCCGCCGCCAGCCGCGCGCCGTAGTCGAGCTTGCTCGGCTCGCCGAAGCTCATGGAGGCGGAGGCGTCCAGCAGGAGGTTCAGGCAGAGATCCTCCTCGTCCACGAAGAGCTTGACGTAGAGGCGGTCGAGCCGCCCGTAGATGTTCCAGTCCACGTAGCGGAGGTCGTCGCCGTGGCCGTACGGCCGGTAATCGGAGAACTCGACGCTGATGCCCTTGCGGGGGCTGCGCCGCTCACCCTTGACCCGGCCGCGGAAGGACCGCCGCGACAGCAGCGCCAGCCGCTCGAGCTGCGCCAGGAAGTCCGCCGAGAGCAGCTCTTGCCCCCGCGAGGCGATGGGCACGGGGCTACTTCTCGTCCAGCGACTGGAAGTACTGCTTGACCTGGCTCTGGTAGTCGCGCGGCACCTGCTCGCGGGCAATGGCCTCTTCCATCATCTTGCGGTACTGGCCCACGACCCCGAGGTACTGGAGGCGCGAGGGCGTGTTCGCCCCCTTGCCCATCAGGTTGGTGTCCATGCCTTCCTTGCGGCCCGGCCGCGACTGGCCCTCCACGCCTACGTCGAAGGGATTCGCGCGCAGGCGCTGGGTGGGATCGCCCTTCGGGTTGCCGCTCTTCCCCTTGCCGGGGAAGAGCCCCTCGCCCTCGGGGAAGTCACCCTCGTCACCGGGTCCTCCCGGCTGGCCCTGACCCCGCTGATTCCCCCGCTGGGCGCCGCGCCGCTCGTTCTCGCGCCCCCCGCGCAGCCCCTTCCCGTCGGCGCCCCGCTCCTCCATGGAGCGGAGCTTGTTCAGGGCGCGCTCCATGGCATCCATGGCCTTGTCGTTCTGGCCCTGCTCGAGCGCCTCCATCCCCTCGCCGATCTCGCCGCTCCAGGGGTTCTGCGCGCCGCCCTTGCGGCCGAGCTTTTCCATTTCGTTGAGCAGCTCGCGCATCTTGTCGGGCGAGAACTGATTGCCGCCCATGGCGCCGCGCAGCTCCTTGGCCCGCTGGAACATCGCCTTGCTCTGGGACTGGGTGAAGTCGCGCTGGAGGTCGGGGAGCCGGTCCACCTGCTCGAGCATCCGGATTCGTTCGTCGCCCTTCTTGAGGAAGGCGTTGAAGTCGGGGCTCTTGTTGCCCAGCGAGGTGTCCTTGAACACGGCGGCAAGATCGCCGGCCTGGGTGGGACCGCTGCCGCCCTGTCGCGGCGGGACGGTCCGCTCCTGCATGTCCGCTCGCGGGAGCACCTCGCGCCGGGCCGCAACCTTCCGTTCGTCCGACTCGATCTTGCCGCCGCGGTCGGCGGGCTTGGCCTCCTCCTCCTCCGACTTCGCGGTGAAATTCGGCAGGCCGCCCGTGGGCAGCGGGATGGGGGGAGCCAGCGCCAGCACCAGCCCCAGGGCGAGGGGCAGCGGCACGAGCTTCGCTTCGCGAGGAAGGAGCCGCGGCACCACGCGCCGTCTGTCGCGCGCTTCGACGCGCGCCATGGTGTCGGTCACGAGCGCGTCGACCAGCGCCGTACGGTCCGGGTGCTCCGCCCACTCGATCGCGGTGGCGACGCGGTCCTGGAAGCCGAAGCCGCGATCGGCGAGGCGGGCGGCCTCGGCCGGCGTCACCTTCTGGAAGAAGCCCCAGAGGCCTCCCGCGAGGAGGCCCGCGGTCAGGAGCGCGCCGGCGAGGACGAAGGCCAGCACGCCCAGCGACTCACGGAACACCAGCGGCACCGCGGCCGCCATCGCGCCGGCGAACAGGCCGCGAAGCGCCCAGAACTCGGCGCGACGCATGCGCACCTCGCGCATGACCTGCTGCACCAGCCGCTCGAGGACCTTCGGATCGGGCATTCCCCGTCCCTCCCTCGTATGGTGATGGACGCCGGGCGTCCCGCGCTTATCGGACGAACGCGTCCTTGCCGGTGGCGCTCAGCGACTCCGCCGCCTCGACCAGCTGCTCGATCAGGTTGTCGGCGTCCACCCCCTCCGCTTCGCCCTCGAAGTTGAGGATGAGGCGGTGGCGGAGGGCCGGGAGGGCCATCGCGCGGAGGTCGTCCACGCTCACGTTGTAGCGGCCCTCGGACAGGGCGCGCACCTTGGCGCCGAGCACCAGGGCCTGCGCGCCGCGAGGACTGGAGCCATAGCGGACGAACCGCCGCGCCGCCTCCGGCGCCCGGTCCCACTGCGGGTGGCTCGCCAGGACGATATAGGAGGCGAGCTCGCGCACGTGGGCGGCCAGGGGCACCTCCCGCACGAGCTCCCGGAACTCCATCACCTGGGGCCCGGTCATGACGCGCCGCACCTCGACCACGCGGGGACGGGTGGTGCGGTCGATGATCTCGGTGAGCTCCTCGAGCACGGGATAGCGCACCCGCAGCTTGAAGATGAACCGGTCGAGCTGGGCCTCGGGAAGGGGGTAGGTCCCCTCCATCTCGATGGGGTTCTGGGTGGCGAGGACGAAGAACGGGGCGGGCAGCGGATGCGCCGTGCCCGACACGGTGACATTGCCCTCCTGCATGCCCTCGAGGAGCGCCGACTGCGTCTTGGGCGTGGCGCGATTCACCTCGTCGGCGAGGAGGATGTGGCCGAAGATCGGGCCCCGCTGGAACTGGAAGTGCTTCCGCCCGCCCGTGTCCTCCGCGATGATATTGGTGCCGATGATGTCGCCCGGCATGAGGTCGGGGGTGAACTGGATGCGCGAGAAGGTGAGATCCAGGCACTCCGACAGGGTCTTGATGAGGAGGGTCTTGCCCAGCCCCGGCACACCCTCGAGGAGCACATGGCCGCCGGCGAAGAGCCCGACCAGGACCTGGTTCACGACGTCGTCGTGGCCGACGATCACCTTCTGCATCTCGGCGCGAAGCGTCTGGAACGCCTGGACAAAGACCTCGACGCGCTGCTCCTGCGTTCCGGACGGCTGCGGGGACTGCGCCATGAAGAGCCCCTTTCCCGACAGGTATGATGAGGACGCGTACCGAAATTTGCCCCATCATATGGGTGGTTCCGCGACCCGTCAACCCGACGCGGGGCGGGAGCGAAGAAAAACCTGCCTTTACCGTGCGCGAAGGCGGTGCGAAATCCTCGGAGGCCGGAAGCGTCCTGCCCTCGGCGGGCGTCTCAAGAGGCAGGAACGGGGAACGCAGCCTGTGCTAAGGTGTCAGCCGCGTACACGGGCGCGAACGGGCCGATCGCGGCCCGCGACCCTCAATGGGGAGAGCGATGCCGGAGCAGCCGTCGAACCTGGACTGCCGGGAATGCATGGATCTGCTGTCCGATTTCGTGGACGGGAGCCTTCCAAAGCACCAGGCCGAGCTCCTCGAGTGGCATCTCGAGGGGTGCCCGCCGTGCGTGGCCTTCGTGAATACCTATAAGGGGACGGTAGACGCCGCCCGGCGGCTTCGCGAGACGACGCTCCCGCCCGAGCTGCAGCAGAAGCTGGTCGCCTTCCTCAAGCGCTCCGCCCGCGCCTAGATCCCGCCCCCGGCGCCGCGGCGCCTAGGCGGCGAGCTCGCGCGCCGTCATCTTGTAGATGAACGCATCCGGATCCAGGCTGTCGCGCCGCTCATCGTTCACCTCGGTCTGCGGATACATGAAGAAGCCCACCGCGTCGCCGGTGGAGCCCGGCAGCTTCACGTCATGAGCGTAGTTGTAGGCCAGCCAGTTCATCTCCCACTGTCCGAACAGCTTGCCGCGCGCCTTGAGCACGGTGGGGTCGGTGAGCGGCAGACCGCCCCGCTCCTCCAGGACCACCTTCCGCACGTCCGCGGGGTCCACCGGCACCCAGCCGAAGCCGGTCAGATAGGACTCCGCCCGGCAGTGCTGGGCCCTGGTGATGTCGCCGCTCTTGCCGAGGCTCTTGAACTCCGCCGCGTCGGCCACCCGCACGCCGTAGACATCGCGAGAGGGGATGCCCACCGACCGCGCCAGCCCCACGTAGAGCGCGTTGAGATCGGCGCACTTGCCGCTCAGGTTGCCGGACTCCAGCATGGCGCGGATGTCGCCCACGCCGCAGCCGCGCACCCTGGGATCGCGAAAAGTATTGTCCACGATCCACTCGTACAGTGCGCGCGACTTGTCGAGATCGGACTTCTGGCCCTTGGTGATCTCGCGCGCGGTCTTCTGGACGATGCCGTCGGTGGGCATCAGCCGCGTGGCCTCGACATACCGCGCGAGCACCCGCCGGTCCTCACGCGCGTCGCCGGGACGGGTGAAGTCCACCGCGCGATCGCGAGTGGCGAAGCGCATGGTCACCTCGACCACCGGCGTCGCCTCCCCCGCCTCCCACTGGGCGAAGAAGATGCTCGTGCCGTACTTGTCCTCGCGGATCACGCGGCCCACCTTCGCATTGCCCGTCCAGGTCTGGCCGAGATTCTTGAAGTAGTCGGTGTCCGCGGTGAGCGGCAGCGGCAACCACACGCGCACCGGCCCCGTGGGATTGACAATCTCCGCGCGCGTGACCACCTCGAACGCGCGCCAGCGGATGCCGTCCGACCCGCCCTGCGCGAGGGCGCGGCCCGATCCGAGCGTTCCGACCGCCAGCGCCGCCGTCGCGCCCACTCCCGTCCGCAAGAACGAACGACGCTCCATTGATATGGCCTCCACCGACTTGGCCTCCATCGGCATCACCTCTGACCGACTCTCGGCGGTCATGGTACGGGCTTGGCCGGACAAGTCCAATTGACTGTTTCGATGCGGCGCTTACCGAGGATAGGGAGCGTCTATCCTTCGGGGGCCGGGCGGAGAGGACGCGCGACTAGCGGGCGTCGGCCTCGAGAAAGACCCGGAACGCCTCCGCCACCGGCGACCGCGTCCGGTCTTTTCGAGTGACGACGTGGAATGCGCGGGTGATGGCGAGATCCTTCACCTGGAAGCTCACGAGGGTGCCGGCTCGGCACTCCTCCTCCACCGCCCGCCGAGAGATGATGGTGATGCCCATCCCCGCCTTCACGCCCTGCTTCACCGCCTGGCTCGAGCCCATCTCGCCGACCACCCGGAGCGTGCTCAGGTCCACGCCGGCGCGCTCGAGCGCAGCCTCCAGCGCGGCCCGCGTGCCGGATCCCGACTCGCGGATGAGCAGGGGCTCGCGCGCCAGCTCGGTCAGCTTGATCTCCCGGCGTCCGGTCCAGGGATGGCCCGCGGGGGCCACCACCACCTCCTCGTCGGGAAGGAGCTCGCGGAACTCGAGTCCGCGCTGCGGCAGCCGCGCGCCCACCACCGCCAGCTCGACCCGCCCCTCCGCCACCCAGCCCGTCACGCCACGGCTGTCGCCGATGAGCAAGATGGTGGAGATGTCCGGGAACTTCTCCTTGAAGCGGCCCAGGATGGCGGGGAGGATGTACTCGCCCGGGATGGTGCTCCCGCCCACGACGAGCTCGCCGCTCATTCGCCCCTGGAACGCGTCCAGCGCCTGACGCGCCTCGCGCGCAAGCGCGAGCATTCGCGACGCGTACGAGAGCAGCAGCCGGCCTGCTTGCGTGACGTCGGCGCCGCGCCCGAGCCGGTCCAGCAGGCGCACGCCGAGCTCGTCCTCGAGAGCGCGAATATGCTCCGAGACCGTGGGCTGGGTGAGGTGCAGCGCCTCGGCGGCGCGAGAGAAGGAGCCGAGCTCGGCGACCTTGGTGAAGATCTCTAGCTGACGGAGATCCATGGCGGGGCGAGTATACCGCGGCCCCCGGCGCGTTCAGCCCCCCGCGCCGTCAGTCCCTCGCGTCATCTGTCCCCACGCCGTCAACCGAGGAGGGACTCGGCGGCCTCCATGAAGCCCTCCGAGAGCGTGGGATGCGCGTGGATGGTCGCGGCCACGTCCTCCGCCAGGAGCGCGTTCTCGACCGCGAGCGCACCCTCCGCGATGAGCTCCCCCGCCCCGGGCCCCACGAGCCCCACCCCGATGAGGCGCCCGGTGGCAGCCTCCGCCACCAGCTTGGTCAGCCCGTCCGCGCGCCCGAGCGTGGCGGCGCGCCCGGAGGCGGCCCAGGCGAAGCGCGCCACCTTGACCTCGCGGCCGGCGGCGCGCGCCGCCGCTTCGCTCACGCCGCACCACGCCACCTCGGGATCGGTGAAGACCACCGCGGGCACGACGACATTGTCGAAGGCGGCGGGCCGGCCCGCGATCACCTCCGCGACCACCTTGCCCTGGCGCATGGCCCGGTGAGCGAGCATCGGCTCCCCGGTGACGTCGCCGATGGCGAAGATCCGCGGGTCGTCGGTGCGGCAAGACCCGTCCACGGCGATGAACCCGCGACCGTCCACTCGCGCCCGCGTGGTCTCGAGCCCGAGTCCCGCGCTTCGCGGGCGGCGCCCCACCGCCACCAGCGCACGGTCGAACCGCGCCGGCGGCCCGCCGAAGGCCGCCTCCACCTCCGCGCCCACCTCGCGGAGCCCGTCGATGCGCGTCCCCAGACGAATCTCGGCGAACTGCTTGCCGACGGCACGGGCCAGCGGCTGCACGAGGTCGGGGTCCACGCCGGGGAGCAGGCCGTCGGCCATCTCGACGAGGGTGACGCGGCTGCCCAGCGCGGCATAGACCTGCCCCAGCTCGAGCCCGATATAGCCGCCGCCCACCACCAGCAGCCGCTCCGGCACGTCCGGGACCTCGAGCGCGGCGGTGGAGTCCATGATGCGCTCGCCCGGGGTGACACCGCGTAGGGCGGCCGGCTCGGAGCCGGTGGCCACGATGGCGTGGCCGAACCGGATGGTCTGCGGCGCCTCACCCTCCACCCGCAGCGATCGCGCCCCCTCGAAGACGCCCCGCCCGTTGACCACTTCCACCTTCTTGGCGCGCGCCACGCCGGCCAGGCCCTTGGCGAGCTTCCCCACCACGCGCTCCGCCTTCCACTTCCGCAGCGGATCGAGCGCCACCTGCGGAGGGCCGAACTCCACCCCGAGCTCGCGCGCGCGCTCCGCTTCCGCGATGACGTGAGCGACATGGAGCAGGGCCTTCGAGGGAATGCAGCCTTCGTGGAGACAGGCCCCGCCGAGACGCCCGTCGCCATCCACGATCAGGGTCTCGAGGCCCAGATCCGCGCAGCGGAACGCGGCGGAGTAGCCGCCGGGACCGCCGCCCACCACGACCACGTCGACCTCGCGTACCAGATCGCCCATCACCATGGCGATTTCGCTCAGAGGCCGAGCAGCAGCCGGCCGGGGCTCTCGAGCAGCGCCACGATCTCCGCGGCGAAGCGCGCCCCGTCGGCGCCGTCGGCGACGCGGTGGTCGAAGGTCAGCGTGAGCGGAAGCATGAGGCGCGGGACGATGGCCCCGGCGCGCACCACCGGCTCGAGCCGCGCGCGCGCCAGCGCCAGGATCGCGACCTCGGGATAGTTGATGATGGGGATGGCGCCGGTGCCCCCCAGCGCGCCGATATTGGTGACGGTGAAGGTGCCGCCGCGGAGGTCGTCCAGCGCGGCCTTGCCCTCGCGCACGCGCTGGGCCAGCGCCGCCAGCTCGCGGGCCAGGTCGAGGACGGGCTTTTGGTCCACGTCGCGCAGTACCGGCACGATGAGGCCGCGGTCCGTGGCCACCGCCACCCCGAGATGGTAGTGGCGCTTGAGGACCAGCTCGCCCGCGCCCGGATCGAGGCTCGCGTTGAAGACGGGGTGCTTGACCAGCGCGGTGGTCACGGCCTTGAGGACAAAGCTCGTGAGCGTGAGGTAGATACCCTTGGCGCGGGCAGGCTCGAAGCCGTCGCGCACCACCGCCTCCAGGTCGGTGATATCGGCGCGGTCGAAGTGCGTCACGTGGGGAATGAGCGCCGCCGAGAGCGCCATGCGCTCCGCGATGGTGCGGCGGAGATGCGAGAGCGGCACGCGCTCCACCGGACCCCACTGCTCGAAGCGCGGCAGGGGCGGCGGCTGCAGCCCCACCGCGGCCAGCGGCCGCGCGGGCCCGGTAGGCGCGGTCCTCTCCGCGGGGGCGCTCGACGCCGCTGGCGTCGCGGCGGCGCGCGAGGTGGCGGCGGAGCCCCCGCCGCCGGCCGCCGCACGCACATCGTCGTCGGTGATGCGCCCGCCGGGTCCGCTGCCCGCCACGGTGGCGAGATCCACCTTTAGCTCGCGCGCGAGCCGGCGCGTGGAGGGAGCCGCCGGCGCCGGCCCGCCGTCCGCGCGGCGCGCGCCGGCGGCGGGCGCGGCGGTAGCGGCGGGCGCGGGCTTCGGGGCCGCGGCGGCCCGCGCCGGGGCCGCGGGGGAGGCCGCCGCGTCGGCGAAGCTGACCAGCACCGCGCCCACCTTGACCGTCTGGCCGGGCTGCACGTGCACCCGCTCCACGCGTCCCGCCATGGGCGACGGGATCTCCACCTGCGCCTTGTCAGTCTCGACCTCGAGGAGCGGCGCGTCCTCGGCGATCACGTCGCCCTCGCGCACGAGTACCTTCACGATCTCGGCTTCAGTGAGCCCCTCGCCGAGATCGGGCAGCGTGAAGTCGCGCGGCATGGGGCGGGGCCGCGTCGCCTAGAAGGCCAGCGTCTCGCGCGCGGCGGCCACCACTCGCGCCGCGTCGGGGACATTCGCCTTCTCGCGCGCGAAGCCGGGGAACGGGATGTCGTAGGCGGTGACGCGCCGGATCGGCGCCTCCAGCGAGAGAAAGGCGCCTTCCTGGATGGAGGCGGCGATCTCCGCTCCGGGGCCGAAGCTCCGGGGCGCCTCGTGCACGATCACCGCCCGCCCCGTCTTTCCCACCGACGCCACCAGGGCCTCGCGATCGAGGGGCGACACCGTGAGGAGATCGAGGATCTCGGCCTGCACCCCGTCCTCCGCCTCGAGCAGGTCCGCCGCCTCCCGCGCCACGCGCACCATGGCGCCGTAGGCCACGAGGGTGAGGTCTCCTCCCTCCCGGTCCACGCGCGCCTTGCCCAGCGGCATGGTCTCCGCCTCGTCCGGCACTTCCTCCTTGGCCGCGTGATAGAGCGCCTTGGCCTCGAAGAAGATGACGGGGTCGGGGTCGCGGATGGCCGCCGCCAGCAGCGCCCGCGCGTTCCGGGGGCTCGAGGGCACCACCATCTTGAGGCCCGGGATATGCGCGTAGAACTGCTCCTCGCTCTCCGAGTGATGCTCGAGCGCGCGCACGCCGCCCCCGTACGGCATGCGCACCACCAGCGGAACCTGGAAGCGCCCCTGGGAGCGCTGCCGGAAGCGCGCGACGTGGTTCTCGATCTGATGAAAGCACTGGAAGGCGAAGCCGGAGAACTGGATCTCGCACACCGGTCGCAGCCCATACAGCGCCATCCCCACCGCGGTGCCGACGATGGCGGCTTCCGCCAGCGGGCTGTCGATCACGCGCCGCGAGCCGAACTGGCGCTGGAGATCATCGGTGACCCGGAACACGCCGCCGTCCACTCCCACGTCCTCGCCCAGGATGAGGACGTCGGGATCACGCTCCATCTCCTGCTGGAGCGCCACGTTGAGCGCCTTCACCATGTTGAGCTTGGTCATCGCTGCCCAGCTATCGCCTGGTCGTCCGCTGCCCGCGCATGGGCACGGAGGCGGGCGGCGCGGCCCCGTCGGCGGCGGGCGCGGGCGCGGCGGCAGCCAGCCGCGCCGCCACCTCGGCGCGCTGGGCCTCGAGCTGGAGCGGAGGCGCGCCATACGCGTGGTCGAACATGACGAGGGGATCCGGCGGGCCCGCGCTCTCGAAGCGGGCCACCGCGGCGGCGATCTCGGCATCCACGTCCGCCTCCACCCCGGCCACCCCGATGTTCCGCTTCTCGAGATAGGCGGTGAAGCGGGTGAGCGGATCCTTGCGCTCCCAGGCGGCCACTTCCTCCTGCGAGCGGTACTTGGTGGGATCGTCCGCGGTGGTGTGGACGCCGAGGCGATAGGTCACGCACTCGATCAGAGTGGGGCCTTCGCCCGCCCGCGCGCGCGCCACCGCGTCCCGGCTGGCGGCATAGGTGGCGAGCACGTCGTTGCCGTCCACCTGGATGCCGGGAAAGCCATAGGCGAGGGCCTTCTGGGCGATGGTGGCGGAGTGCGTTTGCTTCTTGAGCGGCACCGAGATCGCCCACTGGTTGTTCTGGACCACGAAGACAATCGGCACCGACCAGACGCCGGCGAAGTTCAGCGCCTCGTGGAAGTCGCCCTCCGAGGTGGCCCCGTCGCCGCAGTAAGCCATGACCACCGCGTCGTCGCCACGATACTGGGCTCCGTAGGCGAGGCCGACCGCATGCGGCATCTGCGTGGCCACCGGGATGCACACCGGAAGGTCTCGCTGGTCGGGTGCGGGCTGGCCGCCCTCCAGGTATCCCGAGTAGAGGAGGAGCAGCTTCTCGATGGGCCAGCCCCGCCACAGCATGGCGGCCGTCTCCCGGAAGGAGGGCACCATCCAGTCGGTGGGCCGGAGCGCGAAAATGCTGCCCAGCTGGGCGGCTTCCTGCCCCTTGATCGGCGCGAAGGTGCCGATGCGCCCCTGGCGCTGCAACCGGACCATCCGCTCGTCCAGGCGCCGGCCCAGCAACATGGCGCGGTAGAGGCGCTGGAGATCATCGGCGGGGAGCGCGGGATCGAGGGCCTCGTCGAGATTGCCATCGCTGTCCAGCACGGACAGGTGCTCGATGGCGTATCGCGGCTCGACTCTGGTCCTCGGCATGGACGTCTCCCGGAAAGAAAAAAAGGGGCCCGCGGGGGCCCCGGACTAGCCGGCCCGGCGCGCGATCGCTAGTGACACCCGCAGCCCCCGCCGCAGCACCCGCCACCCATGGGCGCGGCTTCCCCCGAGGGCGCGGATCCCGCGGACACCGCGGTGCGCGCGCGGAAGAGCGACAGCCGCTTCATCACCCGCTCCGCCCCGCACGCGGGACAGGCCACCGCGGCGCCGCCGGTGACCAGCTTCTCGAACTCGCGCTCGCAGGTCAGGCACGTGTATTCGTAGATCGGCACCCCTACTCCCCTCCCCGCTGGACGTAGCTCTTCACGAATTCCTCGGCGTTCTCCTCGAGGATATCGTCGATCTCGTCCAGGAGATTGTCGAGGTCTTCCTTCAGCTTCTTGCCCTTCTTGGCGAGCTCGCCGCTTCCCGCGCCGGACTCGTCGCCTTCCGCCGGCTTGCTCGGCCTCGTTTCCTTCTTCTTCTGCTCTGCCATGGGACCTACCTCCTGGCCTCCTCGGGTGAGGCCGGAACCCGGGCTAGACGGTGGGGAGCACGATCCCCTGCTGGCCCTGGTACTTCCCCTGCCGATCCGCGTACGACGTGAGGCACGCCTCGTCCGACTCGAAGAACAGCACCTGGGCGATGCCCTCGTTGGCGTAGATCTTGGCGGGCAGCGGCGTGGTGTTGCTGATCTCCAGCGTCACGAAGCCTTCCCACTCCGGCTCGAAGGGCGTCACATTGGTGATGATACCGCAGCGCGCATAGGTGGACTTCCCCACGCAGATGGTGAGGACGTTGCGGGGGATCTTGAAGTACTCCACGGAACGTCCCAGCGCGAATGAGTTGGGGGGGATGATGCAGACGTCGCCCTGAAAATCCACGAAGGACCGGGGATCGAACGCCTTGGGATCGACGAGGGTGTTGTTGATATTGGTGAAGATCTTGAACTCGTCGGAGATCCGGAGGTCGTAGCCGTACGAGGAGACGCCGTAGGAGATCATGCCCTTGCGGACCTGCCGGTCCTCGAACGGCTTGATCATGCCCTTCTCGAGGGCCATCTGCTTGATCCAGCGATCGCTCTTGATCACGGCCGCTCACTCCCGCGCATGCCGGCGCCTCCATTGCGTCTCATCACGGTCATGGTACTGCCGCCCCCGAGAGGGAGTCAAGCAACGGGCTCGCAGGTGGCGCCCCGGACATCCACCGCGAGCGTCACCGCGCGCCCGCCGGTGCCGCTCTCGCGCAGCGCCGCCTCCATGGCGGCGGCCACCGCCGCGCCGGGGCCCGCCACGGGGGCCAGGAGCGACGGCCCCGCGCCGCTGAGCACGCAGCCCAGCGCACCGGCTTCGCGCGCCGCCGCCACCGCGGCGGGCAGCCAGGGGAAGAGGCGCCAGCGCTGCGGCTGGTGCAGGCGATCATCGAGCGCGGCGGGAAGGAGATCGAGCCGCCCCGCGGCGAGCGCGCCGAGCAGCAGGCCCACGCGCTGGAGGTTGAAGACCGCGTCCGCGCGCGACACCGAGTCGGGCAGCACCGCGCGGGCCTCCCTGGTCGAGCCCTCGATCTCCGGGATCAGCACCACCCACTGGATCGCGGGCGGCACCGGCAGCGACAGGGCGACCACTCGGTCGCCGGTGCCGCACGAGACGGTGAGGCCGCCGAGGAGCGCGGCGGCCACATTGTCCGGATGGCCCTCGGCCCGCGTGGCCAGCTCGAGCAGGGTGTCCGGCGAGAGGGCGCCGCCGGCCAGCGCATTGCCGGCCACGAGCCCGCCCATCCACGCCGCCGCGCTCGAGCCCAGGCCGCGGCTGGGCGGGATGCGATTCACGCAGCGGAGGGCCACGCCCCGGAACGGGCGACCGGCGGCCTCGAAGGCCATGCGCACCGCGCGCGCGACCACGTTGCGCGCGCCCGTCTCGAGCCGGCCCGCGCCCTCGCCCTCGATGGCCACCGAGACGCCGTCGGCCTCCTCGGCATCGATCTCGTTGTGCAGCGCCAGGGCCAGCCCCAGCACGTCGAAACCCGGACCCAGATTCGCCGACGTGGCGGGGACGCGGACGCGGACGCGCATGGCGGGCACTCTACCCTACAGCCGCTTCAGCAGCCATTCCGGCGTGAGGCCCAGAGCCCAGGAGTTCAGGACGATGTAGTAGTTGGACACCACCAGCACGCCCACCGCCACCAGCAGCACTCCCGCCGCCCGCTCCACGATGGGGATGAACGGGCGATAGCGCTTGAAGAATGCGAGGAAGCTGCCCAGCGCGAGCGAGAAGAGCAGGAACGGGATGCCCAGGCCCGCCGAATAGGCGAGGAGGAGCGTCGTGCCCTGCCCCACGGTGCGGTCGCTGCTCGCGAGGGTCAGGATGGAGCCCAGGATGGGACCGACGCATGGGGTCCAGCCGATGGCGAAGGTGAGCCCCACCAGGAAGGATCCGATGAGGCCGGCGGGCTTCCGCTGGATCTGGAACTGGGCCGAGCGTCCGAAGAGGCCCAGCCGGAGTATTCCCATGATGTAGAGCCCGAAGACGATGATGAGGATGCCGCCCGCGATGCGGATCCAGTCCCGATAGTCGAGGAGGAACTGGCCGGCCGCGCTCACGGAGACGCCCAGGCTCACGAACACCGCGGTGAATCCCGCGATGAAGGCCAGCGAGTGCAGCACCACCCGCCCCCGCGTGCCCGCGGTGACCTCGCCGGAGAGACGCTCCACCGACATGCCGGTGATGAACGAGAGATAGGACGGAAAGAGCGGGAGCACGCAGGGCGAGAGAAAGGACAGGATCCCGGCCAGGACAGCCGCCGATAGTCCAACCGAATCAGTCATTTGGACACGATCATTTCAGCAGAGACTCGAAGAGCTGGCGCGCGGCGGGACGATCCCATTCCCGGGGCCCCAGCGCGATGTGGGTGATATTGCCCTTCCGGTCGATGATCAGGCTGGCGGGCAAGACGCGGACCCCATAGAGACTCGCCACCCGCAGCCGCGGATCGAGCCCGACCGGAAACGTGAACCCGCTCTCCTTCACGAAGCGCGCGACGCTCCGGGTGGAGCCCTCGGAGTCGTTGGAGACGGCCAGCACCACCAGGCCCTGCTCGCGGAACTTCTGGTAGAGGCGCTCCATCGCCGGCATCTCTTCCTTGCAGGGTCCGCACCACGTCGCCCAGAAGTTGAGGAGCACCACGCGGCCGCGAAAATCGGCGAGCGTGAGGGTGGCGCCGTCGGGTGTCGGCACCTCGAAGGGCTTGGCGGACTGCGCCCGGGCGGGCCGGGTCAGATCGAGCTGCGCCGCCGGATCCGCGGCGCGCGCGGACACGCCCGGCGCCGCCACCAGCGCGAGGGCCAGAATCAGCATCGGGCGTGTCACGACGGCAGTATACACGCGGCCTCCGGCGCGCCCGGCGCCCTCCCCGTCTGTGATAGGGTGCTGCTGGGGATGACTCTCACCATCATCGCGGACGACCTCACCGGCGCCTGCGACACCGGCTGCCTCTTCGCCGGGCCGGCGCCCGTGGGAGTGATCGCCGAGCCCGGCCTCGCCCGCAGCGACGCGGGCGTGGTGGCGGTGGACACGGAGAGCCGCGCGCTCACCGCTCACGACGCGGGCCACCGCGTGGGCGCCATCGCGGCGCGGCTTGGCTCGCGGCTGCGGGAGGGTGTCGTCTTCAAGAAGATCGACTCCACGCTGCGGGGCCCGGTGGGAGCCGAGCTCACCGCGCTGCTGGACACGGGCGGCTGGGACGGCGCGCTCGTATGCTCCGCCTTCCCCGCGCAGGGCCGCGTGGTCCGCGATGGCGTGCTCCGCGTCGGCGGCGTCCCGGCTCACGAGACCGCGATCGGGGCCGATCGCCACTATCCGCGTGGCACCTCCGAGGTGACGGCCATCCTGGCCCAGGGCGCCGCGCGGGCCATCCACCGGCTGCCACTGGCCGCGGTGCGCGCGGGCGCCCAGTCCGTACGCGAGGCCCTCGGCCGGGCGGAGGGCGGGCTGGTGGCGGCCGACGCGGAGACCGATGCGGATCTCGCCGTGCTGGCCAGCGCCACCGTGCCGCCCCTGGCCTGGCTGCTCGCCGGCTCGGCGGGGCTCGGGCAGGCGGTGGCCATCGCGCTCCGCTTCCCGCGCCCCGTGGTATCGCTCCCACCCGGTCGCGCCTGGCTCTGGGTCGTGGGCAGCGTGCACGCGGCGAGCCGCGCCCAGCTCGCCGCGCTCGAAGCGGCCGGCGCGGTCGGCGTGTACCTGGACGGCGCCGAGGCCGGCGGCGCCGCCTTCGATATCTCGGCGGTGGCGCGCGCGCTCGAGCGCGGGCGCCCCGGCTTTCTGGCCAGCGCTCCCGGAGCGCGCCTCGCGCCACGCGAGGTTTCCCGCGCGCTGGGCGCGGCCACGGCGCGGGTGCTCGCTCGGGCCGCGCCCGATGTGCTCGCGGTGACCGGCGGCGAGACCGCGTACGACGTGCTCCAGGAGCTCGGGGCCACGCGGCTCGACCTGCTCGGCGCGCCCGCGAGCGGGCTCGCCCTGGGCGCCGTCACCGCCGGGAAGTTTCCGCGGCCGGACCACGGCACGCTGCCGCTGCTGGCGAAGGCAGGCGGCTTCGGCGCGCCGGATCTTTTTCTGACCCTCCTGGAGGGACGGGCCGCATGAGCGAGCGCATCCCGCTGCTGGGCATCACCATGGGCGATCCGGCCGGCGTGGGGCCCGAGATCACTGCGAAGGCGCTGGCCCTGCCGGCCGTGACCTCCACCTGTCGTCCCGTCGTCATCGGGTCCGGCGACGTGATGGCGGCCACGCTCGAGCTCCTGCACTCGCCGCTGACGCTCCACCGCGTGACGGCGCCCGCGGAGTGCCGCTTCGCCGCCGGGACGCTGGAATGCCTCGACCTCGGGAACGTGGACGTGCGCAGCCTGCCGCGGTGCGCGGTCAGCGCCGAGGCGGGCCGGGCCGCCTACGAGTACATCGAGCGGGCGGTGCGTCTCTGCCAGAGCCACGCGATCGACGCCATGGTCACCGCGCCGATCAACAAGGAAGGGCTGGCCGCGGCCGGGCACCAGCACACCGGCCATACGGAGATCCTGGCCAAGCTCTCCGACACCCGCGACTACGCGATGCTCCTCATGGGCAAGGAGCTGCGCGTCATCCACGTGACCACCCACGTGTCGCTGCGCCGCGTCCCCGACCTGGTCACCCGCGACCGCGTGGGCCGCGTGATCGGCCTCGCGCAGCAGACCATGAACTTTCTCGGCGTGGCGCGTCCGAAGATCGCGGTGTGCGGGCTCAACCCGCATGCGGGCGAGGACGGCCTGTTCGGCGACGAGGAGGGGCGCGAGATCATCCCCGCCATCGAGGCCGCGCGGCGCGAGGGCCTCGACGTGTACGGACCGTTGCCCGCCGACACGCTGTTCTCCCGCGCGCGCGGCGGCGAGTTCGACATCGTGGTCGCCATGTACCACGATCAGGGCCATGTCCCGGTGAAGACGCTGGGCTTCACGTTCGATCAGGCCACGGGCACGTGGACGGGGCTGTCCGGCGTCAACGTCACCGTCGGCCTCCCCTTCCTGCGCGTGTCGGTGGACCACGGCACCGCCTTCGATCGCGCCTGGAAGGGCATCGCCAATCCCGAGAGCATGATCGAGGCCATCGCGGTGGCCACCCACATGCTCGGCGCGCGGGGAGACTAGGCGCGCCCGGCGCGCCGTCCATGGACGAGGCAACCCTCCGCGAGCGCATCGGGGAGGTGGCGCGCGGCCGGTTGAGCCGCCGGCGCTTCATCCGCGAGGTCGTGGGACTCGGACTCACCGCGCCCCTCGCCGCCCAGCTCCTGCCGCCTGTGCCGCGGGCGGCGGCGCAGGCGCCCGCGCGCCGCGGGGGTGGGGGCGCGCTCCGGATGCTCTACTGGCAGGCGCCGACCAGCCTCAATCCGCACCTCGCCACCGGGGTCAAGGACGTGCATGCCGCCCGGCTCTACTACGAGCCGCTGGCCGCCTTCGATCCCGACGGCACCCTCGTCCCCCAGCTGGCCGCCGAGATCCCCAGCCGCGACAATGGCGGCCTCGCGCCCGATGGCACCTGGGTGCGCTGGCGGCTCAAGCGCGGTGTGACCTGGCATGACGGGCGGCCCTTCACCGCCGACGACGTGGTGTTCAACTGGGAGTACGCCGCCGACCCCGCCACCGCCGCCACCACGATCTCGAACTACCGCGACCTCGAGCACGTGGAGAAGGTGGACGACCTGACGGTGCGGGTCGTCTTCAAGCAGCCCACGCCGTTCTGGGCCGGCCCCTTCTGCGGCGGCGCGGGGATGATCCTCCCGCGGCATCACTTCGCGTCGTATCGCGGCGCGGCCTCACGCGAGGCGCCCGCCAACCTGCGGCCGGTGGGCACCGGGCCGTACCGGCACGGCGACTTCCGGCCCGGCGACGCCCTCCGGGCCGAGCTCAACCCCGGCTATCACGTGGCCGGGCGCCCCGCCTTCGATCAGGTCGAGCTGAAGGGCGGCGGGGACGCCGCCTCCGCCGCCCGCGCGGTGCTCCAGACGGGCGAATACGACTTCGCCTGGAACATGCAGGTCGAGGACGACGTCCTCAAGCGACTCGAAGGAGGCGGCAAGGGCCGCATCGTCTTCACTCCCAGCAGCAGCACGGAGTTCATCGAGCTCAACTTCGCCGACCCGTGGCGCGAGGTCGATGGCGAGCGCGCCAGCTCCAAGTCCAGCCACCCCGTCCTGTCCGTCCCCGAGATCCGGCAGGCGCTCGCGCTGCTGGTGGACCGGGAGACCATCCAGGCCGAGATCTACGGCCGGCAGGGACAGACCACGCCGAATTTCCTCGTCGCGCCGGGGCGCTTCCGGTCGCCGAACACGCGGTGGGAGTTCAACCCCGAGCGGGCCAATCAGCTCCTCGAGTCGGCGGGCTGGCGCCGCGGCGCCGACGGGGTGCGCGCCCGGGACGGGCGCCGGCTCACCCTGGTGTTCCAGACGTCGATCAACGCGCCCCGGCAGAAGACCCAGGCCATCGTGAAGCAGGCATGCGCGCGGGCCGGCATCGCGCTCGAGCTCAAGTCCGTGGTGGCCGCCACCTACTTCTCCTCCGACGAGGCCAACCCGGATACCGTGCGGCACTTCTTCGCGGATCTGCAGATGTACCAGCTCCTCATGGGACGCCCGGATCCCCAGCTCTACATGGAGCGCTTCACCTCGTGGCAGATCGCGGCGCGGGAGAACAAGTGGACGCTGGGCAATACCGGCCGCTGGCGCAACGAGGAATACGACCGGCTCTGGCGCGCGGCGGAGCGCGAGATGGATCCCGTCAAGCGGGCGGCGCTGTTCATACGGATGAATGACCTGGTGATGCGGGAGGGCGTGGTGATCCCGCTGGTGTGGCGCAACGAGGCCACCGCGGTGTCCTCCCGGCTGCGCGGGGTGGCCATCTCACCCTGGGACGGCAATCTCTGGAATCTCGCCCTCTGGCAGCGCGCCACCTGAGAGAGGAATCCCCTGTGGATCTACCCCATATGGACCGACCCTATGACGTGATCACGTTCGACTGCTACGGCACTCTCATCGACTGGGAGCGGGGCCTTCGCGACGGCTTCGCGGCGGCGGCGGCGGCGAGCGGGCGCCCGGTGGACACGGCGGCCGCGCTGCGTCTCTTCGCCGAGATCGAGCCCGCCGTGCAGGCCGAGGCCTTCCGCAGCTACCGCGACGTGCTCGCCGAGACCGGCCGGCGCGTGGCGGTGCGCATGGGCTGGCCTCTGCCCGCCGCGCGCGCCGGCTTTCTCGCCGAGAGCATCCTCGGCTGGACGCCCTTCCCGGACACCAATACCGCGCTGCGCCGCCTGGCCGGCGCCGGCTACCAGCTCGGCATCCTCTCCAACGTGGACAACGACCTCCTGGCCTGGACGCGGCGCCACTTCGCGGCGCCCTTCGAGCTGATCGTCACCGCGGAGCAGGTGCGCTCCTACAAGCCGGCCCCCGGCCACTTCCTCGAGGCGCGCGCCCGCATCGGAGGCCGCTCCTGGCTCCACGCGGCCGCGAGCTATTTCCACGACGTGACGCCGTGCCGAGCCCTGGGCGTTCCGTGCGCCTGGATCAACCGCAAAGGTGAGGCGGCCGGGGGCGCCGCGCGGCCGGACCGCGAGTTCCCCACCCTGGCCGCCCTGGCCGATTGGCTGGCGCCCGTGCCCGCCCACGCTTGACAGTCGAAGAGCCCGCCCGTATAACGAGCCAACCTTCTAGCCGCCCACACGGTACAGGAGACGTCGCCATGGACGAGCAGGCCCTCCGGCAACAGATCGAGGACGTCAAGGCGGGTCGCGTGAGCCGCCGGTCGTTCATGCGCACCATGGCGGCGGTCGGCGTCACCGCGCCGCTGGCCGCCCAGATGCTCCTGTCGGCCGGGGTCCGGCCCGCCCTGGCGCAGGCCTCGACCTTCACGCCGACCAAGCGCGGAGGCGGGGGCGCGCTGAAGATGCTGTGGTGGCAGGCGCCCACCCTGCTCAATCCGCACTTCGCCACCGGGACCAAGGATCAGGACGCCTCGCGCGTCTTCTACGAGCCGCTGGCGGGCTTCGATCCCGACGGCAACGTGGTGCCGGTCCTGGCCGCCGAGCTTCCCACCGTGTCCAACGGAGGGCTCGCCAAGGACCTCACCGCGGTGACCTGGAAGCTCAAGAAAGGGGTGAGCTGGCACGACGGCAAGCCCTTCACCGCCGACGACGTGGTGTTCAACTACGAGTTCGTGATGGATCCCGCGAACAAGACCGTCACCACCGGCTCCTATACCGAGATCTCGAAGATCGAGAAGCTGGACAGCCACACCGTGAAGCTGACCTTCAAGAAGCCGCAGCCCTTCTGGTCGGATGCCTTCTGCGGCGTGCGCGGCATGATCATCCCCAAGCACGTCTTCGAGCCCTTCCGCGGCGCCAAGTCGCAGGAAGCCCCGGCCAATCTCAAGCCGGTGGGAACCGGCCCCTACCGCATCCTGGACTTCCGGCCGGGCGACATCGTGCGGGCCGAGGCCTTCACCGGCTACCACGTCCCCAACCGGCCCTTCTTCGACACCCTGGAGCTGAAGGGTGGCGGCGATGCCGCCTCCGCGGCGCGGGCGGTGCTCCAGACGGGGGAATACGATTACGCCTGGAACCTCCAGGTCGAGGACGACATCCTCAAGCGCATGGAGCAGGGCGGCAAGGGCAAGGTCAATATCTGGCCCACCGGGAATCCGGAGCACATGCAGTGCAACTTCACCGATCCGTGGACCGAGGTGGAGGGGGAGCGCTCCAGCCTCAAGACCACCCATCCCACGCTGTCCGATCCCGCCGTGCGCCAGGCGCTCAACCTGCTCGTGGACCGCTCGGCGGTGCACGAGCAGATCTACGGGCGAGGCGGCCAGACCAGCGCGAACTTCCTCAACGCGCCCTCGCGCTTCCACTCCCGGAACCACCGCTGGGAGTTCAACGGGGACAAGGCGAGCCAGATCCTGGACGCCGCCGGCTGGAAGCGGGGAGCGGACGGCGTGCGCGCCAAGGACGGCAAGCGGCTGAAGTTCGTGTTCCAGACCTCGATCAATGCGCCCCGGCAGAAGACCCAGGCCATCGTCAAGCAGGCGGCGGCCAAGGCAGGCATCGAGATCGAGCTGAAGTCGGTGGTGGCGTCGGTGTTCTTCTCCTCCGATCCCGCCAATCCCGACACCTACCCCCACTTCTACTCGGACATCCAGATGTACAACACCACCATGACCTCGCCGGACCCGGCGCCCTTCATGCTGCAGTTCACCTCCTGGGAGGTGGCGCAGAAGGCCAATAGCTGGCAGGGGCGCAATATCACGCGGTTCCGGAACGAGGAGTACGACCGGACGTACCGAGCGGCCGAGGGCGAGACGGACCCGATCAAGCGGGCCGCGCTCTTCATCAAGATGAACGACATCGTGATCAGCAATGTCGCGGTGATCCCGGTGCTGTGGCGCAACGGCGTCTCGGGGTCCAATCTCAAGCTTCGCGGGATGGACCTCACCGGCTGGGACGGCACGCTCTGGCGGCTGCCCTACTGGTACAAGGAGGCGTAGCAGTCCGGCGCCGACCTCACGCCCGTCCATTCCAAGGGCGGCGGAACCCCCCGCCGCCCTTGACAGTTTCCCTCGTGCAGCATATAAGAATGGGGCCGTCCAAATTCACCTTGGCCGGCCACCGTCGACCCACCCAGGAGGACCACATTGCAGGAGGAGCACACGAACATGGATGAACGCGAGCTACGCAGCCTGATCGGCGAGGTCAAGGCCGGCCGTCTCAGCCGACGCGCTTTCGTGCAGATGATGGTCGGAGTCGGGCTCACCGGTCCTCTCGCCGCCCAGATGCTGGCGTCGGCGGGGGTCGCGCACGCCCAGTCGAAGCAACCCTACAAGCCCACCAAGCGGGGTGGAGGCGGGGCGCTGAAGGTCCTGTGGTGGCAGGGCGCCACCCTTCTGAATCCGCACTTCGCCACCGGCACCAAGGATCAGGACGGCTCCCGCATCTTCTACGAGCCCCTGGCCTCGTGGGATCCCGACGGCAACCTGGCGCCCAACCTGGCCGCCGAGATCCCCACCGTGCAGAACGGCGGGCTGGCCCGGGACGGCAAGTCGGTCACGTGGAAGCTCAAGCGGGGCGTCAACTGGCACGACGGCAAGCCCTTCAGCGCCGACGACTGCGTCTTCACCTGGGAGTACTGCTCCGATCCTGCCACCGCGTCGGTGTCCATCGGCACCTACAAGGACGTCAAGGTCGAGAAGGTCGACAGCCACACCATCAAGATCACCTTCCCCAAGCCCACCCCGTTCTGGGCCGACCCCTTCGTGGGCGTACGGGGCATGATCATCCCCAAGCACCTCTTCGAGGCCTTCAAGGGCGGCAATTCGCGCGAGGCGCCGACCAACCTCAAGCCCGTCGGCACCGGCCCCTACAAGTTCGCGGACTTCAAGCCCGGTGACATGGTGCGGGGCGAGCTCAATCCGAACTACCACATGCCGAACCGGCCTTTCTTCGACAGCATCGAGATGAAGGGCGGCGGCGATGCGCCTTCGGCGGCGCGCGCGGTGCTCCAGACCGGCGAGTTCGACTATGCCTGGAACATGCAGGTCGAGGACGAGCAGCTGAAGCGCTGGGAGCAGGGGGGCAAGGGCAAGGCCGACATCGTGGCCGGCGGCAATATCGAGCATATCCAGTGCAACTTCACCGATCCGTGGAAAGAGGTGGACGGTGAGCGCGCCAGCATCAAGACCACGCATCCGTCGCTGAGCGATCCCGCGGTGCGGCAGGCGCTCAACCTCCTGGTGGACCGCGCCTCGATGCAGGAGCAGATCTACGGCCGCACCGGCATCGCCACCGCGAACTTCCTCAATCAGCCCTCGCGGTTCGCGTCGAAGAGCACCAAGTGGGAGTTCAACGTCGACAAGGCCAACCAGATCCTGGAGGCGGCGGGCTGGAAGAAGGGCTCGGACGGCATCCGGGCCAAGGACGGCAAGAAGCTGAAGTTCGTCTACCAGACGTCGATCAATGCCCCGCGCCAGAAGACCCAGGCCATCGTCAAGCAGGCGGCGGCCAAGGCGGGCATCGAGATGGAGATCAAGTCGGTGACCGCCTCGGTCTACTTCTCGTCCGACGTGGCCAACCCCGACACCTACAGCCACTTCTACACCGACATCCAGATGTACACGACCACCATGACCCAGCCCGATCCCGAGCAGTTCATGCGCCAGTTCCTGACCGAGGAAGTGGCCTCCAAGGACAACAAATGGCAGGGCCGCAACATCACGCGCTGGCGCAATGACGAGTTCGACAAGCTCCACAAGGCCTCCGAGTCCGAGCTGGACCCGGTCAAGCGCGCGGCGATGTTCATCCGGATGAACGAGCTGGTGATCCAGAACGTCGTCGTCATCCCCGTCGTGTTCCGCCCCCGCGTGGCCGCGGTCGCCAATACCCTCCGCGCGGAGCAGAGCGGCTGGGACTCCGACTTCTGGGCTCTCCAGAACTGGTATCGGGAGGGGTAGACCGGTCGTCCGCGGGCCGGGGTAGCCACCCGGCCCGCGGCGCCCGCGTCACCGCATGTCCAAGTACCTGCTCCGGCGCCTCCTCATCATCATCCCGGTGCTCGCGGGGATCAGCCTCGTGCTCTTCACCATCCTCGCCATGGCGCCCGGCGACCCCTTCGAGGAGCTGGCCACCAATCCCAACGTGCCGCCGGAGGTGCGCATGAACCTGCGCGCCCAGTTCGGCCTCGACGACCCCATCGCCATCCGCTACGTGCGGTGGTTCACCTCCATGATGAAGGGCGACTGGGGTTTCTCCTTCGTGAGCCGCGTCAACGTGGACCGGCTCATCCTGCAGCGGCTGCCCACCACCATCCTCGTCATCGGCTCCGCGCAGATCCTGGGCCTGCTCATCGCCATCCCCATCGGCGTCATCTCCGCCACCCGCCCTTACTCGCTCTTCGACCAGATCGCCACCACCGGCGCTTTCCTGGGCTTCTCCCTGCCCACCTTCTTCACCGGTCTCCTCTTCATTCTCTTCTTCAGCATCTACCTGGACTGGCTGCCCTTCATCTACCGCGCCGACATCAGCGCCTCCGGCTGGCGGTGGTGGTGGGAGCACATCCGCCAGGCCATCATGCCGGTGGCGGTCCTGGCGCTCTTCCAGGCGGCCTCCATGACGCGGTTCATGCGCTCCGCCGTGCTCGACGTGATCCAGCTCGACTATGTGCGCACCGCGCGGGCCAAGGGGCTCACGGAGCGCGTGACCATCGTGCGGCACGTGGTGCGCAACGCCCTCATCCCGGTGGTCACGCTGGTGGCGCTGCAGGTGCCCACCATCTTCGCGGGCGCGCTCATCACCGAGCAGATCTTCCGGGTGCCCGGGATCGGCTCGCTCCTCATCAGCTCCATCCTCGCCAACGACACCCCGGTGATCATGGCCATCACGTTCGTGTTCTCGGCGCTGGTGGTCTTCTTCAACCTCATCGCCGACATTCTCTATGGCTGGCTCGATCCCCGCATCTCGTACCGGTAGTCCGGTCACCCGCGCCCCCGCGCTCGCTGCCGACCCGGCGGTGACGCGGCGGCCCCCCACCTCGCTGCGGGCCGAGGCCTGGCGGCGCTTCCGGCGTCACCGCCTCGCGCTCTTCGGCGCCGCCATCCTGGTCGCCCTGGTGGTCGCGGTCCTGGTCGGGCCGCTCCTGTATCGGGTGCCCATCGACGAGATCGACTTCAAGGCGAAGCTGAAAGGCCCCTCCTGGGCCCACCCGCTCGGCACCGACGACCTCGGCCAGGATCTTCTCGCCCGCATGCTCTACGGCGGCCGGATCTCGCTCGCGGTAGGGCTGAGCGCCATGCTCATCGCCATCCTGGCCGGCACCGCGGTGGGCGCCATCGCCGGCTTCACGGGCGGCGTCGTGGACCACGCGCTGATGCGGCTCACCGACCTTTTCCTCTCGCTCCCCGGCCTGCCGCTGCTGCTCCTCATCGTCTACCTCTTCCGCGACGCGCTGAAGAAGCACCTCGGGCCCGAGGTGGGCGTGTTCGTGATGATCGTGGCGGTGATCGGTGGGCTCCGCTGGATGCCGGTGGCCCGGCTGGTGCGCGCCCAGTTCCTCTCACTCCGCGAGAAGGAGTTCGTGGAGGCGGCGCGCGGCCTCGGCGCGGCGCCGATCCGTCAGGTGCTCCGCCATATCCTGCCGAACTCGGTGGGGCCCGTCATCGTGGCCGGCACCATCGACGTGGCGGCGGCCATCATCGCGGAGTCGTCCCTCTCCTTTCTCGGGCTGGGCTTCCCGCCCGACATCCCGACCTGGGGCCGCATCCTCTTCGACGCCAAGGACAACCTGGACTTCGCTCCCCACTGGGCCCTGTTCCCGGGTACCGCCATCTTCCTCACGGTGCTGTCGATCAACTACATCGGGGACGGTCTCCGGGACGCCCTCGATCCCCGCAAAGTTCTCTAGACCCAGTCCACCGGGAGGCCCGCAGTGACCCCAAGCGATCTCTGCTATACGCCCGCCGCCGAGCTTGCCCGCCTCTACCGCGCCCGCAAGACTTCGCCCCTCGAGGTCATGGAGGCGGTGCTGGCGCGTGTGGACTCGGTGAACCCCGCGCTCAACGCCTGCGTCACGGTGGCACGCGAGTCGGCCCTGGCGGAGGCGCGCCGCGCCACCGCGTCCCTGCGCCGGGCCAAGGCCCTGCCGCCACTGCACGGGGTGCCGGTGTCCATCAAGGACCTCACCCCCACCAAGGGCATCCGGACCACCTGGGGCTCGAAGATCTACGAGCACCACGTGCCGAAGGAAGACGCGCTGGTGGTGGAGCGGCTCAAGGCGGCGGGCGCCATCGTCTTCGCCAAGACGAATACGCCCGAGTTCGGCGCCGGCGGCAATACCTTCAATGCCGTGTTCGGCGCGACACGGAATCCATGGGATCCCGCGCTGACCTGCGGCGGCTCCAGCGGGGGCGCGGGCGTGGCGCTCGCCACCGGCATGGGGCCCATCGCCCAGGGCTCCGATCTGGGCGGCTCGCTCCGGACTCCGGCCGCCTTCTGCGGGGTGGTCGGCTTCCGCACCACACCGGGCCTGGTGCCCCAGGTACCCTCGGACCTGGCCTGGGACACGCTCTCGGTAACGGGACCCATGGCGCGCACGGTGGGCGACATCGCTCTCATGCTGGCCGCCATCGCCGGGCCCGACGCGCGGGCGCCGCTGTCCTACGAGGTGGACACGCGCGCCTTCACCCAGGCGCTCCGCTCGCCGTCGATGAAGGGGCTCCGCATGGCGTGGACCCCCGACCTCGAGGGTCTGATCCCGGTGGACGCGGAGGTGGCCCGCATCGCCGCCGGCGCCTGCCGCGTCTTCCGCTCGCTGGGCGCCCGCGTGGACCACGCCTGTCCGGACTTCTCGGAGGTCAACGACATCGTGCTCGGCACCCGCGGCCTCTCCATGGTGGCGCGGCACGCCGACAAGCTGCCCCAGTGGAAGGACAAGCTGCAGAAGGGCCTCCTGTGGAATATCGAGCAGGGGCTGGCGCTCACGTCCCGGGACATCGCCCGCGCCGAGATCGCGCGCGGCGAGCTCTGGCAGCGCGTGCGCGCCTTCATGGAGCGGTACGACTACCTCATCCTCCCCACGGTGGCGGTGCCCCCGTTTCCGGTGGAGCAGCGCTACCCCACCGAGATCAACGGCAAGCCGCTGGACAACTACACCCAGTGGTTCTTTCTCACTTACGGCATCACGCTGACCGCCCTGCCCGTCATCTCCATCCCCTGCGGCTTCACCGCGAGCGGGCTGCCGGTGGGGCTTCAGATCGTGGGGCGCTGGCATGCGGAGGCGGCGGTGCTCCGGGCGGCGGCCGCCTTCGAGGCCGCGCAGCCGTGGACCGGCCGCATCCCGCCCGTGGTCGCCGCCCGGGAGCGCGCCCACCGGGCCTGATCCCCCACCCTGGCGTCTGGGCCCGCACGTCTTCGCCCATCCTGGCGGTATCATCCAGGGCATGAGCGCGGCACCTCGACGACGGCTCGCCCTCGCGCTCGTCCTGCTCGCGCTGTGCCTGGTCCGGCCCGCCGCCGCGCAGACCCCCGCCGCGTCTCCCACGACTCCGCCGGCGCCGGCCGCTGCGCCCAGCCCCGAGCCGGGCCCCCTGCCCACCGCCGCCGCGCCCATTCCCATCCCCGACATCGTGCGCCGGGCCGACGAGACGGCCGCGCGCCTGCGCGCCCTGGACGAGACGGCGCGCGCGCGGCCCGGCGTCTCGGAGATCGAGCGGCGGCTTCCCGCCCTGGGCGAGGACATGCGCGTCCGCGTGCAGGCGACGGAGCGCGCGCTGGCGGACAATCCGCGCGGCCCCATTCTCGACAATCTCGCCAGCCCCTTCGTGGCCGCGCGCGTCCTGCTCACCGGCTGGGCGGAGCTTCTCACCCGCGTCGCCACCGAGCACGAGCGCGACCTGGGCGAGCTGGCCGCGCTCCGCGCCACCTGGCAGGCCACGCGCGCGGAGGCGCGACGCACCGGGGCGCCGCTCCCCGTGCTCGCGCGCGCGGACGCCACCCTCGCCGCCATCGCCACCACGGAGCAGCTCATCAAGAGCCAGCGCGCGGAGGTGCTGCAGCTCCAGGAGCGCGTCTCGCAGCAGACCGCGTCCGTGGAAGAGACCCTGGCCCAGATCGCGCTCACGCGGGGGGAAGCGGAGCGGCCGCTGCTGGTACGGGACGGGGCGCCCCTCTGGGAGATGGAGGCCTCGCTGGGAACCCTCCGGGAAGTCCCCGCCCGCGCCCGGGAGGGGATGGAGGCCGACCGGGCCGCGCTTCGCCGCTTTTTCCAGACCCACCGGGCGGTGATCCCGCTGCACCTGCTGATCTGGCTCGTGCTCGGGGCCGCGTTCTCCTACCTGCTCCGGCCGGCGCGGCGGCGCAGCGGCGACGATCCCACGCTCGCCGACGCGGTCCGTGTGTTCGAGTTCCCGTTCTCCGCCGCCCTGCTGGTGGCGCTGTTCCTCACGCCCTGGCTGTACGGCGACGTGCCGCGGGTGGTGCGCAGCCTGGTGGGGCTCCTGGGCCTGGTGCCCGTCCTGCGCATGGTCACGTCGCTCGCCGAGCCGTCGCTGCGGGCGAGCGTGATCGGGCTCGGCCTCTTCTACGCTCTCGAGCGGCTGGACGACATCGCCGAGGTGGTGCCGCTCTTCGATCAGCTGGTCTTCCTGGGCGAGATGCTGGTGGGCATCGCCTTTCTCGCCTGGGTGCTTTCCCCGCGGCGGGGCGCGCTGTCCGCCGCCCCCCGCCCCGCGCTCTTCCGGGCGCTGGGACTCGCCATGCTCGGCGCGATGGGGGTGGCCCTGGTGCTGGCCGCCATCGGCTATCTCCGGCTGGGACGGCTCCTGGGCTCGGGCGCGCTGTCCTTCGGCTATATCGCCATGGTCCTCTACGCGGGCTTTCGCGTGGCGCAGGGGCTGGTGGCCTATGCCCTCCGCACCCGGCCGCTGGCCTACCTGCGCCTCGTGCAGCGTCACCGCGCGCTCCTCGAGGAGCGCACGCGCCGGGTGCTCCGCTGGCTGGCCATCGCCGGCTGGGCGCTGGCCATGCTGGGATCGCTCGGGCTACACGGAAGGGCGCGGGACGCGATGGGCACCGCTCTCGCCGCCGGGGTCGCCCGCGGCAACCTGAGCCTGACCGTGGGCGACCTGGTGGCATTCGCGGTGACGGTGTGGCTCGCCTTCGTGGTCTCGCGGCTGGCGCGCTTCGTCCTCGAGGAAGACGTGTATCCGCGGGTGAGCCTGGCGCGCGGGATCCCGTACACCGTGTCCACCCTGCTCCACTACGCCATCCTGCTCCTCGGCTTCATCTTCGCGGTGGCGGCCATGGGCGTGGACCTCAATCGCGTCACCATCCTGGTCGGCGCCTTCGGCGTCGGCATCGGCTTCGGCCTCCAGGCGGTGGTGAACAATGTCGTCTCCGGATTCATCCTGCTCTTCGAGCGCTTCATCCAGGTGGGCGACGCGATCCAGATCGGCGATCTCGCGGGGGAGGTCCGGCGCATCGGCATCCGCTCCAGCATGGTGCGCACCTGGGAAGGCGCCGAGGTCATCGTGCCCAACGGCATCCTCACCTCCGAGAAGCTTTCCAACTGGACGCTCTCGGACCGCCTCCGCCGGGTGGACGTCCGGGTCAGCGCGGCCCCCGGCAGCGACGCCGCCCGCGTGCTCACCATCCTGCGCGAGACCGCCGCCGCGCATCCCGGCGTGCTGCGCGAGCCCGCGCCGCTCGCCTTCTTCATGGGATTCATCCCCACCGGCCTGGACTTCGAGCTGCGGGCGTGGACGGCCCGCTTCGAGGAGGCGCCGCAGGTGAAGAGCGAGCTCGGGCTGGCCATCCTGGCCGCGCTGAGCGAGGCCGGTATCGAGATTCCCTCCGGGCGCCACGACGTCCGCCTCCTGCACGACGAGCCGGCGCGAGAGGCGCCGCCGGGCGCGACGCGCTAGTCCTTCGCGGAGCGTCGCCCCCGCTCGCCTAGCCGCTCTTGCCCAGGCTCCGGAGGGGCGCGCCGGTGAGGCGCGTGAGGATCCACTCCCGGCGAAGCCGGGCGCCCAGCCGCTCGTAGAAGCCGATGGCGGGACGGTTCCAGTTGAGCACCGCCCACTCGAGCCGGCCGCAGCCGCGCTTGACGGCGATGCGCGCCAGCGCGGCGAGCAGGGCCTTCCCCGCTCCCGCGCCCCGCTCCTCGGGGAGGACGAAGAGATCCTCCAGGTAGAGCGTGGGCCGGACCAGAAAGGTGGAGAACGTGAAGAAGTAGAGCGCCATCCCGACCGGCCGGCCGTCACGCCGGCAAATCAACGTCTCGAAGTAGCGCCGGCGACCGAACCCGTGCCGCCGCACGCCGGCGGGGGTGGCCTTGCATTCATGGCGCAGCCGCTCGTAGTCGGCGAGCCCGCGGATGAGGGCGACGATGGTGGGAATGTCGCGCGCGGTCCCGGGGCGGATGGTGAGAGCCCCCGCCCGCCCGGCGCGGGCGGGCCGCCGCCGCGCGCGCGGGGCGGATCGCTTCGCCCTCAAGTCGCCGCCGCCGCGAGCAGCATCTCGGTATAGGCCCGCACGCCCTCCCGGATATTCTCGAGCGAGAGCCGCTCGTCGTTGCCGTGGATGCGGCGGAGCTCGCCCTCGTCGCAGACGAAGGGGCTCCAGCCGTAGCCGTGCAGTCCCATGCGCCGGAACACCCAGTTGTCGGTGAAGGCCACCAGGATCTCCGGCGTCACCACCACGCCCGGCGCGCGCCGACGCAGCGTGTCGGCCATGTGCTTGTAGAGCTCGGTATCGGGCGGCGAGAGATTCGGCTGCTTGGCCTCGCCGGTGATCTCCACCGCCACCTGGGAATCCGCCACCACGCGCTCCACCCAGGCGCGGATCTCCTCGGGATCGTCGCCGGCGAGCATGCGGCAGTCGAGATCGGCCACCGCCTCGGGCGGGATCACGTTCCGCTTCTCGCTCCCCTTGAGCATGTTCACCGCGAAGGTGGTGCGCACCAGCGCGGCGTGATGCGGATGGGCGAGGAAGCGCGCGCGGAAGGCGGGATCGCCCAGGGACCGCTCGACGTCCTCGAGCCCCCGCCCGGTGTCCCCGGGCAGCACCGAGGCCAGGGCGCGGAAGTACTCGCGCGTCTCGGGCAGCACGCGCAGCGGGCGCTCCGCCTGCAGCAGGCGGCCCAGCGCGCGGATGAGGCGGTGGGGCGCGGTGTCCGGCCACGGCATGGAGCCGTGCCCGGGCTCGCCCCGCGCGGTGAGGCGCAAGGGCAGCCCGGTCTTCTCGGAGATCACGATGGTGCCGAGCGGCGCCCGCGCGCCCGGATGCGTGGACACGAAGCCCAGCTCCGAGATGGCGTACTCCGCCCCGCCCAGCCAGTGCGCGCGGTGGTCCGCGATCCACTGGGCGCCGAAGCGGCTCCCCGCCTCCTCGTCGGCGGTGGCGAGATAGATGAGGTCGCGCTTGAGCGGCACCTTGGCCCGCCGGATGGCGAGCAGCGCGCCGAGCTGGAGGATGCCGGTCGACTTCATGTCCAGCGCGCCGCGCCCGTAGAGGAAGCCGTCCTGGATGACGCCCCCGAAGGGATCCACGCTCCAGTAGCGGCGGTCCGCGTACACCACGTCGATGTGGTGGTGAAGCACGATGCCGGGCAGGGACCCGTCGCCCTTGACGCGGGCCACCACATTCCCCCGCCCCTCCGCCGACTCCGCAAACTCGCTCGCGATTCCGTCTCTCTCGAGCACGCCGGCGAGGAAGCGCGCGCCCTCCGTCTCCCGGCCGGGCGGATTGGTGGTGTCGATGGTCAGGTAGCGGCGCAGGAGATCGATGGTCTCCTCGCCCAGGGCCTTCCAGTCCATCACGCCCGGCTCTCCCAGAACCGGCCGGGACGGGGGCGCTTGGCGAGCCGGCGCTCGAGGAGGCCGCGGCTTCGAGCCATGTCGCCCCCGCGCAGCGCCGCCGCCAGCAAGGTGTCGTGAAAGACCTCGCGCTGGGCGTGGCTGCCGCCCACCTCGATGATGCGCGACTCGATGGGGGCGATGCGCTCCACCGCGCCGGCATGGTCGCCGCGCGCGAAGGCGTGCAGGCCTTCCAGCAGCGGGACGACCACGTCGCCGAGGGTGGGGTTGCGCGACTTCCGGCTGCGCGCGCGCAGGCGCTCGAGCTGCACCTCCGCGCTCGCCCAGTCGCCCGCCGCGGCCAGCGCCATGCCCACGTGGAGGTCGTGGAAGAGCAGGAGCGGCAGCGCGAGCCGGTTCCGCGCCACCGCGCCCAGGTGGCGCCAGCGCTCGGGATCCGGATGCTCGAAGAGGTCCAGGCGCCACGCCAGCGACACCGAATCCTGAAGGTCGGCGCTCACCTCGATGGGGAGGCGGCCGAACACCGACCGGAACAGCGCCGCCGCGCGATCGTAGCGCCCCTCCGCGAGATGCATGAGGGCCAGGTGCCACAGCAGGTGGTTCCGGAAATAGCTCAGGTGGTCGCAGGGATGGATGCGGGGGGGCAGCGCCTCGGCGCCGCGGTCGTTCTCCCCCGTCTCGTACAGCACGTGCGCGATGGCGTGCACCGCCCACGCGTCCTTCGGATTCATCCCCACCGCGCGCTCCGCCAGGGGCAGCGCCTCGGCGTAGCGCCCATTCTCCTCCAGGCTGAAGGCGTGGAGCCCCAGCATGTAGGAATCGCCGTCGAGGGCGCCACCCCGGACCGACTCGATCAGCTCCAGCATCTCCGCGGAGCGCCCCTGCCAGAAGTGGATGTAGTAGAGGCGCTGGATGAGCATCATGTCGCGCGGATGCTCGGCGAGGATCTCCCGGATGAGCGGGATGGCGTCGTTGCCGCGCCCGCCCACCCAGAGCGCGAGGGCGTCCACGTGACGGCGCTCGCGCGCGGAGAGCCCGGGCGCCTGTGCCGCCGCCACCGCGCGGTCCATCTCCGCGCGCCCCTCGGCCATTTCCTCGTTCAGATAGCGGGAGACGGCCAGTCCGGCCCGGGCCAGCGCGAACTCGGGATCGGCCGACACCGCGGCCTCGAACGCGGCCACGGTGTCGGCGCCGAAGCCGAGGAGGGCGCGAACCCCGCGATCGTAGTCGTCCACGGCGGCCCGGGAGTCGGTGGAGACGGTCAGCCCGTAGGCGTCGCGCAGCACGGCGGCCATCCTAGCAGACGGAGCCGCGGGCTGTCGACGGCGCCCGCGCCCTCACGGCGCGCGTTACTCCGCCGTCTTGGGCACGATGATCCAGAGGATGACGTAGACGAGGATGCCGGGGAAGGCCACCGAGAGGATGGAGCCGACGACGTAGAGCACCCGCACGAGCGTGGGATCCCAGCCCAGCCACTCCGCGATGCCGCCGCAGACCCCGGCGATCATGCGGTGCCGCCGGGAGCGCCGGAGCGGCCGTGCCAGATCCATCACGCGGCTTCGCCGAGATGCCGCGCGAGAAACGCCACCGCGCGTCGCTCGGCCCAGGAGGGTCCCGCGCCGCCCTCGAGAAACCCGGCATGCCCGCCCTCGGCCGGAAAGTGGGCCTCCAGCCAGGGGGAGCGCTCCACCTCGGCCCGCGGCAGGGTTTCCGGCGGGACGAAGGGGTCGTTCACCGCGTTGATGAGGAGCGTGGGCCGGCGGATGGCCGAGAGAAACGGCCCGCTGCTGGAGCGGCTCCAGTAGTCGCGCTCGTCGGCGAATCCGAAGATGCGCGCGGTGACCAGCCGGTCGTATTCCTTGAATGTCCGCGCGGCGAGCGCGCCCGCCAGGTCGACCCGGCCCGCGTAGAGCGCAGCCTTGGCGCGGAGCTTGGCCTTCATGGTGCGGAGGAAATGCGCGGTGTAGAGCGCCCGGTTGACGCCGCGGTCCAGCACCTTGGCGCAGGCTTCGAGGTCGAACGGCACCGAGATGGCCACCGCGGCGGCCACGCCCGCGGGCACCGCCTCCCCCCGCTCACCCAGCCACTTGAGAGCGACATTGCCCCCCAGCGAGACGCCGACCAGGCCGAGCCGGCGCGGGGGCATCGCGGCCAGGAGTCGGCCGATCACCCAGTCGAGGTCGGACGTCTCCCCGGAGTGATAGAGCCGCGGCAGCCGGTTCAGCTCGCCGCTGCAGGAGCGGAAGTGGACGACCACTCCCGCCCAGCCGGCCTCGGCGGCGAGGGCAAGGAGACCAAGGGCATAGTGCGACTCGGAGGAGCCCTCGAGCCCGTGGAGCACCACCACGCAGGGCGCGCCGGCGCGGGGGGGATCTCCCGCGAGCCAGTCGAGATCGAGAAAATCGCCGTCGGGCGTGTCCCATCGCTCCCGCCGGAGGGCGGGACGCGAGGGACGGCGCACGAGCGGGCCCCAGAGGCTCTGGAGATGCCGCCCCCGCAGCCACCACGGCGACCGGTAGTCCTTGGTCTCGGTCACGCGTGGGGCGGCGGCGCGGCTACTCCTGACCCTCGAGGATGAGCTTCACCACGTGCGGCGCCATCGCGCGCGCGCGCTCATCCAGCTGAGCCTCGGAGAGGTTGGCGATGGGATGGGGCATGGACAGGAACTTGTACGCGGGCAGCCCCCACGACTGGGCCATGGCCCGCCCGGTGCTCTCGAAGACGTCGGTGACGATGGACGCCGCGGGAATGCCGTTCTTCTCCATCAGGATTCCGTCGAGCACACTGCCCGACGAGCACGACCCTCAGTCGCCGATGCCGGCGACGACGACGTCGACGGTGCGCTTGGCCTCCTCGAGGATCTCCACGTGCGCGGGCACGCTGGCATTGTGCTTCCGCCACATGCGGCACTCCGCCGCCCCGTAGTCGTTGATGAGGATCTCGCCGATCCGGTGCAGCAGCCGGTCGGAGTTGAACTTGGTGTTCTCCACCAGACCCACGCGCTTGCCCTTGAGCGAGTCGGGGCGCGCCACGAAGGTCAGCGGCTGGCGGCGGGGCTCCACGGTGGGGTCGAGAATTTCGATAGGTGCCATCAGGCTCTCCTCTCACGAATGAGCTTCGTTACCGACCGGGAGGAGCGGCGGCCGCCCGCCCAGCCCGGGATATAGCACGAGAACGCGCCCGCGCGACCGCCCGCGGCGACCACGAGCACGTCCTCCGGCTCGGCCAGCAATGACTTGTACGTGGTCTCGTCCTGCGGGGTCACCGACCCGGGCAGCCGCTCCGTGCGCTTGAAGTGGGCGATGCTGACCTGGGTATTGTCGAACACGTACTTCCGGATGTCGGACTTGCTCCAGCCCCCGGCCGCGATGGTCCGCATGTGCTCGCCGGCCAGCACCACCACGTACTGGGGCTGGCCCCCCGTGCTGTTGTGGTGGCGCATGTCGTCGCAGAGCGTCTTGAGGATGCCCTCCGGCGTGCTCGAGAGCTGGTTGTAGAACTGCCGCGGACCCTCCGCGGACATCACCGTCACCGTGCTCTCGCCGGCGGCGAAGCCGCGTTCGACGTGCAGCGGCGTCCAGGGACTCTCCGCCTCGTTCTCCGCGATCACATAGGTGTACTTTCCGGGATTCCCGATGGTGCCGCGGTCGAGGAGGCCCGGCAGGGTCCCGATGACATTGCGCATCACCAGGCGCACCGCGCGCCCCACCGTGGCATTGGCGCGCCAGCCCGGCCCGAAGAGATTGTCCTCGCAGTTGAAGCCCAGGCGGGGACCGATGGGGCCGTTGATGATCATGAAGACGGCGGCGCCACCGGTGGAGGTGGCGGGCCCGTGATAGCCCCACACGGGCTCCGCGATGCCCTCCACCGCCGAGACCACGATGGGCATGTACTCGGGCAGGCACCCCGCCATCACCGCGTTGATGGCGACCTTCTCGGCCGTCACCGCCACCTGGCGATTGGTGATGAACGCGATCTGATGGTCCGGCTCGAGCTCGGCCGCCGCGAGCATGGCCCGCACCGCCGGCTCGGTGGGAGGCACCACCGGGAGGCCGTCCGTCCAGCCGCGCTCGTAGCAGAGCTCCATGGCCAGGCTGATGTCCGCGACGACATGACGCTTGGAGACGAGTGCCGTTGTCATGGAGGGGATTATATCCCAAGATGCGGACATGCCCGGGACCGCGAAGCCGCACGTGGTGATCGTGGGAGGCGGCTTCGCCGGGCTCAACGCGGCGCGTGTCCTCGCGCGGCGTGCCGCGCGCGTGACCCTGGTGGACCGCCGCAACCATCATCTCTTCCAGCCCTTGCTGTACCAGGTCGCCACCGCGGGGCTCTCCCCCGCCGACATCGCCACGCCGCTCCGCTCCGTCCTTCGCAAGGCGCTCGACACGCGCGTGATCCTCGCCGCCGCCGAGCGCGTCGAGCCCCACGCGCGCCGCGTGGTGCTCGACGACGGCGAGCTGGCCTATGACGCGCTCATTCTCGCCGCCGGCGCCACCCACTCCTACTTCGGCCACGACGACTGGGAGGCGCTGGCGCCGGGCCTCAAGACGCTCGAGGACGCGCTGGAGATCCGCCGGCGCGTGCTGCTGGCCTTCGAGGCCGCCGAGCGGGCTGAGGACGGCGCCGAGCGCCGCGCGCTCCTGACCCTCGTGGTCATCGGCGGCGGCCCCACCGGCGTGGAGCTGGCGGGCGCGCTGGCCGAGATCGCGCGCCACACCATCGCCCGGGACTTCCGCGCCATCGACCCCACCCAGGCGCGCGTGGTCCTCCTCGAGGGCGGCGCCCGGATCCTGGCCTCGTTTCCGGAGCCCCTGGCCCGCTCGGCGGCGAAGAGCCTCGAGCGCATCGGCGTGGAGGTGCGCACGGGCGCCCTCGTCACCCGCATCACGCCCGACGCGGTCTGGGTGGGCGGCGAACAGATCCGCTCCCGCGCGGTGCTCTGGGCGGCCGGCGTGGCGGCGGCGCCGCTGGCCCGCACCCTCGGCGTCCCGCTGGATCGCGCCGGTCGCATTCCCGTCGCTCCCGACCTCTCGGTGCCGGGGCATCCGGAGATCTTCGTGGCCGGCGATCTGTGCGCCTTCAGCCACGGGACGGAGGGACCACTGCCCGGCGTGGCGCCGGTGGCGATCCAGCAGGGACGGGCGGCCGCCGTCAATGCCTGGCGCCGCCTTGCCGGCGAGACCACGCTGCCCTTCCGCTATCGCGACCGCGGCAGCATGGCGACCGTGGGCCGCGCCTCCGCGGTCGCCGTGGTCGGCCCCCTCCGGCTTTCGGGCTTGCCTGCCTGGCTGGCCTGGCTTGGAGTGCACATCGCGTTTCTCATCGGCTTCCGGAACCGCTTCCTCGTCCTCTTCGAGTGGGCATGGGCCTATACCACCTGGAAGCGGGGCGCCCGCCTGATCACCGGCTGCTGGCGCGGTCCGGCCTAGTACACTGGGACGACCGGCCTGTTCGATGCGCCGGCACACTGAACCGGAGGATTCGACCGTCCATGCCCCTTGTCGCGTATTTTTCCATGGAGTACGGATTGCACGAGGAGTTCCCCTCCTACGCCGGCGGGCTCGGCGTCCTCGCCGGGGACTTCATGAAGTCGGCGGGCGATCTCGGCATGCCGGTGGTCGGCATCGGGCTGCGCTGGGCGCAGGGCTATACCGCCCAGCGCATCGGCGAGGACGGCCAGCCCGTGGACGAATGGCACGAGCACAAGCCCGACTTCCTCACCGACACCGGCACCCGGGTGCGGGTGCGGGTGGCCACCCGTGAAGTCGAGTGCCGCGTGTGGCGGGTGGCGCGCTACCAGATCGCGCCGCTCTTTCTCCTCGAGCCCACCGATCCGCGCGACCTCTGGATCACCCGGCGCCTCTACGATCCCCGCCCCGACTGCCGCATCGCCCAGGAGATGCTGCTCGGCATCGGCGGCGTGCGCGCGCTCCAGGCCATGCACCAGCCGGTGGATCTCTACCACTTCAACGAGGGACATGCGGTGTTCGCCGGCCTCGAGCTCATCGCCGACCGGATGGAGGCCGGGCGCCAGTTCGAGGAGGCGTGGGCGGCGGTGCGTCCCGCCATGGTCTTCACCACCCACACGCCGGTGCCGGCCGGCAACGAGGCGCATCCGCTCGCCGATCTCCACCGGCTCGGCGCCGACTGCGGCCTCGTGCCCGCCGAGCTGCACGCGCTGGGCGGCGATCCCTTCAACATGACGGTGGCGGGGCTGCGCCTCGCGCATCGGTCCAATGCAGTGGCCCAGCTCCACGGGGAGACCTCGCGCAAGATGTGGGCGGGCGTGGAGGGCGCCGCGCCCATCATCGCCATCACCAACGGCGTGCACGTGGGCACCTGGCAGGACCCGCGCGTGCCCTCGGCCCTGTCCAGCGACGGCGCGCTCCGCGCCACCCGGCGCGAGCTGAAGGAAGAGCTCCTCGCGGAGGTGGCGCGCCGCACCGGCGTGCGCATGGATCCGGACGCCCTGACCATCGGCTTCGCCCGGCGCGCCGCCACCTACAAGCGCCCGGATCTGCTCCTCCGCGAGCCCCAGCGCCTCGCCCGCCTCCTCAAGGAAGGGCGCGTGCAGGTGCTCTTCGCGGGCAAGGCGCACCCGGCGGACGGGGAAGGCAAGGCGGTGATCGCGAATCTGGTCCGCACCATCCGCCAGTGGCCGGAGTCCATCGCCTTCCTCGAGAACTACGACATGGGGCTGGGGCGGCTGCTCACGCGCGGCTGCGACGTGTGGCTCAACAATCCGCGCCGGCCACTCGAGGCCTCGGGCACGTCGGGGATGAAGGCGGCCATGAACGGCGTGCTCAATCTCTCGGTGCTGGACGGCTGGTGGCCGGAGGGCTGTGAGCACGGGGTCACCGGCTGGGCCATCGGGGACGCCACCGAGCCGCCCGACGCCGACAGCCGGGATCTCGCCGCGCTGTACGACACCCTGGAAGGAGAGGTGCTTCCGGCCTGGGCGGACCCCGCGCGGTGGACGCGGATGATGCGCGCCTCCATCAGGATGGGCGTGGAGCGCTTCTCCTCCGACCGGATGGTGCGCGAGTACTTCGAGCGGCTCTACGTGTAGCCGGCCCTATTTCGCCTTGGCGATCTCGTCCGCCAGCTCCTGGGCGCGCTTGCGGTCCATGGGCTTGAGACGCTCCAGCACCTTCCGCGCCTCCTCGACCTGGCCCATCTTCACGTAGGCTTCGCCGAGATACTCGAGCGCCTCCGGGAAGCGGGGCTTGAGGCGCAGCGCCTCGTCATAGGCCTTCACCGACTGGGGATAGTTGCCCACGTTGCGGAGCGCATAGCCCAGCTCGTTCCACGCTTCCGGGAAGTCGGGCTTGAGCTCGGTCGCCTTCTGGAAGGACGCCACCGCCACCGACCATTCCTTCGCGCGCTTGGCGCGCATGCCCTTGCCATACTCCTCCTCCGCGGGTGTCTGCAGGGGACCGCGGCTGGCCGGCGACGGCGTGGGCTCGGCGGCGGCCGCGACCGCCGGCGCGGCCACGATCAGGGCGAGAGCGAGCGCGATCAGCATCGACATGGCGCCTCCGTTCGAGAGCGGGAGTGGTCGGGCCGGCATGACGGGACCATCATAGCGCCCCCCGCAACCCCCCCGCGGGCGCGGGTCGAATCGAGATCAGCGCGAACGCCGCCGCGAGGGCGCACACGCCGCCGGCGACCGCGAAGGCGGCGGTGAACGCTCCGCTCCAGCCCAGCACGCGCTCGAGGCCGCCGAACACCGACGCGGAGACCTGGACGCCGGCGACGATGCCCAGCGTGCGGCTCATGAACGCCAGGCCGCCCGCCGCGCCCTGCCGCGCGGCGGGGAAGGCCCGCATCACCTGGGCGAGATTGGGCACCTGGAAGAAGCCGAGGCCCAGGCCCACCAGCGCCAGCGCCATGCCGACCACGGGCCACGACGAGGACGCGTCGAGACGGCTGATGAGAAGGAGCCCGGCGGCCTCGACGGTCAGCCCCAGCGTGATGGGCAGCCGCGGACCCGCGCGATCGGTGATGCGGCCGGCCAGCGGCGCCATGGCGGCGGTGCTCAGCGGCGTCATCATGAAGAGGAACCCCGCGCGGGCAGCGGGCAGACCGAGCACGCCCACGAGGTAGTACGGCACCAGGAGCCACACGGCGAACTGCGCCCAGTTCGCGAGGGCGGCGAGGAGCAGCGCGCCCAGCACGCGGCCGCGCAGCCATTCTTCCCGCGGCGGCAGGCGCCACGCGCCGCCTCGGCCGCCGCGCGGCAGGAGCAGCAGCGAAGCCGCGCCCACCGTGAGGGCGAGCGGCGCGCGATAGAGAAAGACCGCGCGCCAGCCGGACGCGTCCACCAGGGCGCCCCCGATGATGGGCCCCGCCGCCAGCCCGATCCCCATGCCGAGCGCGAGGCGGCCGAGCCCGAATCCGTGGCGCTCCCGCGGCAGCGCCAGCGTGATCAGCGCAGGCGCGGTGCCGTAGATGAGGCCGCCGCCTACACCCTGCAGGACGCGAGCGGCGAGGAGGAAGCCGAAGGACCCCACCGCGAGATAGCCCGCGAAGGCGGCGGCGGAGATCCAGAGTCCGGCCGTGAACACCGGGCCCGGCCCGAAGCGATCGGCGAGCAGGCCGGCGCCAAAGGCGGTGAGCGCGTAGGTGAGCACGTAGCAGACGATCACCCAGCGAATCGAGACCGGGCCCACCCCGAAGGCCGCCGACATGGCGGGAAACGCGATGTTCACCGAGGCGTCGAGCGAGACCACCAGCGCGCCAAGCGCGGCGAGGGCGACGGACACCAGAGTATACTAGCCGGGCTGTTCAGCAATATCGAGGAGGTTTTCGTCGAATGCGATTACGAAATCAGGTCGCGCTCGTCACCGGCGCCGGGCGCGGCATCGGGGAGGCCATCGCGCGCGCCTTCGCCCGCGAGGGCGCGCGCGTCGCGGTGGCGGACATCGACCCACGCACCGCCGCCACCACCGCGCGCGGGCTGGGCCCGGGGCGCGGGCTCGCGCTGCACATGGACGTGGCCGACTCCGCGTCGGTGGCGGCGGGCTTCGCCGCCATCGAGCGCAGGTGGAAGCGGCTCGACATCGCGGTGACCAACGCCGCCATCGAGCCCATCGTGCCCTTCCTGGAGCTGTCCGAGGAAACCTGGGACCGCGTGCTCGATACCAACCTCAAGGGCACCTTTCTCGTCGCGCAGGCGGCGGCGCGGCGGATGGTCCCCCGCCGGCGCGGCGTCATCATCACGCTCTCTTCCGTGAACGCGGAGGTGGTGCGGCCGGAATCCGCAGCCTACGGCGCCGCCAAGGGCGCGGTGCGCCAGCTCACCAAGGCCATGGCGATCTCGCTGGCGCCGTACGGCATCCGCGTGAACGCCATCGGCCCCGGTACCGTGGTGACAGGCCTCACCCGGCATCTCCTCCGCAAGAAGGCCTGGCGCGACGCCGTGTACTCGCGCACGCCCATGCAGCGGGTGGCCGACCCCCGGGAGATCGCCTCCGTGGCGCTGTTCCTCGCCACCGACGCGTCCTCCTACATGACCGGGACCACCGTGTACGTGGACGGAGGCCGGCTCGCGCTGAACGGCCTCATGCCGCTCAAGGGATCGCGACCCCGCCCGGCTCGCCGCTAGGGTGCCGGAGCCGTCCGGCTGGCTCGCGCTGGGCGTGGCCGCCATGGTCGCCTCCTCCATCGGCGGCGTGGCCGGCTTCGGCACCGGCGCCATGATGATTCCCGTCATCGCGTGGACCCTCGGCGCCAAGGCCACCGTGCCCGTGCTCACCATCGGCATGTTCATCGGCAATGGCGCGCGCGTCTGGTTCAGCCGCCGCGAGATCGACTATCGCGTGGTGGGGGCTTACCTGGTGGGCGCCATCCCCATGGGCGTGGTGGGCGCCATCCTCTACTCGTCCATCGAGGGCGCGTGGATCAGCCGCCTGCTGGGCGGCTTCCTCCTCGTCGCCGTCCCTGGCCGCCGGTGGCTCAAGGCTCGCGGCATGCGGGTGCGCCTGGCCCACTTTCCCCTCATCGGCGGGGTGTTCGGCTTCCTGTCCTCCCTGGTGGGCGGGGTGGGCCCGATCCTGAGCCCATTCTTCCTGGGCTATGGCCTCCTTCGCGGGGCCTATGTCTCCACGGATGCCCTCTGCACCGTCGGCTCCTACTTCACCCGGGGCGTCGTGTTCCAGCGCTATCACCTGCTGACGGAATCCACCGTCACGGTGGGGATCTACATCGGCGTCATCATGATCGCGGGGGCGTGGATCGGCCGCCGGCTCCTCGACCGGATGACCGAGCGGACCTTCCTGCGCCTGATCGAGACCCTGCTCGTGCTCTGCGGCCTGCAGATGGTCCTCTTCCCCGCCCGTTGACCCCGGCGCGCCGGTCGCGGTAGAAGAGAGACCCATGACCTCGACGCTGGCGCCGGGCATGTCCGCCGAGACTTCCCTCACCGTCACCCGCGAGCTCACGGCGGACAGCCTGGGGAATCCGGGCGTCCTCGTCTATGCCACTCCCTGCGTGATCGCCTTGCTCGAGAGCACGTCCAGCGCGGTCCTCAGGCCTCACCTCCCCGCCGGCGGCGGGTCGGTGGGCACCATGGTGGAGATGAGGCATCTCGCCGCCACCCCGCTGGGGATGACGGTGCGGGCCCGCGCGACCATCGTCGAGACCGACGGCAAGCGCGTGCTCTTCACGGTGGAAGCCTGGGACGAGGTGGAGAAGATCGTCGAGGGCCGTCACGAGCGCTTCATCGTCGGAAATCTCGCGCGCTTCCTCGAGCGCGCCATGGCCAAGGGCAGCCCCGCCCGCTGAGGAGATCCCATGCCCATCCAGATCAATACGAGCATCAAGGGCAAGGAGTACGCGCCCTATGTGGTTCACGTGGAGCGGGGCAAGATCAAGGAGTTCGCGCGCGCCATCGGCGACCTCTCCCCCTTCTACCTCGACGACGAGGTGGGGCGCGCGTCTCCGTGGGGCGACATCATCGCCCCCCCCACCTTCGCCATCACCTTCAAGGACGAGAAGGCGGATACGGGCTCTCTCTTGAAGGATCTGGGCACCGACATCTCCCGCATCCTCCACGGAGAGCAGGAGTTCGAGCAGTGGAAGCCCATCCGGCCCGGCGACACCCTGCTGTGCCGCGCGCGGATCTCCGACATCTACGAGAAATCCGGCAAGTCCGGCCCCATGGCCTTCGTGGTGCGCGAGACCACCATCACCGACGCCGACAACGACGTGGTGGCCAAGGTCCGCGGCATCACCGTCGTTCGCCTGTGAGGACGCCATGAAATACGCCAAGGTCTACTTCGAGGACGTCGAGGTCGGCAGCGAGATGCCCCCGCTGGTCAAGGGGCCCATCGAGCAGATCCAGCTCACGCGCTATGCGGGCGCCTCCGGCGACTTCAATCCCATTCACCAGGACGCCGCCTTCGCCCGCGCCGCGGGCATGGGCGACGTCTTCGGTCACGGCATGCTCTCCATGGGCTTCGTGGCTCAGTCGGTGACGGATTGGCTGGGCGTGGGCACCCCGCAGAAAGTCGGCGTGCGCTTCGCCGGCCTGGTGCGCCTGGGCGATGTCATCACCTGCCGCGGCAAGGTCGTCGCGAAGCGGCCCGCGAAGGAGGCGGGCCACGGGGCGGGCCAGGTCGATCTCGAGCTCTGGGCGGAGAATCAGAAGGGGGAAAAGGTCGTCACCGGGCGCGCCACCGCCGCCCTGGCCTCGCGCGAGGACTGAGGCGCCCGCGGACGGAAGCGAATCCGCTAGGCGCGCGGGGCGGCCAGGAATTCCCGCAGCGCCTCGTGGGTGGAGGGGAAGGCCAGCTCCTCCCATGGGATGTCCGCCGGAGCCACCCACTCCACCCGATCGTTCTCGTGACAGGTGGCCAGGGTGCCGCCGGTGACGGCGGCGCGGTACACCACGATCACGATGGGTGACCCGGGATAGGAGTAGACGCCCACCAGGCCCCCGAGGCTCACGCGAAGTCCCGTCTCCTCCCAGGTCTCGCGCACCGCCGCCGTCTCGACCGGCTCACCCCAGTCCACGAAGCCGCCCGGAAAGGTCCACTTCCCGTAGGACGGATTGATTGCCCGCCTCGTGAGCAGGATCCGGCCGTCGGACTCCGGAATGGTTCCCGCGACTACCTTGTGGTTGAGATAGAAGACGAATCCGCAGCCCGTGCACACGGGCTCGTGCCGGCCCTCGGGCGGGACGGGCCGGCGCTCCAGCGCGCCGCCGCAGAGCGGGCAGAAGCGCACGCCGTCCGGCGTGAGCAGACGGAGGGATTCGTTGACGCTCATCTGCGGGCAGTCTACCATCTGCCAATTGTTATGAAGTGGGTGGCGGCGAAGTCGGGCTTCGACGAGGTGTTCGGGCGGGGCCAGAGTCCGCGCCCGCACTACGCCTCGCTCATCTCCATCCTCGAGTCCTTCACCCTCGAGGACGTGGCGCGCCGCGAGCGCCTCCAGCGCCTGGCCCTCATGAACCAGGGCATCACCTTCACCGTCTACGGCGAGAAGGAGGGGCTCGAGCGCATCTTTCCCTTCGACTTCGTGCCCCGCATCATCCCCGCCCCGGAGTGGAAGCAGATCCAGGACGGCCTCGTCCAGCGCATCACCGCGCTGAACCTCTTCCTCCTCGACATCTACGGCGACCAGAAGTGCCTCCACGACAAGGTCATTCCTCCCGAGCTCGTGCTCTCGCGCAAGGAATACAAGCGCGAGCTGCGCGGGGTGGCGCCGCCGCGGAAGATCTTCACCCACGTGGTCGGCACCGACATCATCCGGGACGGGAAGGGCCGCTACCTCGTGCTGGAGGACAATTGCCGGGTGCCCAGCGGCGTCTCCTATGTCCTGGAGAACCGCACCCTGCTCAATCGGGTGTTTCCGGAGTTCTTCGCCTCCTATCCGGTGCGGCCGATCAAGGACTACCCCAGCCTGCTCCTCGACACCCTGCTGCACTCCGCGCCGCGAGCGAGCCAGAGCCCGGTGACGGTGGTGCTCTCGCCCGGCATCCACAACTCCGCCTACTTCGAGCACTCCTATCTGGCCCGCGAGATGGGCGTGGATCTGGTGGAGGGACGCGACCTCCTGGTGGAGGGCAATCGCGTCTTCATGCGCCGCACCCACGGCAAGCGCCAGGTCGACGTCATCTATCGAAGGGTCGACGACGACTTCGTCGATCCGCTCACCTTCCGCCGCGACAGCATGCTCGGCGTCCCCGGCCTCCTCAACGTCTACCGCGAGGGCAACGTGGTGCTGGCCAATGCGCCGGGGGCGGGGGTCGCCGACGACAAGAGCGTCTATGCCTTCATGCCCGCGCTGATCAAGTACTACCTGGGCGAGGAGCCCCTGCTGCCCCAGGTGCCGACCTACCTCGGGGCCAGCCGGGACGACCTGCGCTACATCACCGAGCATGCGCACGAGCTGGTGGTGAAGACCACCGGCGACGCCGGCGGCTACGGGATGCTGATGGGGCCCTTCGCCTCGAAGAAAGAGACCGAGGCCTACGTGGCCCAGGTCAAGAAGAACCCCGGCAACTACATCGCGCAGCCGCTGGTGGATCTCTCCTCGCATCCCACGCACGTGGACGGGCGCTTCGAGCCGCGCCGCATCGACCTGCGGCCCTTCATCCTCTACGGCGATCGCATCCGCGTCCTGCCCGGCGGGCTTACCCGGGTGGCGCTGCGTCCCGGCTCCTACGTCGTCAACTCCTCCCAGGGCGGCAGCAGCAAGGACACCTGGGTGCTGGCGCCTCGCGAGCCATGATCCTCTCCCGCGTCGCCGACGGGCTCTACTGGATGGGCCGCTATCTCGAGCGCGCCGAGAACACCGTCCGCCTCCTCCTCGTGGCCGAGGAGCTGGCCACCGAGGTGTTCGGGCTCGACGAGGACGTGGCCCGCTCCGAATGGCATGACCTGGCCGACATCTTCCCCGGCCCCGCCCTGCCCGAGCGGGCCACCCGCCACGTGGCCGGCCTCGCCGCGCACTCGCTCCAGGCGCTCACCTTCTCCGCCGCCCATCCGAACTCGGTGTACTTCTCGCTCAAGCGGGCCCGCGACAATGCGCGGGGCGTGCGCGAGGCGCTCACGGTGGAGGTGTTCGTCAACCTCAACGAGACCTACCGCGAGCTCGAGGAGGCGGCCAAGCGGCGCCTGGTGGACACTCCCACCTTCCGCAGCGTGCTCGGCGGCACCCAGCGCGGCATCCTCGCCACGGTGGGATCCATCGAGCACACGCTCACGCGGCAGCCGGGCTGGCTCTTCCTCCGGCTCGGAGAGTCCATGGAGCGCCTGTATCGCACGGCGGCGGTGCTGCGGGTGAAGCTCCCCGCGCTCATCGTGCCGGAGCCCAAGGTGGACCTCCCCCTCCTGCACACGCGCTGGCGGAGCCTCCTGCGCGGGCTGTCGAGCTTCGAGGCGTTCCGCCAGTCGTACGGGGCGCGGCTGGAGCCCCTCGACGTGCTGCACTTCCTGCTCTTCGACGGCCAGGCGCCCCGCTCGCTCCGGTACGGGACCACCGCGGTGAAGGAGTATCTCGACCGGCTCTCCACGGGCGGCAGCCCCAGCGCTCCCGCCCGCCTCATGGGCCGGCTGTTCGCGGAGCTGACCTATCAGAGCGACGAGGTGATCCGGGGCAGCCGGTACATTCCTTTCCTGGAGCATGTCCTCGAAGAAGTCACCAAGACTCACGAGGCGCTCTCCACCCAGTACTTCGGGACCTGAGCCCATGTTCCTCGAGGTGGAGCACCGCCTGTCCTTCGACTACGACGCCTTCATCCGCGAGTCCTTCATCGAGCTGCGGATGCAGCCCAAGACCACCCCGCACCAGACGCTCCAGTCCTTCGTTCTCGCGGTGGGGCCGCCCACCTCGCTCTCGCGCTATCGGGACTGGAACGACAATATCGTTCACCACTTCACGGTGACCTCCTACCACGATCGCATCGCGGTGGCGGGGCGCGCGCTGGTGAGCACGCATCCCACCGCGCCGGTCCTCGACGAGCTCACCGATCGCCTGCCGCTCCCGGCCCTGCCCTTCCCCTTCTGGGACTTCCTCCAGCTCGGCGGTCCGGTGCGAGGCAGCGCGGCGCTCAGGAAGTTCAGCCAGGGCGTGACGTCTCCGGGGGGCGCCACGCTGGGGGAGCACGTCAAGACGCTGAGCCGCCACGTTCACTCGAGCTTCGAGTACCGGAAGAACGTCACTCGCTACGACTCCAGCACCGACGATTTCCTCGACGCCGGCGCCGGCGTCTGCCAGGACTTCACCCACCTCATGCTGGGGCTGCTCCGGCTCCGCCATATCCCCTGCCGGTACGTGAGCGGCTATCTCCACGTGGAGCCGGCGGCGGGCGAGACGGCGCAGAGCCATGCCTGGGTGGAGGTGTACTCGCCCGCGCGCGGCTGGGTGCCGTTCGATCCCACCCACGACCGTCCCATCGACGAGCGGTACGTGGCGGTGGGCCATGGCCGCCACTACGAGGACGTTCCCCCCAACAAGGGCATCTTCCGCGGAAACGCGAAGGAGGCCCTCACCGCCGAGGTTTACACGCGCCCGTCGGCGCAGAAGGACGTCTCGACCCTGCGCGAGGAGATCGAGTCCATCGACCTGCCGGTATTCCAGGAGATTCCCGAGCGCACCCGGGACTGGACGGTGGCGGTCTCCGACGCCCATATCGCGCAGCAGCAGGAGCAGCAGCAGCAGTAGCGGCGGCGGAACCCGCCCTTCAGCTCCGCCGGGGAAGCTGGAGCCTCGCCACCACCGGCAGGTGATCCGAGGCCACGCGGGCCAGGCGGCTCCGGTGAACGCGGAACCCCTCGCCGTGCAGCTCGCGGTCCCAGTAGATCCGGTCCAGCGCGAAGAACGGCATCGGGGACGGGTGCGTGCGCCGGTTCCGCGGGCCCGCCAGTTCCTGGCGGAGGGCGCGACCGACCGCGCCCGGAAACCACTCGTTGAGGTCTCCCACCACCACTCGAGGGCCGGTGAGATCGGCGTGGAGGATGTGCTCGCGCACCAGCCGCGCCACCTGCGCCGCGCGCTCGCGGATGCGCAGGCCGAAGTGGACGTTGAAGAGGTGGAGCAGACCATCGGGCAGGAGAAGATCCACCCGGATGCCGCCCCGCGGCTCGCGCAGCGAGTGGGTGAGATCGAAGGTCCCCGACCCGCGCGCGGGCAGCCGGGTGAGCACGGCATTGCCGTACGCGCCTTCCAGCCGGGTATGGGTGACGCCCATGTGCATCTCCACTCCCAGCCGCTTGGCGAGCATCTCCGCCTGCGGGCGATAGATCTCCTGCACGCCCACGAGGTCGGCGTCGAGCTCCTCGATCACGGCGGCGATCCGCATGAGATCGACCCGGCCGTCGATGCCCTGGCCCTTGTGGATATTGTAGGAGGCCACCGTGAGCACGGCCCGGTGCGGGTCGCTCGGTGTTTCCGTCCCTCTCGCTCGGCGTCGGAACATGGCTTCTCCTTGCTATCTTAACAAGGCGTCTGATAGGCTCGGTCCACCCGAGACGGACGCCCACACCGCGAGGACTTCCGTGAGCGAGGCGCTCTCACCCGATTCCGCGACGCCGTCACCTCTTCCCACCGCGCATCCGATCGTCTCCACGGTACGCCGATTCGTGGAGACCGAGGTGGTGCCGGTCGCCGCCGCCCTCGAGCATGACGACGAGTATCCCCATCTCCTCGTCGGCCGTCTGCGCGAGCTGGGGCTTTTCGGCGCCCTGGTGCCGGTGGAGCACGGCGGGCTCGGCCTGCGCATGACGGACTACGCGCGCATGATCGAGGAGCTGTGCCGGGGCTGGATGTCCCTGGCGGGGGTGATCAACAGCCACACCATGGCCGCCCTCATCGTTCTCCATCACGGCACCGACGAGCAGCGTCAGCGCCTCTTGCCTCGGCTGGCAAGCGGGGTCGCGCGTGGAGGCCTCTGCCTCACCGAGCCGCACGCGGGCTCGGACGTCCAGGCCATCCGCAC
>DASRWT010000032.1:0-32628 GCA_035654455.1 Candidatus Nitrosocosmicus sp. | reverse complement strand
GACCGCCGCGGGGGTGCCGAGCGCGGCCTCGACCAGCGCGCTGGCGCGAGAAACCGCCGACTCGAGCCCGTCCGGGCGCGCGTGGGCGACGGCGAGCATCAGGCGCACCGCGTCCGCGCTCGCGAACACCGCCTCCACCGTGGCGGGCGTGAAGCTCCGCTGGCCTTCACGCACCGCCACCAGAAGATCCTCCACCCGGTGGGCGAAGTCTCCGATGGTGCGGCAACCCACCGTGTAGGCGGCGCCTTTGAGGGTGTGGAAGGCGCGAAACAGCGTCGCGACCTCCTCTTCGGGAGCGGCGCCGCGCTCGAGCGCGAGCAGGGAGTGGGTGATGGTCTCGAGATGCTCGACCGCCTCCGGGCCGAAATACTCGAGGACATCCCCGTTCTCGACATAGAAGCGGGTCAGCTCGTCGAACAGCGCCGGAGCCGCGGTGACCGGCCGGGGCTCCGGTTCGGCGGACGGCGCCGACTCCTGGCCCACCCGCTCCAGCATCTCGCGTAGCCGGGTCACCGCCGCCTCGAGCGCTCCCGCCAGCGGGCCCCGATCGTCGGGCCCGAATCCTGGCGCTTGCTCCAGGGTCGCTTCCAGCGCCGCCGCTTCCGCGGCGAGCTCGGGGAAGCCGTGCAGCGCGGCCGCGCCGCGGAGCCGATGGGTTACCACGAGGAGGGGCTCGATGTCGCCCCCGCCGCGCAGACTGCCGGCGCCCTCCTCGAGCGTGGACACGGTGTCCCACGCCTCCATGAGGAAGATGCTCAGCAGGAACTCGCGGTCAGGCTGCTCCGTCATCGCCCCTCTGGACTCCCCGCTCAGGCCGCCAGCTTGAAGCGGGACAGCGTCTGGGTGAGCTCCTGGGCCAGCCGCACCAGGTCCTCCACCGTCTTCCGGGTCTGGAGAACCCCCTGCTCGGTCTGGAGGGCCACGCCCGCGATGGCCTGCACGGCGAGGCCGACGTGCTCGGCGCCCTTGACCTGCTCCTGGGTGGCCACCGAGATGTCCTGGGCCAGCCCCGCCGAGCGCTTCGACACATTGGCGATCTCGCGCAGACTCTCGCCGGCCTGGGTGGTGACGCGGTACCCCGTCTCGACCTCCCGGGTGCCTTCCTCCATGGCGATCACCGCCTGCTGGGTCTCGGACTGGAAGTTCTTGATGAGGATGGCGATGTCGCGGGTCGCCTTGGCCGACCGCTCCGCCAGCTTCCGCACCTCGTCGGCGACGACGGCGAAGCGAAGACCCGCCTCCCCCGCGCCCGCGGCCTCGATGGCGGCGTTGAGCGCGAGCAGATTGGTCTGGGCCGCGATGTCGTCGATGGTGTTGACGATCTCGGAGATCTCGAGCGAGCGATCCCCCAGGTTCTTGATCTTCTTCGAGATGCCCTGCACCTCGCCCCGGATCCGCTGCATGCTGTCCAGGCTTCGCTGCACCGCCTGCTCGCCCTGCTGGGCGGCATCGAGACCCTGCCGGGCCGCGCGGGCGGAGTCCTCGGCGGTGCCGGCCACGCGGCGAACCGAGGTGCCGAGCTGGTCCACGTTGCCGGTGGCCTGCATGGCGTCGCGCGCCTGCGCCCGCGCGCCCGTCTCGATCTGCGCCATGGAGACGATCATCTCGCTCGCGCTCGCCGACACGTGATGCGCGGCCTGGCGCACGTCCACCAGCAAGTGACCGATCTCGCTCACCATGACGTTGATGGCGTCCACCACGCTGCCGAGTACGTCGGAGGTCACGTCGCCCTTCTTGGTGAGGTCTCCGTGCGAGACCTCCATGGCCACATCGAGGAAGCGCGTGATATTGGCCTGCAGGTCCTGGCGCTGCCGCCGCTCGGCGTCGCGCTCGGCCACCGTCTGCACCAGCGAGCGGAGGCGAACGATGGAGTCGTTGAAGGTGGTGGCGAGCTGGCCGAGCTCGTCCCGCGACTGGACGGGGGCAAGCTTGGAGAGGTCGCCCTTGCCGACCTGCTCCGCCACCCGCACCAGCTGCCGGATGGGCCGCGTGAGGCGCCGCGCGAAGACCACCGCCGCGAGCACGGCGGCGGCCGCGAAGCCGCCGAAGGTCAGGAGGAGCGTGGAGCCGGCCTGGGCGGCGGCGGCGGTGATGATGGTCTTGTCCATGCCCACGCGGACGGTGCCGAGCTGGCCCGCGAGCACGGGCACCGCGATGTCGATGACGTCGCGCTCCCCGCGTCCGGCGGGATCCTGGTAGCGGACCTCCTGGACCTTCTGCGCCCAGTCCCCCGGCACGAGGTTCTTGTCCACCAGCCCCGGCGGCACCAGGGGGGCGAAGGTGTGGGCGATGAGGGTCTTCTGCTGGTCGTACACCATGACGTAGGCCACGCCGCTGATGCCGGCCACCTGGTCCACCTGAGCCTGCACGGTGGACGCGTCACGGGTGAGGACGAGGTCCACCGCGCTATTGGCGAGGCCCTTGGCGATGGCCGAGCCCTTGGACGTGAACTCCTCGGTGAGGTTGGTCCGGAGCGACTGCACCGAGATTGCCCACGTCAGCGCCGCGAGGGGGATCAGGATGAGAAGCAGGAATCCCATGATCTTGGCGAGGAGGCCGAACTGCCCCGACCATCGGAACGCGCCGCCCACGCGGCTCGTCCGCGGGGCCGGCGGCGCCGCCGGCGCATCGCTCGTGGCCGGGACCGCGGCGGCCGCCGCGCGCCCCTGCTCCTTCTTGATCCGCTCCCATTCGCTCATCGCCGCCATTGCCGGGCCTCCTCGCTACGCCTTGGCCGCGGCGTTCCAGTCGTGGACCGGAACCCAGCGGCCGTTCTCGACGCGGGTGAAGTAGACGCTGTCCAGCCCCTGGTGACGCTCGGGGCCGAAGTTGAGCGGGGCGGCGATGCCCAGGTCCACGTTTCGCATGCCCTCGAGCGCCTGCCGGAAGGCGACGCGCGTGGGAGCCGGTCCCGCGCGGCGGAGCGCCTCCACGATCACCTTGGCGTTCACATAGCCCTCGAGGCTGATGAAGCTGAATTTCTGCGGCGCGTACTTGGAATCGCGGAGCGTCTCCGGCACCGTCGGCTTGTGCCGCTCCATGAGGGCGCGGTACTCCACCACCCCCGGCAGCGTGAGGTCGTCGTAGCTCGGGACCACCTGCGAGTTGACGAGGCCGGTGGTGTACTCGCGGCCGGAGGTCTTGCCGTGCTGGACGAGCAGGGCCAGCATGGCGTCCGAGCCCACGAAGGAGACGTTGGCGATCGGCACGCTCCAGCCGAGGTCGCGCGCGGTGCGCACGAAGGCCCCGCAGCCCTGGTAGGCGCCGGTGCAAAGGACCACGTCCACCCCGGCGCGGCGCAGCTCGCCCACCGCGGGGCCCATGTCCTCCTCGAACTTCGCGCCGCGCGTGTAGGTCGCCTCCGCGGCGATGCGGGCGTTGCGCAGGGCGAGCCCCCGGGCCACGCCGTCGGTGCCGCTGCGGCCGTACGCGTCCACCTGGTAGTAGACGCCGAACTTGCGGGCCCCCTGCTCCCAGAAACGGTCGACGAGCGCCATCATCTCCTGGCGATACGAGGCCCGGATATTGAAGACGTGCTCGCCGTACGGGCTCTCCCGCTGGGGCTGCGCTCCGGTGAAGTTGCCGACCAGGATGACCTGCTGGGCGGCATAACGCTTGATGAGGGGCAGCGCGCGCGTGAGGGTGGGCGTTCCCACGTAGTTCGACAGGAAGAAGACATTGTCCTTCTCGATGAGCTGGAGCGTGTTGCGGATGCACGGGATGGGCTCGTAGCCGTCGTCGAGGGCCACCACGCCGACCGAGCGGCCGTGCACGCCGCCCCGGGAGTTGACCTCGTCGTAGTAGGCCTGCGCCCCCCGGTAGAACTCGCTGCCCAGCCCGGCGGCGGTGCCCTTGAAGGCGGCGCTCATCCCGATGCGGATGTCCCTGGCCGACACGCCGGGAACGTTGACGGCGGCGATATCCGGCGCCGCGGGGCGGGCGGGCGGGGCCGGCTTGGGCCCTTGCGCCCAGCCGGACGCGGCTCCGCCGCCCACCATCCCGCCGGTGAGCCCTGCCGAGAGAAGTCGAAGCACCGTGCGCCGCTTCATCCGTCGCCTCCTTGGCTCCTAGTGGTTCCCGTCCGTCCGGATCGCGCCCGTGAGCGCGGCGCGAAGGGCGTCCAGCACCGCCCCCGCGTCGAGCACCGTCACCTCACCCGCCGACCCCGCCGCCACTCCCGTCACGAGCTGTCCCCACTGCCGCCGGGCCGCTTCTCCCGGAGGCGACGGCATTCCCAGCGACTCCAGCCCCAGCACGCCGTCGATCGCCGCCGCCGCCGCCCACGGCCCGTGCGCGAGCACGATGCCGAGCGTCTGCCGCGCCGGCTCGCGGGCCGGAAGCCCCAGCAGCGGCCCCAGGTCCACGATCGGCATCACCGCCCCGCGGAGATTGGCGAGCCCCATCAGAAAGGGCGGGGCCAGCGGCACGGGGGTGAGGCCGTCGAAGACGACCACCTCCCGCGCCTGGCCCACCTCCACCGCGAAGCGCGATCCCGCCAGCGTGAACACGCAAAGGCGCGCGCCGGTGAGCGCCTCGGCGGCGGCCGCGCTCACCGCGCCGTCACCGCGCGAAGCGGCGCACGGCCTCGAGAAGCTGCTCCGCCGTGAAGGGCTTGCCGAGATACTCGTCGGCGCCCTGCCGCTTGCCCCACACCCGGTCGCTCTCCTGGTTCTTCGAGCTCACCACCACCACCGGCGTGTCCTTGGTCCGCCCGTCCCGCTTGATGCTCCGGAGAATCTCGTAGCCGTTGCGCTTGGGCATGACGATGTCGAGCAGGAGCACGTCGGGCTGCTCCTCGGCGACCTTCTCCTCCAGGCGCTCGCCGTCGATCAAGGTGACCACCTTGTGACCGGCGCCCCGGAGAATCCCCTCCATCATCGTGAGCTCGGAATACGCGTCGTCGACGACCATCACCTTGCCCATCGCGGTTCGATTCCTCCTTCGCTCTCGGGTGCGCGAAACACGCCGGCGGGACCCGGATGGGGCCGGACCGACGCTCAACCGCCTGGAAAGTCTGCAAGGCCGGGGCCAGTGAACAATGCGGACGCAGCCCTTGCGCGGCGCCCCTCCAGGAGCCAGGGCGCGGAGCCCATTTGTCCAATGACGGCGAGGGCTTTTCGATGAGCGGAGCGGGCGGACGGCGGGCGCGCCGCCGCGCGCGCGGTGACGCTCAGGGGCAGGCACCCTTACAAGCGCGGAACGCGCGTCGTCTCGCCGACAGTGTCATCGGCGGTGACGTCAGCGTCGCAACAACCGGAGCCGGCGGGCGAGGACTGATCTAAAGGTGCTTAGGCCTGCGACCCCGCGCGTACTCGAACCCGAGCCAGAGGACGAAGAACAGGGCCAGCTGCAGCGAGGCCGCGTGGAAGAGCGGCAGCATCTCGTCGGACATCAGCTCGAAGCCGTAGCCGACCGCCATCATCGCGGTGAGGAGTGCCATCTCCACCAGCCGGAGGGGATCCGCGCGGCCGTCTTCCCAGGGCAAGAGCACGAGCAGCACCAGGAAGGAGTAGTAGTACCCGGTGAGCGAGAGCGCGCAGAAGACCAGGGGCACCGCGTACATCACGCTCTCGAGCGGCCGGGCCCGGAGGATGAGCGGCAGGGCAGCGAGCAGGTAGAGCGCGGAGGCGAGGGCGATGGCGCCGCCGGCGGGACGCGCGGCCAGCAGCGCGCCGTGGGCCACGTAGACCTGCCCCTCCGGCCCCCGGCTCCAGGGCGCGGTGTGCGTGGCGATGAGCGGGCCCAGGCCCACCGTATTGACGAAGCCGGCCTCGCGGTGGCGCTGGATCTTGAGCCCGTACTCGTGGAGATGCGATCGCTCGTCGCCGATCGACGCGACGCCGATCGCGGCCACCGCCAGCACCGCCGCCGCGCCGGCCAGCGCGCGGAACAAGACCGCGTCGGGCGTCCCGCGCCGCCACCCCTGCAGCCACTTCACCAGGAGGGGGAAGAGGAAGAGCGCCGGGAAGATGCGCGCCAGCACCGCATAGCCGAGCAGCGCCCCCGCCGCCGCGCCCCGGCCGCGCGCGAAGAGTGAGAGGCCGGCGAGCACGGCGGCGATCCAGTCCCAGCGCAAGATCGAGCCCCCGATGAAATCGAAGCGGGCCAGCGAGCTGAGAAAGAAGAAGGCTCCCGCGAGCGCGGCGGGGAGCTCGCCGAATCCCCAGCGGACCACCACGAGCGCCGCCGCGACGAGGAGATAGTCGAGCGAGGTGAGCGCGGTGACCGTGATGGCGTTGGCGGGAACCCCGCGCAGGAGGAGGTGGAGGAGCAGCGCGCGGGGAGGCGGGTCGTTGTAGCCGTGATCCTGCAGCAGCCCCCGCCACTCGTTGATATGCGGCCCCCAGTACTTCAGGTCGCCCTTGAACGCTTCCCACCGCTCCGGCCGGAATCGGCTCCGCACCGCCGACTGATCGACGGTGGCCGCCTCGCGCAGCGCATAGGTCTCGAGGTCACGGAGCTGGGTGATGTAGTCGAAGGCGCCCAGCTCGCGCCCGGCGGCATAGGTGGCTTCGTAGAGCTTCGAATAGCCGAGCTCGGGAAGATACTTCGCCCCCATGAAGTAGTGGAAGGCGTCCCAGTAGTGGACGTGACCGCGGCCCGGATGGAAGAAGCCGAAGTTGACATAGCCCAGCGCGGCGACCGCCAGCAGGGCAAGGACGAGGAGGCGGAGCCGGCGCGAGACGGGCCGACCGCGCGCGAGCGAGAGGAACACCGTTCCGAGCAGCATGAGCAGGATCAGGCGCGCGAGACGGAAGAGCTGATACGGGCTCATGGGCTGGGGCGAGTCTAGCAAGGCCGGTGCGAGGCCGGGAGGAATCGCGACGGCCGGATGCCGACGGCAAGTTGACGGCTTCGCGAGAGGCCCCTACACTCCTGGCCATGCCCGGCCCTTCCTCCAGCACCGGCCGACTGGGCGTGGACATCGGCGGCACCTTCACCGATCTCGTCTGGGTGGACGACGTCACCGGCGACGTGCGCGTCGGCAAGCTGCTCACCACCCCGAAGGATCCCGCCCAGGCTGTGGAGCAGGGCGTGCTCGCGCTCCTGCAAGAAGCGGGCGCCGCGGCGGGAGGCGTTCGCGGCCTCATCCACGGCACCACCCTGGCCACCAATGCCCTCATCGAGCGCAAGGGCGCGCGCACCGGGCTCCTCACCACCGCGGGATTCCGCGACGCGCTCGAGATCGGCCGCGAAGGCCGCTACGACATGTACGACCTTTTCATCGATCACCCGGTGCCCCTGGTGCCCCGCCATCTGCGGCGCGAGGTATCGGAGCGCGTCGACGCCGGGGGCGGGATCGCCCGCCCCCTCGACGAGGCCGACGCGCGAGCGGTCATCGCCGCTCTCCTCGCGGAAGGCGTGGAGGCCATCGCCATCTCCCTGCTCCACGCCTACCGGAACTCCGTCCACGAGGACGCGCTGGCCCGCCTGGTCGCGGAGATGGCGCCCGATCTCCCCGTCTCCCGCTCCTCCGAGGTAGTGCCGGAGATCCGCGAGTACGAGCGCACCTCCACCACGGTGGCCAATGTCTACGTGATGCCGCTCATGGCGCGCTACGTGGACGACCTCGAGCGCAAGCTCGCCGATCTCGGCATCGCCGGCCGCTTCTACATCATGCTGTCCTCGGGCGGCATCGCCACCCCCGCCACCGCCAAGCGGGTGCCCATTCGGCTGGTGGAGTCGGGCCCCGCGGCGGGCGCGCTGGCCGCGGCGCGCGCGGCGCGGCGCTCCGGTGAGGCGCGGCTCCTGTCCTTCGACATGGGCGGCACCACCGCGAAGGCGTGCGTGATCGACGGCGGCGAGCCGCTGCTCGCGCGCGAGTTCGAGGTCGCGCGCGCGGACCGGTTCAAGAAGGGCTCGGGGTTGCCCATCCGCGTGCCGGTCATCGAGCTGATCGAGATCGGGGCCGGCGGCGGCTCCATCGCTCGCATCGACCGCATGGGGCTGCTCAAGGTGGGCCCGGACAGCGCGGGCGCCGACCCGGGCCCGGCCTGCTATGCCCTCGGCGGGCGCGAGCCCACCGTCACCGACGCGGATCTCCTGCTCGGCTATCTCGATCCCGGGTTCTTCCTCGGCGGCCGGATGCGGCTCGACACGGAGGCGGCCCGCCGCGCGGTCGAGGAGAAGGTCGCGCGCCCCCTCGGCTTCGACGTGACGGAGGCCGCCTGGGCCATCCATCGCGTGGTCAACGAGAACATGGCGGCGGCGGCCCGCATCCACGGCATCGAGCGCGGCAAGGACCTGCGCGCCTATCCGCTCTTCGCCTTCGGGGGCGCGGGACCCGTTCATGGCTGGCACGTGGGCCGCATCCTCCGCGTGCCGCGCGTGCTCGTGCCCTTCGCCGCCGGAGCGGCGTCCGCGCTGGGATTGCTGGCGGCGCCGCTCGCCTTCGACTTCGTGCGCACCGCGCCCCAGCGGCTCGATGCGGCGGACTGGGCGGGAGTGGGCCGGCTCTTCGCCCAGATGGAGGCGGAAGGCCGCGCGGTGCTGCGCCAGGCGGGCGTGCCCGAGGAGGATATCCGCTTCCGCCGCAGCGCCGAGATGCGCTATGTCGGCCAGGGGCACGAGGTCGAGGCCGCGGTGCCCGGAGGCGCCCTGGGGCCCGCAAGCCCGGCGCTCATCACGGCCGGCTTCGAGTCCGTCTATCGCACGCTGTACGGACGCAACCCGCTCGGCGTCGCCATCGAGGCGCTCAACTGGCGGGTGGTGGCGAGCGGGCCGGATCCGGAGGCGACGGCAGCCGACGGGGCGGCGCGGGACGCGATCCCGCCCGCCGTCACGGCGGCGCGCGCCACCAGGACCCGCGCCGCGTACTTCCCGGACGCGGGCGGCTTCGTGGAAACGCCGGTGTACGACCGTTACGCCCTCTTACCGGGCGCGACCTTTGCCGGACCGGCCATCGTGGAGGAGCGCGAGTCCACCACCATCATCGGACCGGGCGCGCGGGTCCGGGTGGACGCCGCGCGCACCCTGGTGGCGGAGCCCGCCTGATGCTGACGCGCCCGGATCGCTCCCCGGCCCCCGGCGAGGCGCCCGGCATTCTGGTCGCGCGCACGCTCGCCAATAGCCACCCCGACCTGCTGGCGCTGCTCCGCCCCGGCCTCGACGTGCTCGACGTGGGTTGCGGCCCGGGCGCGCTGACCATCGAGACCGCCCGGCGGGTGCTGCCCGGGCGCGTGGTCGGGCTCGACATCAGCGGGGAGATGCTCGCGGCGGCGAAGCGGGCGAGCCCGCCCGGGGCGCTGCCCAATCTGGCCTTCCGCGAAGGCGACATCCGCGAGGGCGGATGGGACGCCGAGTTCGACCTGGTGAGCGCGACGCGCGTGCTGCAGTGGATCCCCGACCTCGAGCGGGCGCTGGCGGTCATGGCGGCGGCGACGCGGCGCGGGGGCCTGGTGGTCGCGCGGGACTACGATCACGCCCGCGCGCGCTGGCTCAGCCCTCCCGCGGCGTGGACCCGCTTCCACCTGGCCTTCCTGGACTGGCGCGCCCAGGGCGGCCTCGACAATGCCCTCGCCCGGCGGCTGCCCCTTCTCCTCGAGGAGGCGGCGGGCCTGGTCGAGGTCCGCGCGATTCCGCGCGCCGTCACCGTGCGAGCGGGCGAGCCCGATTTCTTCCGCGTGGCCGGCGCGTGGCGGCTGGTGGCGGAGAGCCGCGGGCGCCAGATGACGGCCGCCGGCGCGCTCACCGCGCTCGAGCGCGAGGCGGCGGTGGCCGACTATGCGGAGTGGATGGGGCGGAGGGCCGCCGCCCTCACGCTGCACGAGGCCTGCGTGACGGGGCGCCGGCCGTGAGCGAGACTCAGGGAGCCGCCGCGCTGGACCCGGTCACGCTGGACATCTGCTGGAACCGGCTCGTCGGCGTGGTGAACGAGCAGGCGGCGGCGCTGCAGCGAACGTCCTTCACCTCCATCGTGCGCGAGGCGGGCGACCTCTCCGCGGGCGTCTTCGACCGGCGCGGCTGGATGCTCGCGCAGGCGGTGACGGGCACGCCGGGCCACATCAACTCCATGGCGCTGTGCCTGCGCCACATCCTGGCCGCGCATCCGGTGGAGAGCCTCCGGCCCGGGGACGTGCTCATCACCAACGACCCCTGGAAGGGCTCCGGCCACCTGAACGACGTGACCATCGCCACCCCGGTGTTCCGCGGCCGCGACTGCGTGGCGCTCTTCGCCTCCACCTGCCACACCGCCGATATCGGCGGCCATATCCTCTCCGCGGAGGCCCGCGAGGTCTACGAGGAGGGGCTCTTCATCCCCATCATGAAGCTCTACGAAGCGGGGGAGCCCAACCCGACGCTCACCGGTCTCATCCGCGCCAACGTGCGGCTCCCGGAGATGGTGATGGGCGACTTCCACGCCCAGATCGCGGGCGGCGCCGTGGGCGGCGAGCGGCTGCTGGAGTTCATGGAGGAGTTCGGGCTCGCGCGGCTGGAGCCGCTCGGCGACGAGATCGTGGGCCGCACCGAGCGCGCCATGCGCGAGTCCATCGCGCGGCTTCGGCCCGGCGCCTGCACCTATGCCGTCACCTCGGACGGCTTCGACGAGCCCATCACCATCCAGGTGCGCTGCGAGGCGCGCGGCGGCGAGCTCGCCATCGACTATGCCGGCTCCTCGCCGGAGAGCCGGCGCGGCATCAACGTGGTCATGAACTACACCGAGGCGTACTCCACCTATGGCGCCAAGGTCATCGTGAGCCCGGACGTGCCGAACAACGAGGGCGCCTTCCGGCCCCTCCGCATCACCGCGCCGGAGGGGTCCATCCTCAATGCCCGCCATCCCGCCCCGGTGGCGGCGCGCCACGTGGTCGGCCATTTCCTGCCCCACGTCATCGCCGGCGCGCTGCGTGAGGCGCTCCCCGATCGCGTGATGGCGGAAGGCTCCGCCAATATCTGGGGGGTGCAGGTCGCGGGCAAGGACGAGGGCGGACAGCCCTTCAGCTTCGTCGTCTTCACCTCCGGGGGCACCGGGGCGCGCGCCACCAAGGATGGGCTCTCCGCCACGGCGTTCCCCTCCGGCGTGCTCGGCACTCCCGCCGAGGTCATCGAGACGCTCTCGCCGCTGGTGATCGAGCGGAAGGCGCTGCGCCCGGACTCGGGGGGAGACGGGCGCTATCGCGGCGGCCTGGGCCAGGAGATCGCCTTCCGGGTGCGGACCCGCGGCGCCTTCACCTGCTCTCTCCTCTGCGACCGCACGCGCATTCCCGCGCAGGGCTTCTTCGGGGGCGAGCCCGGCGCGCGGGGCGAGGTACGCATCAATGGCCGCGCGCCCGCCAATCCCAAGGCGGAGCAGACGCTTCAGCCGGGAGACCTGATCGAGATTCGCCTCCCCGGAGGCGGGGGCTACGGGCCACCGGCGGAGCGCGACCCCGCCCTGCGCGCCCGCGACCTCCGCGAGGGCTACGTCACCGCGAGCGGAGCGCCCTGACCCGCCGGCCCCGGGATGCGCCCCACCCGGCATCGCCCCTCGTGATAAGCTTCCGCCACTTGATCCCCGGAGTCAGCGCCGACCGCAGCCGCCACCGACCCGATCGCAAGGAGGTACCCCTCGTAATGGCCACCCGTGTGACTGCTCTCGTCCTGGCTCTGCTCGCCGTCATCGCCCCCGCCGCCTTCGCCCAGACCCCCAAGGAAGTCGTCATCGGGGTCCTCTACCCCCTCTCCGGGAACGCGGCGCAAGTCGGCATCGACTCGGCGAACGCGGTCCGCCTCGCGGTGGACATCATCAACGCCAAGCATGACCTCAACCTGCCCCTCGCGAGGGGCGAGGGCCTGCCCGGGCTCGGCGGCGCCAAGATCCGCGTGATCTTCGTGGACCACCAGGGCAAGCCCGACGTGGGCCAGGCCGAGGCCGAGCGCCTCATCACCCAGGAGAAGGTGCACGCGGTATTCGGCGCCTACTTCTCGGGCGTGACCCAGACCGTGGCCCAGGTGGCGGAGCGCTACGGCGTGCCGCACCTCAACGCCGAGTCCTCGTCCCCCCTGCTCACCGAGCGCGGGCTCAAGTGGTTCTTCCGGACCTCGCCGCACGACGGACACTTCAGCCAGGCCATGTTCGACTACATCCGCGACCTCGAGAAGCGCCGCAACGTGAAGTTCAAGACGGTGGGCATCATGCACGAGGCCACCCAGTTCGGCTCCGACTCCGCCAAGGTCCAGGAGGAGCTGGCGGCGAAGTACGGCTACGAGGTGACGGTGAAGATCTCCTATCGCGACAAGGCCACCAACCTCGACGCGGAGGTGGGCAAGCTGAAGGCGGCCAACCCGGACATCCTGCTACCCTCCTCGTATACCAACGACGCCATCCTCTTCGTGAAGACGGCCAAGAACCTCGACTACAACCCGAAGCTGCTCATCGCGCAGAACGCGGGCTGGACGGATCCCACCTTCGTGAAGGAGATGGGCAAGGACGTGGAGGGGCACATCACCCGGGCGCCCTTCGCGCTCGACATGGCGGCGAAGAAGCCGATGATCCGGCAGGTGAACGAGATGTTCAAGAAGCTCAAGGACAACTCCACCGGCCGCGACATCTCCGACGCGCCCGCCCGCGCCTTCACCGGCTTCCTCACCCTCGCCGACGCCATCAACCGGGCGAAGTCGGTGAGCCCGGAGGAGATCCGCAAGGCGCTGGTGGCCACCAATATCCCCGCCGACCAGCTCATCATGCCGTGGACGGGGGTCAAGTTCGACGAGAAGGGCCAGAACACGGGCGTGCGCGCCATCCTCCAGCAGGTGCAGAACGGCGCCTACGCCACCATCTATCCCTTCGAGCTGGCGGCGGCGGACCCGACCTTCCCCCTGACTCCGTGGAAGGACCGCAAGTAGCGGGCGCTCCGCGCTCGTGACGCTCGAGGTCCTGCTGCAGGGCTTGATCGGCGGGCTCCTCATGGGGTTCGTCTACGCGCTCATCGCGGCGGGCCTCTCCCTGATCTTCGGCCTCATGGAGATCGTGAACTTCGCGCATGGCGAGTTCCTCATGCTCGCCATGTTCGCGACGTTCTGGGCCTGGGCGCTCGCGGGCCTCGACCCTCTCCTCTCCTTGCCTCTCACCGCGGCGCTGCTCTTCCTGCTCGGCATCGCCGTGTACCACGGGCTCATCCGCTGGATCCTGGGCGCCCCCATGCTCGCCCAGATCTTCGCCACCTTCGGACTGGCCGTCTTTCTCCGCTCCGCCGCGCAGGCGCTCTGGGGCGTGGATTTCCGGCTCGTCAAGGATCCCCTGGTCTCGGGCCGGATCTCGCTGGGGGGGCTCTTCATCGGCTTGCCGCAGCTCGTGGCCAGCGTGGGCGCGCTGGCCGCCTTCGCCTTCCTCTACTGGCTGATCCGCAAGACGGAGACGGGTCGCGCGTTGCAGGCCACCGCCCAGGACCGGCAGGCCGCCGCCCTCATGGGCATCGACACCCAGTGGATGTTCGCGCTCGGCTGGGGGATCGGCGCCGCCTGCGTGGGAGTCGCCGGCGGCCTCCTCACCATCTTCTTCTACGTGTTCCCGGACGTGGGCGCGTCCTTCGCGCTGCTGGCCTACGTGGCGGTGGCCCTCGGCGGCTTCGGTAATGTCCCGGGCACTCTCGCCGCCGGCGTGGTGGTCGGAGTGGTCGAGGTCATGAGCGGCCTCCTCATCGCGCCCACGCTCAAGTACGTGACGGTGTTCCTGATCTACCTGGCCGTCGTCCTCTGGCGACCCCAGGGCCTGTTCGGCCGCTTCTGATGGCGCCCGCGCTCCGATGGGGACTGGGCGCCCTCGCTCTCGCCGCGCTCCTCGCGGTGCCCTTCGTGGTCACCCAGCCCTACCCGCGGCACGTGTTCATCTCGATCTTCCTCTATGCCACCCTCGCCCAGGCCTGGAACCTCCTCGCCGGCTACTGTGGGCAGATCTCCCTCGGGCACGCGGTGTTCTTCGGCACCGGCGCCTATACCTCCAGCGTGCTCGGGAAGGAGCTGGGGCTCACGCCATGGGCAGGTATGGTGGCAGGCGTGGCGCTGGCGGTGGCGCTGTCGCAGCTGATCGGCTACCCCGTGTTTCGCCTGCGCGGCCACTATCTCGCCATCGCCACCATCGCGGTGGGCGAGATCGTGCAGACCCTCATGCTCAACTGGGATTGGGTGGGCGCCGCCCGCGGTTTCTTCGTGCCCATCAAGCGCCCCGATTCCTTCGTGAACTTCCAGTTCCACCAGAGCAAGCAGACGTACTACTACATCGCCCTCGGCCTCCTCCTGCTCGCGCTGGGCGTCGCCCGTCGGATCGAGCGCTCGCGCACGGGCTTCTACTTCCGCGCCATCAGGGAAGACCAGGACGCCGCCGCGAGCCTGGGCATTCCGGTGGCCGCCTACAAGCAGCGGGCGATGGCGTGGTCGGCCGGGCTCACCGCGATGGGGGGGACGTTCTATGCCCAGTACATCCTCTTCATCGATCCCGAGTCGGTATTCCCGCTGTCGCTCTCCATTCTGATCTGCCTGGTGGCGGTGCTGGGCGGGGTGGGGACCTTGTGGGGGCCGCTGGTGGGGGCCGCCATCCTGGTGCCGCTCTCCGAGGGCACGCGCATCTACTTCGGCGGCACCGGCAAGGCGATCGACCTCCTCATATTCGGAGCCCTCATCATGCTGATCTCGGTGGTCCAGCCGGGCGGCATCATGGCGCTCGCCCAGCGCGGGCGCCGGCGCACGGGATGAGCGCGCCGCCGCTGCTGGAGGTGCGGGGCCTCACCAAGCGCTTCGGCGGCGTCACCGCCAACCGGGAGGTGTCCTTCCGCGTGGCGCCCGGCGAGCTCGTGGGCATCATCGGCCCCAACGGGGCGGGCAAGTCCACGCTCTTCGATCTCCTCACCGGCTTCCTCCGCGCGGACGCGGGCACGGTGGCGCTGGACGGCCGCGACATCACGGGGCTTCGTCCCGACATGGTGAGCCGCCGGGGCGTGGGCCGCACCTTCCAGAAGCTCAAGCCGTTCACCGGCCTCACCGTGCTCGAGAACGTGATGGTGGGCGCCTTCCAGAAGACCACGGACCCGCGCGCGGCGCAGGAGCAGGCGCGCGCCGCCCTCGCCAGCGTGGGTCTCGGCGGCAAGGAGGATGCGCATGCGCGCGTGCTCTCCACCGGCCAGCGCAAGCGCCTCGAGCTGGCGCGGGCGCTGGCCACGAAGCCGCGCCTCCTGCTCCTCGACGAGGTCACCGGCGGCGTGGATCAGGGGAGCATCCCCGGCCTGGTGGAGCTGGTGCGCGGGGTGCACGCGGAGGGCATGGCGCTGCTGGTCATCGAGCACAACATGCGCGTGATCATGGACATCTCGCAGCGCATCGTCGCCCTGCACCTGGGCGAGGTGATCGGCGACGGGCCCCCGGAGGCGATGGCGCGCGACGCCCGTGTGATCGAGGCCTATCTGGGGCGCGCCTACACCCGCGAGGCGCCGGAGCGTCCCGGTGCTTGAGGCGCGCGGCCTCGACGTGCTCTACGGGGACTTTCAGATTCTCTGGGAGGCGGGGTTCCGCGCGGACGCGGGGGAGGTGGTGGCCATCCTCGGCCCGAATGGCGCCGGCAAGTCCACCCTCATGAACACGCTCTCGGGGCTGATCCGGCCCCGGCGCGGCAGCATCACCTTCAAGGGCCAGCCCATCGCCGGACTGCCCCCGCACCGGATCGTCCCCCTGGGCATCGCGCATGTGCTGGAGCGGCGCCGCCTCTTCCCTTACCTGACCGTGCGCGAGAACCTCCTCCTCGGCGGCTATCACCCGCAGGCGCGCGCCCGGCGCGAGGCGAGCCTGGCCGACGTCGAGGCCCTGTTCCCGTTTCTCCGGACACGCGCCGACCAGCTGGGGCACACGCTCTCGGGGGGCGAGCAGCAGATGGTGGCGATCGCCCGCGGGCTCATGGCCTGCCCCACCCTCCTCATGATCGACGAGCCCTTCCTCGGGCTGGCGCCGCGCATCGTCGAGCAGATCGCCGAGGTGATCCGCGGGCTCAACCGTGACCGCGGCCTCACCGTGGTGTTCATCGAGCAAAACGTCGAACTGGCCCTGGGCATGGCCCACCGGGGCTATGTCCTCGAGTCGGGCCGCAATGTGATCGAAGGCCCCGCCGCCTCGCTCCTGGGCTCCGCCCAGGTCAGGCGTATCTTCCTGGGGACCTAGAGGGCGATCCCGATTCGGGGTTGCCCCGGCCTGTTGCGACCGGCAGTCCCGTATGTTAGCGTAGCACTGCGATTTTATGGAACTCTTGCCCGTTGTCCCAACCCAACCAGCGTCACTTCCAGCCTGAAGGAGAGCCACGCTCATGGCCGATGATGTCCTGCATCTGACCGAGGCCAACTTCGACGTCGAGCTCGGCAAGCATGCCGAGGTGCTGATGGTGGATTTCTGGGCGGAGTGGTGTGCCCCCTGCCGCGCCATCGCGCCCACTCTCGACGAGCTGGCCCGCGAAGGCACCGGCAAGGTGAGCCTGGCCAAGGTGAACGTGGATGACAATCCGGCCCTGGCGGCCCGGTACGGGATCCGCTCGATCCCGACCATCCTCTTCATCAAGGGCGGGGCGGTGGTGGACCAGGTGGTCGGTGCGGTGCCCAAGGCCCAGCTCAAGAAGAAGCTGGACGCCATCGGCTGACCCCCGCGTCCCTCATGTCTCCGGCCGCGCCCGGCATCCCCCCGCTGTCCCCCTCGCGGGAAGAGTTCCGGGCACTCGCCGCGCACGGCAACCTGATCCCCGTCTACGTGGAGCTGGCCGCCGACCTCGACACCCCGCTCTCGGCGTTTTTGCGGCTCCGGCCCGGCCCCTACGCCTTCCTGCTGGAGTCGGTGGAGGGGGGCGAGAAGTGGGCCCGCTATTCGTTCCTCGGGTCGGACCCGCTCATGGTCTTCACCGCCAAGGGCAACCGCATCACGCTGCGCCACGCCGACGGGCGCACCGAGACCCTGCCCACCCAGAATCCTCTCGAGGGGTTGCGCACGGTACTCTCCCGCTTCACGCCGGTGGCGGTACCGGGGCTGCCGCGCTTCCAGGGCGGCGCGGTGGGCTTCTTCTCCTACGACATCGTGCGCCACGTCGAGCGGCTGCCGCGCCACGCCAAGGACGATCTCCGGCAGCCGGACGCGGTGTTCATGCTCAGCGAGACCCTTCTCGTCTTCGACAACCTGAAGCACCGGCTCCTCGTCATCGCCAACGCGCACGTGGATCGCACCGATCCCGCCTCGCTGGACCGGGCCTACGACGCGGCCGCGGTGAAGATCGGCATGCTGCTGGCCAAGCTCGCGCGCCCCGCCCGCCCGCCCGCGCCGCTGACCTTTCCCGACCCGCAGCCCCTGGTCGCGCTGGGCGAGGATGGCTACACGTCCACCATGGACGAGTCCACCTTCATGGAGGCGGTGCGGCGGACCAAGGAGTACATCGCCGCCGGCGACGCCTATCAGGTGGTCATCTCGCGGCGGCTGGACACCGAGCTCAAGGCCGATCCCTTCACGGTGTACCGCGCCCTGCGCACCATCAATCCATCGCCCTACCTCTTCTTCCTCCGCCTGGGGAAGATGAGCATCGTGGGCTCCTCGCCCGAGGTGCTGGTGCGGCTCGAGGACGGCCGGGTGGAGGAGCGGCCCATCGCGGGCACCCACCCGCGCGGCGCCGACGAGGCGGAGGACGCGCGCCTTGCCGACAAGATGACCGCCGATCCCAAGGAGCGCGCCGAGCACGTCATGCTGGTGGACCTCGGCCGGAACGACGTGGGCCGCGTGGCCCGGATCGGCACCGTCGAGGTGACGGAGTTCATGGTGGTGGAGCGCTACTCCCACGTGATGCACCTCGTCAGCCACGTGCGGGGCCAGCTGGCCGCCGGCAAGGACGCCTTCGACGTGCTCGCCGCCTGCTTCCCCGCCGGCACGCTCTCCGGCGCGCCCAAGGTACGGGCGATGGAGATCATCGAGGAGATGGAACCCACGCGTCGCGGGCCCTACGGAGGGGCGGTGGGTTATATCTCTTACTCCGGGAACATGGACTCCTGCATCACCATCCGCACCGTGGTGTGCGACGGGCGCCGCGCCTCCATCCAGGTGGGCGCGGGGATCGTGGCCGACTCCGATCCCAAGACGGAGTGGCTGGAGACCTGCTCGAAGTCTCGGGGCATGATCCTGGCCCTCCGCACCGCGGCCCAGGAGACGGGACGATGATCTTCGTCCTCGACAACTACGATTCCTTCACCTACAACCTCGTGCAGTATCTGGGCGAGCTGGGCGCCGACGTCGAGGTGGCGCGCAACGATGCGCTGACGGTGGAGGACGTGCTGGCGATGGCGCCCGACGGGGTGGTCATCTCCCCCGGCCCCGGCCATCCCACCGGCGCCGGCATCACCCTGCCTCTCATCGAGCGGCTGCACGCGGCCACGCCCATCCTCGGCGTCTGCCTGGGCCATCAGGCCATTGGCCAGGCCTTCGGGGGCACGGTGACGCGGGCGCCGGTGCAGATGCACGGGAAGACCTCGCGCATCCAGCACGACGGGCGCGGCGTCTTCGCCGGCCTCTCGGCGGGATTCGAGGCCACTCGCTATCACTCGCTGGTGGTGCTGCGGGAGGGCTTCCCCGCCGATCTCGAGATCTCCGCCCGCGCCGAGGACGGGGAGATCATGGGGCTGCGCCATCGCCGCTACCCCGTGGAGGGCGTGCAGTTCCACCCCGAGTCCATCCTCACCACCGAGGGCAAGGCCCTGCTCCGCAATTTCCTGGGCATGGTTCCCGTCGCCCAGCGGTGATGGGCGGTCCGGAGCCTCCAAGTCGTCACCTCCCTTCTCACCCTCCGCGGGTGATCCGGTGAGCGTGCGCGAGCTGGGCGAGCTGGAACTGATCCGCCGCATCCGCGAAGGCGGCGGAGGCGCGCCCGCCGCCGGCGTTCCGGTGGGCATCGGAGACGACGCCGCCGTGCTCTCGGTGACTCCCGGCTCCTCGCTCCTCGCCACCACCGACCTCGTGATCGAGGACGTGCACTTCCGGCGCGCCTGGGCGACGCCCGCCGACATCGGCTGGAAGGCAATGGCGGTGAACCTCTCGGACATCGCGGCCATGGGCGGCATCCCCCGCTGGGCGCTCATCGGGCTCGCCGTGCCCGGGGACACGCCCGCCGCCGACGTGGAGCGTTTCTACGGCGGCCTGCGCGAGGCGGCCTCGCCCCACGGAGTCACCGTGGTGGGCGGCGACACCTCTCAGTCCCCTCGCGGCTGGTTCATCAACGTGACCCTGCTCGGCGAGCATCCGGGGCGGCCGCAGCTGCGCTCCACCGCGCGCGCGGGCGACGCCGTCGCCGTCACCGGCGCCCTGGGCCGCTCGGCGGCGGGCCTTACCCTGCTCGAGATGGGGGCGGACGAGGCGCGGCGACACGGCCTGCCCGACGCCTTGGTGGACGAGGTGGCGAGCGCGCATCTCCGCCCCCGCGCGCGGGTGGCGGAAGGCCGGTGGCTGGGCGCCGCGCCCGCCGTGCACGCGATGCTCGACTGCTCGGACGGCCTCGCCACCGACCTGGGGCATATCTGCCGCGAGTCGGCGGTGGGAGCGCGCGTGGCCCTGGACCTGGTCCCGATCGCCTCCGGCGCCGAGGCGGCCGCGCGCGCGCTCGGCCACGACCCCGTGCAGTGGGCGACCTCCGGCGGCGAGGACTACGAGCTCCTGCTCACCTGCGATCCCGCGGAGGTGGAGCGGCTGTCCACCGCCTTCCGGAAGAGCACCGGCACGCCCCTCACCGTGATCGGGGAGATCGAGGCCGGGAAGTCCGGCATCGTGTGGCTCGACGCCGACGGAAATCCGGTGGCCCTGCCCGCCGGCTTCGAGCACTTCCGTGGATAATCTCCTGCTCCTCCAGCTCGGCTTCCTCGTCCTCCTCGTGCTCTGCTCGGCGGTCCTCACCGGCGCCGAGGCCGCCTACTTCTCCCTGGGCCGCTCACGGCTCAAGCGGCTGGCCGAGGCGCAGAGCGCCGAGGCCGATCCCCTGGCCCCTCTCCTCCGGGAGCCGCACGAGCTGCTGGTAACCTTGCTGGTGGGCATCACCCTCATCAATATCGGCGCCTCCGCCCTCGCCGCCGCCATCGCCGAGCAATTGCTGGGACCGGCGGGCCTGCCCATCGCCATCATCGCCATGGTCTTCCTGCTGTCGGTGTTCGGCGAGGTGCTCCCCATGACCCTCGCCGTCGAGCATCCGGAGCGCTTCACCGCGTGGGTGAACCGGCCGGTGATGTGGCTGTCGCGCCTGGTCGCCCCCGTGCGCATTCTCCTCGGCGGCTTCACCGCGCTCACCCTGCGCCTGGTGGGCTCCGAGCGTCGCGGGGACGAGCCCGAGATCACCGAGGACGAGCTGAGGACCCTGGTGGACGTGGGCGCGCGCGAGGGGGTGGTGGAGCGGACCGAGCGCGAGATGATCCATCGCGTGTTCGAGCTGGAGGACACCTCGGTGCGCGAGGTGATGGTGCCCCGCCCCGACATGTTCTGCCTGGACGTGGCGACGCCGCGCCAGCAGATCCTGTTCCTGCTCCGGGAAAACCTGCACTCGCGCGTGCCGGTATACGAAGCCACCGTGGATCAGATCGTGGGGGTGCTCTACACCAAGGAGCTTCTCCCCCACCTCCACGGCCTGCCGCCCGACTTCGACCTCCGCGGCTTCCTCCATCCGCCCTACTTCGTGCCCGAGTCCAAGCGGGCGGACGCGCTCCTGCGCGAGTTCCAGGCGAAGAAGCTTCACCTGGCGGTGGTGGTGGACGAGTTCGGGGGTACCGCGGGGCTGGTCACCCTCGAGGACCTGCTCGAGGAGCTGGTGGGGGAGATTCGCGACGAGTTCGACGAGGAGGAGCGCCTGGTCCAGCCGCTCGGCGAGGGCGTCTTCCGCGTTTCCGGCAAGCTCAGCATCGACGGACTCAACGCCGTCACCGGCCTCGCGGTCTCCAGCGAATCCTACGACACGGTGGGCGGCTGGGCGCTCGACCTCTTCGGGCGCGTGCCCAACAAGGGCGAGCGCGCGGAGACCCCGGACGCGGTGGTCACGGTGGAGAAGGTGGAACGGACGCGGGTGGTGGAGGTGCTGGTCACCCTCAAGACCCCGCCCGCGCGGACGGAGGCGGAGTAGTGGTCTACGTCTGGATCATCCTCGGCGCGCTGGCCCTCACCGCGCTCTTCTCCGCGTCGGAGATGGCCTTCATCGCCGCCAACCGCGTGCGTCTCCGCCACCTCGCGGAGGAGGGCAGCCAGACCGCCGCGCGCTACCTGGAGGCCTTCCGCCGGCCCGAGCGGGTGCTGGCCACCTGCATGATGGGCGTCACCATCGCCCACATCACCGCGTCCTCGGTGGCGACCTGGGCGCTCCTGCCCGCGCTGGGCTCGTGGTCGGCGGTGGCGGTCACCGCCGCGCTCACCCCGGTCATGCTCGTCCTCGGCGAGGTGATTCCCAAGGCGGTGGCGCGGGAGTGGGCCACCGCGCTCATCCGGTCCCTCTTCCGCGTCATCGAGTTCCTGAGCCTGGTGCTGACCCCCTTCACCTGGGGGGCCAACGCGGTGGTGGGCAAGGCGCTGAGCCTGTTCGGGCGCACGCCCTCGAGCACGCGGCAATTCGTCTCCCGCGAGGAGCTCAAGCTGCTTCTTCAGATGGAACCCGAGGAAGCCGACGTGACGGTGTCCGAGGCGGAGATGATCGACAAGATCTTCGACCTCGGCGAGAAGACGGTGCGCGAGATCATGGTGCCCCTGGTGGACGTGGTCGCCCTGCCCGCCACCGCCCATCCCGACGACGCGGTGCGCCTCGTCGCCGAGCGCGGCTTCTCGCGCCTCCCGCTGTTCACGGACCGGGTGTTCAATCTGATCGGGTTCGTCACCGCCATGGATCTTCTCCGGCGGGGAGCGCAGGCGCCCGACCTCCGCTCCATCATGCGGCCCGCCACCTATGCCCCGGAGACCAAGCGCATCGACGCCCTCCTCCGCGAGATGCAGAAGGGCCGCATCCAGCTCGCGGTGGTGGTGGACGAGTACGGCGGTGCGGTGGGCATCGTCACCATCGAGGACATCCTCGAGCAGATCGTGGGTGAGATCGAGGACGAGCACGACCGCACCCCCGCCACGGTGGAGCGGCTGCCCGACGGCAGCTACCGGGTGGCGGGGCGGGTGAGCATCGACGAGCTCAACGGCTCGCTGGACTGGGAGCTGCCCAAGGGCGACTTCGAGACGGTGGCGGGGCTGGTGCTGTCCACCGTCAACCGTATTCCCGCGGTGGGGGAAGTGTTCCAGGTGAACCGCTACACCTTCACCGTGCTGGAGGCCGACGAGCGCCGCATCCTGCGGGTCCGCATCGATCCGCCGGCGCCGGCTTAGTCAACCGCAGTCAACCGGAAGGGAGGAGCAACGCGATGGCCGGACGGATGGTGGAGTTTCCCAGCAATGGCAGCACGGCCAATGGATATCTGGCGACCCCCGCGGCCGGCAAGGGCCCGGGCGTGCTCGTGATCCAGGAGTGGTGGGGCCTGGTGGGCCATATCAAGAAGGTCTGCGACCGCTTCGCGGCCGCCGGCTATTCCGCCCTCGCCCCCGACATGTACCACGGCAAGACGGCGAACGAGCCCGACGGGGCCGGCAAGCTCTTCATGGCGCTCAATATCGGGCAGGCGGAGAAGGACCTGGCGGGTGCGGCCAAGTTCCTGGCCGGCCACTCCTCGACGGCCAAGCTGGGCGCGGTGGGCTTCTGCATGGGCGGCCAGCTCGCGCTGTTCGCGGGCACCACCAATGCCAGCATCGGCGCGGTGGTGGACTTCTATGGCATCCATCCCAACGTGAAGCCCGACTACGCCAAGCTGGCCGGTCCCGTGCTCGGGCTCTTCGCGGAGAAGGACGGCTTCGTGACGCCCGACACCGCGCGCGGGGTGGAGGCAGCGATCAAGAAGGCCGGGAAGCCCGTGTCCATCCACATCTACCCCAAGGTGGACCACGGCTTCTTCAACGACGAGCGCCCCGACGTCTACGACAAGGCGTCGGCGGAAGATGCCTGGAAGCGGACGCTCGCCCACTTCGCGGCCAATCTCAAGTAGCCGGAGGGCGTGGCGCCCGGGACGAAGCCTGCCGTCCCGGGCGCCGTGGCGTCGGTGCCGCTACTTCTTCACCTCGACCGAGCCCTTCATGTTGGGGTGGAGCGCGCAGTTGTAGCTGAAGACGCCTTCGGTCGGAAAGGTCAGCGTGGCGCGCTGGCCCTTGAGCAGGAACTCGGTCTTGAGGTTGGTGCCCTGCACGGTGACCTGGTGCGGCGAGTCGTCCGTGTTGACCCAGGTGATCGCCTTGCCCGGCTCCACGGTGAGACCGCCGGGCGCGAACACGAAGCCCGCGATGTTCACGGTGGTGGCGCCGGGGACCATGGGCATCGCGCTCGCCACCTGGGTCTGGCCGGCCAGGGCGGGATAGGAGATCACGAAGTCCTTCTCGTCGTGGGGCTTGTGGCACTGGAAGCACGCCTTGTAGTTGGCCTTCTCGTTGAGCTTCCCGTCGGCGCCGAAGGCCGCGTACTCCCACTCCCCGTTGCGGATGTCGTCGGGATACTCCGCGCCCCATCCCTCGCGCTTCTCCATCACCGTGTAGGCGATGAGATCCCCCTTGAGAAAGCGCCCCTTGGCGTCCCGGAGGAGAGCGCCCTGAGCGTCCACCTGGGCCTTGAACTGGACCAGGGTGAGCACGGTACCGCGCGGCAGGGGCTTGCCGTTCTTGGCCGCCTGGACGGCCGCGGCCGGGCTCACATAGAGCTCGCGGTACTGCTTGACGTCGTGGCGATCGGCGATGGTGTAAAGGACGCCGTCCTTGTAGCCGGACGGGAACGCGATCTTGTCGGCCCCGGCATCAGTGCGCGGGGCGCCCAGGACGAGGCCTCCGACGGCAGCCGCCGTGAGGGTCAACCCGCCGAGCAGCGTGAATGGACGCTTCATGGGCGCCTCCTTGCAAGAGTTGCTTCGTAGGTCCAGCCGGGACCAGAACCCGTCCCGGGTCCTCCGGGTTCCCGCTCCATCCGCATCCTTCGTGACCGGCCCGGTTTCTGCTAGGGTAACAGCCGGTCGATGAGCGCCTTCTCGGAATCCAGCGTCGGGGCCGTGTGCGCGCTCCTCTCCGCCGGCACCTGGGCGCTGGTCAGCCTGCTCGTCCGGCGTCTCGCCGGCACCTTCAACTCGGCCACCATCAATGCCATCCGCGCCGCCGGCGGGGGCGTGCTGCTCCTGGCCTGGGTGCTCGCCACCGCGGGCACCGCCCCCTTTCGCGCGATCACGGGCTACGACTTCTTCCTCTTGACCTCGTCGGTCATCGTCGCCGGCTGCCTGGGCGACACCGTGTTCTTCGAGAGCACGCGATTCCTGGGACTGGCGCGGGCGATGACGGCCTCGATGACCTACCCGCTGCTCGCCGCTCTCCTGGCGGCGCCGCTGCTGGGGGAGCCTCTCACGCCGGCGCTCCTGCTGGGCTCCGTGCTCACCCTGGGCGGTCTCGCCATCATCGTCGGCAATCGTCAGATCGATCCCGACGAGCCGAACCGGCTCTGGCTCGGGCTGGGCGCCGCCACGCTCGCCTCGGTGGCATGGGCGGTCTCGGCCATCATGCTCAAGCCCGCGCTGCACGCCGTGGATTCCACCACCGCCCAGGCGCTCCGGCTGCCGGTGGTGGGTCTGGTGCTCCTCGCCACTCCCTGGGCGCGGGGCGCCGTGGGCGCGGTGCGAACCGCCACGCCCGACACCGGGAAAGCGCTGGCGGTGCTCGCCGCCCTCACCGCGGTGAGCTCGGTGCTGTTCGTGATGGGCGTGAAGCATGCCGGCGTCGGCGTCGCCACCGTGCTCTCGGCCACCGCGCCCATGTTCGCCATCCCGCTGGGAGCGCTCTATCTGGGAGAGCGCATGACGGTCTCGGGAGCGCTGGGCACGCTCCTCACCGTGGCGGGCATCGCCGTCCTGAACCTCTAGCCACGACCCTCCCCGCTTCAACCAATGAAGAGGCCGCCGTTCGGCGACAGCCACTGGCCGGTGAAGAACGAGGCGTCGTCGGAAACGAGGAAGAGCGCGGTGGCGGCCACTTCCCGCGGCTCGGCGAGCCGGCCGAGCGGGGTGCGGGACAGCACCGCCTTGCGCGAGAGCGGCGAGATCGTCTGGGTCATGGGGGTGTCGATGAAGCCCGGGCAGATGGCATTGACGCGAATGCCCCGCGAGCCCACCTCGCGGGCCACCGCCCGGGTCAAGGCGAGGATGCCGCCCTTGGCCGCCGAGTAGTGGGGGACCGTTTCGAGCCCCATCAGCGCGGCCACGCTCGAGAGGTTGACGATGGCGCCCCGGTTGCGGCGGCTCATGAGCTTGAGCGCCTCGCGCGTGCAGAAGAAGGTCCCGTTGAGGTGCACCCCGATGACACGGTGCCAGGCCTCGTCGCTCATCTCCTGGGTCACGTCCCAGTGGGACTGTATCCCCTGCCCGCTCACCATCTCCATGATGCGCGCGTCCGACTGCTGGCGCCGTGCCTCGAGGTCCTCCCCCGGCCCATAGGCGATGCCGGCATTGTTCACCAGGATGTCGAGCGATCCGTAGCGGCGGTCCACCTCCGCGAACATCGCGCGCACTTGCCCGCTGTCGGACACGTCGGCGGCGAGCGCGGCGGCGCGGGCGCCCGCCGCGCCCATCTCCTGGACGGTCTTCTCGGCGGCCGCGAGGTGAAGATCGTTGACCACCACCTGCGCGCCCTCCTCCGCGAAGAGCAGGGCGGTGGCGCGCCCGATGCCCGACCCGCCACCCGTTACCAGCGCCACCCGGTCCTTGAGCTTCATATCGCGCCCTCCCGCTTGCCACGGTGACGAAAAGCCAAAGGGGCGGCCGGAGCCGCCCCTGGGTAGCGATCGACGCGTAGCCCGCCGCCTAGCCGGCGGCGGCGGCCGCCTTCTTCTTCCGTCCCTTGCGCGCGCCCGCCGCAGCCTCACCCTTGTCGGCCTTGGGCGTCTTCTCGGCCTTGGCGTCCTTCTTCCCCTTCTCCTTGGGCGCCTCGGGCCGGTCCACCAGCTCGAGCACGACCATGGGGGCGCGATCGCCCGGGCGCGTGCCGGCATGGATGATCCGGGTATAGCCGCCGTTCCGGTCCGAGAACCGCGCCGCGATGGTGTCGAAGAGCTTCTTCACCACCGTCTCGTCGGGAACCATGGCCAGCACCTGGCGCTTGGCGTGGAGGTTCTCGCGCTTGGCGAGCGTCACCATCTGGTCGGCGAGCCCGCGCACCGCCTTGGCCTTGGCCTCGGTGGTCATGATGCGCTCGTGGCGGAAGAGCGCCACCAGCAGGTTGCGAAACAGCGCCCAGCGGTGCTGGGTGATCCGCCCGAGCTTGTAGTTCGCCCTGCCGTGCCTCATTTCGCGCCTCCGCGCCCGAGCGCCCCCAGCACGTTGGGGTCGATCCGCATCCCCAGCGACAGGCCCAGGCTGGCGAGGGCGGTCTTGATCTCGTCGATGGACTTCTCACCGAGGTTCTTCACGTTCTCGAGGTCGGCGTCGGTCTTCTGGACCAGGTCGGCCACGGTGAGGATCTCGGCGTTGCGAAGCGCGTTGATGGCGCGCGCCGGCAACGGCAGCTCCTCGAGCACCTTGGACAGGCTCTCCTGGAGGAAGCCCTCCCCTTCCGCCTCCACTTCCTCGTCCTCTTCCGGCCCGCCCTCGGGCGCGAGGAGGGCGAAGTGATCGCGCATGTAGCCGGCGGCCTTGGTGAGGGCCTCGTCCGGCGACACCGCGCCGTTGGTCCACACCTCGATGATGAGCCGCTCGTAGTCGGTGATCTTGCCCAGCCGCGAGTTCTCCACGTTATAGGAGACGCGCTGGATGGGCGAGAAGGCGGCGTCCATGGGGATGGCCCCCGCGGGAACGCTGCCCGCGCTGTGCCCGCCCGCGTTCACGTAGCCGCGCCCGATATTGACCCCGAGCTCGATGGAGAGCGACGCCCCCGCGTCGAGGGTGGCGATGGGGATCTCGGGGTTGAGCACCTCGATCCCGCTCGCCTCGGAGACGTCGGCGCCGGTCACCTGGCGCGGACCCTTGACCTCGATCCGGGTGGTGGTGGGCTCACCGGACGGCACATTGACGGCGAGCTTGCGCAGGTTCAGGAGCACGTCGGCAGTCTCCTCCTGCACCCCGGGAATCTTCGACTCCGCGTCCCGCGCGCCCGCGATGCGCACCCACGCCACCGCCGCGCCGGGGATGATGCTGAGCAGGGTGCGCCGCAGGGAGTTCCCCACCGTGAGCGCATAGCCCTTCTCGAACGGCTCCGCCACCAGCCGCGCATAGCGATCGGTGTTGATCTCCCACTCGATGTGTCTCGGCTTCTGAAACGGAATCCTGGCCATGATCTCCTACTTTGAGAACAGCTCGACGATCAGCTGCTCCTGCACGGGGATCTGGATGTCCTCGCGGACCGGAAGACCGCGCACCGTCCCCTTCTTTTGATTGATGTCCAGGTCGAGCCAGGCCGGCACCGCCGACCGGCCCGCGCCGATATTGTCGACCACCCGCTCCTGCATCTTGGAGCTGGCGCGAAGCTGCACCGTCTCCCCCACCCGGACGATGTAGGACGGCACCGACACCTTGCGGGCGTTGACCTGGATATGCCCGTGGGCCACCATCTGCCGCGCCTCGCGGCGGGAGGCCGCCATCCCGAGGCGGAACACCACATTGTCGAGCCGGCGCTCGAGAAGCTTGAGCAGGTTCTCGCCGGTGATGCCCTTCTCGCGCTCGGCGCGCGCGAAGTAGCGGCGGAACTGCGTCTCCAGCACTCCGTAGATGTGCTTGGCCTTCTGCTTCTCCCGGAGCTGGATGCCGTAGTTGGTCAGCTTGGTCCGCGACAGCCCGTGCTGGCCGGGGGGATAGTTCCGCCGCTCGATCGCGCACTTCTCGCCGAAGCAGCGCGCGCCCTTGAGGAAGAGCTTGATCCCCTCGCGCCGGCACTGCCGGCAGACCGCCTCTCGATATCTCGCCACGTTCTCCTCCCTAAACCCGTCGCCGCTTCGGCGGCCGGCAGCCGTTGTGCGGGATCGGGGTCACGTCTCGGATCGCAGTCACCTCGAGCCCCACCGCCTGCAGCGCGCGGATGGCCGCCTCGCGGCCGGCGCCGGGGCCCTTGACGCAGACCTCCACCGACTTGAGGCCGAGCTCCATCGCCTTCCGCGCGGCGTTCTCCGCGGCGGTCTGGGCGGCGAAGGGCGTGCTCTTGCGGGAGCCCTTGAAGCCCACGCTGCCCGCGCTCGCCCAGGAGACGACGTTGCCGGTCTTGTCGGTCAAGGTGACGATGGTGTTGTTGAAGGTGGCCTGCACGTGGGCGATGCCCACGCGGACCTCCTTGCGCTCGCGCTTGCGGCCGCCCTTGCGGGGCGCCGCCGGCTTCTCTTCTGGCGTGTCGGCCATGTCGCTGGCTCCTTACTTCCGCGCCGCGGCGGGCGCCGCGGGGGCGGCGGGGGCGGCGGCCACGGGCTTCTTCTTGACCATCACGCCCTTGCTCTTGCCCTTGCGCGTGCGCGCGTTGGTGTGGGTGCGCTGGCCGCGGACGGGCAGGCCCTTGCGGTGACGGATGCCGCGGTAGGAGCCGATGTCCATCAGGCGCTTCACGTTCATGGCCACTTCGCGGCGCAGGTCGCCCTCGACCTTGTACTCGCGCTCGATGATGTCCCGGACGCGGCCGGTCTCGTCGTCGGTCCACGACTTCACGCGCTTGTTTCCGTCCACGCGCGCGTCGGCCATGATCCGCTTGGCCGACGGGATACCGATCCCGTAGATGTACTGGACGGCGATGAGGCCGCGCTTCTCACGCGGCAGGTCGACTCCGGCGATGCGTGCCATATCGGCTCCTTACCCCTGACGCTGCTTGTGGCGCGGGTTCTTGCAGATCACGTGCACGATCCCGTGACGGCGCACGATCTTGCAGTTCTCACAGCGAACCTTTACCGACGGCTTCACTTTCATGACGGTCTCGATTTCCTCTTTCGCGGCTATTTGAACCGGTACGTGATCCGGCCGCGGGTCAAGTCGTAGGGGGACAGCTCCACCTTGACCTTGTCCCCGGGAAGGATCCGGATGAAATTCATCCGCATCTTGCCCGAGACGTGCGCGAGCACCTTGTGCCCGTTCTCCAGCTCGACGCGGAACATCGCGTTTGGAAGCGGCTCCACCACCGTACCCTCGACCTCGATCGCGTCTTCCTTCGGCACCGGACCTCCTAGGCCTTGGTCTCGAGCCGGGTGAGGACCTCGGGGCCCTCCTCGGTGATGGCGATGGTGTCCTCGAAATGGGCGGCGAGGCTGCCGTCCTCGGTGACGGCGGTCCAGCGGTCCTCGAGGATGCGCACCTCCCACGAGCCCAAAGTGATCATGGGCTCGATGGCGAGCACCATCCCCGGCTTGAGGACGGTCCCGCGCCCCGCCTCCCCGAAATTCGGCACCTGCGGATCCTCGTGAAGCTGGCGGCCGATGCCGTGCCCCACGAAGGCGCGCACCACCCCGAAGCCGTGGCTCTCGCAGTGGCTCTGCACCGCGTGGGAGATGTCGCCCAGCCGGTTGCCGGCCCGGCACTGGACGATGGCCTTGTCGAGGCTCTCCCGGGTGACGTCCAGCAGCTCCTGTACCCGCGGCGGCACCGGCCCCACCGCCAGGGTGATGGCGCAGTCGGCGTAATAGCCTTCCACGATGCAGCCCAGGTCGAGCCCGATGATGTCGCCCTCGGCCAGCTTTCGCTTGGCGGACGGGATGCCGTGTACGATCTCCTCGTTGATGGAGGTGCACACCGTGGCGGGAAAGCCCCGATAGCCCTTGAAGGCGGACTTGGCGCCCCTGGAGACGATATAGGCCTCCACGTCGACGTCGATGTCCTTGGTGGAGATTCCGGGGCGCACCTGGGCGCGCAGCCGGTCCTTCACCTCCGCCAGGATGAGCCCTGCCGCGCGCATGTGCGCGAGCTCGCGGGCGGACTTGAGCATGATCATGCCGTCACCGTCCGCCCGATCGCCTTCCGGATATCGCTCGCCACGCGGTCCATGGCGCCCTCGCCCCCCACCCCGGCGAGAAGGCCCCGGTCGCGGTAGTACGCGAGCAGCGGCGCCGTCTGCTTCTCGTATACGTCGAGCCGGGTGGCCACCGCGTCGCTCGAGTCGTCGGCGCGCTGGTACAGCTCGCCCCCGCACTTGTCGCAGCGATCCGCCTCCCGCGGCGGCGCCGAGACCACGTGAAAGGCGGTGCCGCACTGCCGGCAGACCCGCCGCCCGGTGAGCCGGCGCAGCAGCTCGGCGCGGGAGACGTCGAGGAACACCACCCGGTCGAGCGACATCCCCCGCGCCGTCAGCATGGCGTCCAGCGCCTGCGCCTGGGCCACGGTGCGCGGGAACCCGTCCAGCACGAAGCCGGAGCGCGCATCGGGGCGGGCGAGCCGCTCCTCCACGAGCCCGATCACCACCTCGTCGGGCACCAGGGCCCCGGAGTCCATGTAGCGCTTGGCCTCCAGCCCGAGCGTCGTCTTGGCCGCCGCCGACTCGCGCAGCATGTCGCCGGTGGCCACCTGGGGCACCCCCCACTCCGCGGCGAGGCCGCGCGCCTGGGTGCCCTTGCCGGCGCCGGGGGCCCCGAGAAAGATGACCCGCGTGCTCACGCCCGCGCCTTCTTGCGGAGGAAGCCTTCGTAGTTCCGCATGAGGAGGTGGGACTCCATCTGCCGCACGGTGTCCAGCGCCACCCCCACCACGATGAGGAGGCTGGTGCCCCCGAAGTAGAAGGGCGTGTTGAACCACCGGATGAGGAAGTCCGGCAGCACCGAGATGAGGGCGAGGAAGATCGCGCCCGGCAGGGTGATGCGGGTGAGGGTCCGGTCGATGTACTCCGCCGTCTTCTTGCCCGGCCGCACCCCGGGGATGAAGCCCCCGTACTTCTTCATGTTGTCGGCGAGGTCGATGGGGTTGAAGACGATGGCGGTGTAGAAATAGGCGAAGAAGATGATGAGCCCGCAGTACAGCACGGTGTAGGTGATGTGCCCGGGCGACAGCGACTCCGAGATGACCTGCATCCACGGATGGCTGATGAAGCGCGTCAGCGTGGCGGGGAAGAGGATCAGGGAGGAGGCGAAGATCACCGGGATGACGCCGGCGGTGTTGATGCGCAGCGGAATGTGGGTGGACTGCCCCCCGTAGACGCGCCGGCCCACCACCCGCTTGGCGTATTGCACAGGTATCTTTCGTTGCCCCTCCTGCATCACGATCACGGCGGCGGTGACCGCCAGCATCATGAGGAGCAGCCCCAGGAACACGAAGAGCTTGAGCTCGCCGGTCCGGATGAGGGTGAACGAGGAGGCGATGGCCGAGGGCAGGCGAACCACGATGCCGGCGAAGATGATGAGCGAGATCCCGTTGCCGATCCCCTTCTCGGAGATCTGCTCGCCCAGCCACATGATCAGCGCGGTGCCGGTGGTCAGCGTGATCATGGTGATGAGCCGGAAGCCCCAGCCCGGATCCGGCACGATGGCGGCGCCGCCCGGGCTGCGCATGCTCTCGAGGCCCACCGCGATTCCGAAGGCCTGCACCAGCGACAGCACGATGGTGCCGTAGCGGGTGTACTGGGTGATCTTCTTCTTCCCCGCCTCCCCTTCCTTGGCCAGGCGCTCCAGGGCCGGGATCACCACCGTGAGGAGCTGGAGGATGATGGACGCGGAGATGTACGGCATGATCCCCAGCGCGAACACGGTGAGGCGCCGGAGGTTGCCGCCCGAGAAGAGATCCACCATGCCGAGCAGGGTGCCCTGGACCTGATTGAAGAACTGGGCCAGGGAGGCCCCGTCGATGCCGGGGGTGGGGACGTGGGCGCCGAGCCGATACGCGGCGAGCAGGCCGAGCGTCACCAGGACGCGGCGCTTGAGCTCCGGAATCTTGAAGATGTTCCGGAAGCTCTGGAGGCTTTCGAACATCAGGCCAGGACCTCGACCCGCCCGCCCGCGGCCTCGACCTTCTTCCGGGCCGACTCGCTGACCTTGTGGGCGCGCACGGTGAGCGCATGCCCCACCTCGCCGTCGCCCAGCACCTTCACGCGGCCGCGATCGGACTTCTTGATGAGGCGCGCCTGGAGCAGGCTTTCCGGGTCCACCACGCTGCCGGCGCCGAAGCGCGCCGCCAGCTCGCTGACGTTCACGATGGCGTACTCGGTCTTGCCCCCGAAAGGCAGGAAGCCGCGCTTGGGCAGCCGCCGGTACAGCGGCATCTGTCCGCCCTCGAATCCGGGACGCACGCCGCCCCCGGAGCGGGCCTTCTGGCCCTTGTGCCCCTTCCCCGACGTCTTGCCGTGACCCGAGCCGGGGCCGCGGCCGATGCGCTTCCGCTTCTTCGTCGAGCCCGGCGCGGGCCGGAGGTCCTCGATCCTCATGCCGCCTCCACCTTGAGAGCGAACGTCACCGCCTTGATCATCCCCTGGATGGTGGGGGTGTCGTCGTGCTCCACCGTCTGCCGGATGTGGCGGAGCCCCAGCGCGCGCACGGTCGCCTCCTGCTTGGGGCTCAGCCCGATGATGCTCTTCACCAGCGTGACCCTGAGCTTCTTAGCCACCGGTCGCCTCCTGCCCGTCACCGTCCAGCCCGCGCCGGCGGGCCGCATGCAGATCGAGCTGCCGCTTCATGCGCCGGAACGCGTC
>DASRWT010000031.1:0-3353 GCA_035654455.1 Candidatus Nitrosocosmicus sp. | reverse complement strand
TCGAACTCCGCCTTCCAGCCCACGTTGATGTTCCCCACCTCGAGATACGTTCCCTCGGGGGCGGTCATCCGCAGGCCTTCGTCCACCACGCCGGGATGGCCCACCAGCTCCAGCACCACGTCGCCGCCCCAGCCGTCGGTGAGCTGCTTCACGCGCGTGATGCGGTCGCTGGGAGAGGAGTCCCGGCGGAGGTCCACCACGTCGGTGGCGCCGAACTTCTTCGCCAGCTCGAGCCGCTCGTCCACCCCGTCGATCACCACCACCTGGCTGGCGCCCATCTCGCGCGCCACCGCGCACGCGTAGACCCCCAGCCCGCCCGCGCCCTGGACCACCACCGTCTGCCCCGCCTTGAGCCCGGCGATGTCGAGCCCCGCGTAGACCTGCGTATAGGCGCAGTTGATGCCCGCCGCCATCTCGTCCGTGATCTCGTCGCCCAGCTTGAACACGGCATGATTGGGCCGGAGGTAGAAGTACTGGCCGAAGCCGCCCTGGAAATGCGGCCACACCTCGCAGGAGACGAGCCAGTTGGCCTGCCGCACCGGACAGGACTTGAACTGCCGGCGCAGACACGCCTTGCAGCGGCCGCAGGGGAAGAAGTAGCGGTACAGCACCCGGTCGCCGACCTTGAGCGGCTGCCCGGCGGAATCCGCGGTGACGCCGGGACCGAGCTTGGCCACCGTGCCCACGTGCTCGTGGCCGGTATTGAGCGGGAGCGGCCGGCCCATCTTCTTGTAGTCCTGCTCACCGCGCCAGTAGTGCATGTCGGAGCCGCAGACATTGGCGAGGGCGATCTTGACCAGGAGGGCGCCCGGCTCCGGCTCGGGCACGGGATACTCGCGGATCTCGAACGGAGTGCCGGTTCCGTGGAAGACGGCGAGCTGGGCCTTGTCGGGCATGGGAGCGCTCTCCTTAGTAGCCTTCCCCGATGAGCGGGAAGGCGCTGGTGACGTGAGGGGCGGTGACCGGAGCGGCCGCGCGAAGATAGGTCTTGTCGAGGGCGGCGAGGCGGGTGACGCCGAGCAGGCCGAGACAGATGCGCACCTCGTCCTCCAGCAGCTCGAGCACACGCACGAGGCCGGGGGCGCCGGCGGCGGCGAGCCCGCAGCACGCCAGCCGCCCGAGGCCCACCACCTGCGCACCGAGCGCCATCGCCTTCACGATGTCGCTGCCGCGCGCATAGCCGCCGTCAACGAGGACAGTGGCCCGGCCCGCCACCGCCGCCACCACCTCGGGGAGCACCTCGGTGCTGCCGGCGCCGTGGTCGAGCTGGCGACCGCCGTGATTGGAGACGTAGACGCCGTCCACCCCGTGCTCGACCGCGAGCCCGGCGTCCTCCGCGGTGGCGATGCCCTTCAGGATGAGGGGGATCGAGTGCCGGTCCTTGAACCGCTTCACCTGGTCCCAGGACAGCGCCGCCTGGTAGTCCACGCCGGTGACGTTCTGGCGCCAGGGCTTCACGAAGCGCCGGGCGATGTCGCGCTCACGCCGGCTGTACATGGCGGTGTCCACCGTCATGCAGAACGCCGCGTAGCCGTGGTTGATGGCCCGCTTGACGTAGTCGTCGACGAACTGGTCGTCGCCCCGCACGTAGAGCTGGAAGATGCGGAAGTTGTCGGCGGCGGCGGCGGTGGCCTCGAGCCCAGGATTGCACGCGGAGGATAGCATCTGCGGCACGCCGAACTCGCCGGAGCCGACGGCCGCGGTGGCGGCGCCGCCCGGCGTGAAGGACTCGATGGAGCCGATGGGGGCCAGCATCACCGGCAGGCGCACCTTCCGGCCGAAGAGCGTCGAGGTTGCGTCCACCCCGCGCACGTCGCGCAGCACGCGCGGGCGAAAGGCGATGGAATCCAGGGACTGACGGTTGCGCCGGAGCGTGGTCTCCGTCTCGGTGCCGCCCATGAGGTAGTCCCAGGGGCCGGGGGCCAGGTTGTGCTTCGCCGCCTTGACGATCTCGTGCAGGGTCTGGAACCGATCGGCCAGGTTGGACGTCATGGCTCTCCTCGGTGGATGCGGTCTGGATCGGGGAACGGATCCCAGAGGCGCGCGGCGGCCTTCACCGACAGGTCCACGTCGTCTTCCAGGAGGTAACCCGCCTGCACGAGCAGGCGGGCCTGCTGCCGCACCTGCGCCAGGTACTCCTCCCGCGAGGCATAGCGCTCCTCGACGGAGAGGCGCGGGTCGCCCGATTGCGCGCGCTCCGCGCGGGTGCGCGGGAACGGCAGCGTGGCGCCGGCGAAGACCAGGAGCTGCTCGGCGCCCCCGATGTCGGGGTGGCGGAGCGTCCAGCCGGTGTGGGTGGCGATCGGCACCGCCAGCTCGGGCAGGATGATCCCCGCCACCTCGTTGCCGTCCGCGTCCACCGCGGAGACGAGGGAGCCGAAGGCGCGCCCGGGGCGCGGCGGCAGGGTGGACCAGTCGAGGCGGCGAGGCCGCGCGTGATGCTTCGGATAGCTGGAGCCGGGGATGCGGGCGAAGGTGGGGGCGAGCCGGTCGGGCGGCACCGCGGTGCGGTCCGCGAGCCGCGGGTGACGGCTCGGCGGCGGCTCCACGCCCTCGGTGACCCACCGATCGAGGCTGACGAGGCCGGCGCGGAGCAGCGCGGAGTAGTCCACCACGCCGCGGAGATTCTGTGACTTGTCGACGGCGCCCGTCGGGTCGGCGGGCGCGATCTGGACCTGGCTGGGCGGCCACACCCCGAGCCCATGCTCGGTGCCCGCGTAGTGATAGATGCGGACATTGGGGCCATGCGGCTCATCGCGCGTGCCGTCGGGATCCGTGTGCAGGAGGGAGGCGTCGCCCCGGTGGTACTCGGCCGAAGTATTGGTGTAGAAGGCGCGCAGCCGGCTGCCCCGCGCGTCGAGCCGCGCGTGCAGCGCGTCCTTCATCCCCGTGTCGGGATCGGTGGCGGGCTGGTCCGTGAAGGGGAACAGGTGCGCCATCATGTTGTTCCGGTCCTTCGAGTTCTGGCCGAACCGCTGGTTGAACTCGCCCCGCATTCCGCCCGCGACATTGGCGAAGATCCCGTCGAGCGCCTCCCGCCCCGCCTCGTCGAGGTTGAGGTCCTCGTAGACGAAGGTGCGGAGGAGCCGTCCCGTCTGCGAGCGGCCGTAGGCGTACGCCCAGCGGAGCGCGCCGGGAGCGGGATTGCCCTCGGCGATGCCGCCGTGCTTGAGCCAGGCCACCGCGTCGCGCAGGGCAGCCATGGACAGCCCCAGCACGGGCGCGCCCTCGGCGGTATAGGTGATCTGATAGAGGCGGCCCTTCTCGAAGCCGCCGTCCATGTGAATGTGGCGCGGGTCGGGCACCACGCGCCCCTCGACCAGGCGGGCGAAGCGCCAGCGCTCGCGCGGGAT
>DASRWT010000030.1:0-38448 GCA_035654455.1 Candidatus Nitrosocosmicus sp. | reverse complement strand
CGCTTGATGAAGCGGCGGTAGCAGGCCATGCCGAGCCCTATCACGAAGAAGAAGCCGAACAGGTCCAGCACCAGCTCGTAGAAGAGGTAGAAGCTCCCCTTCAGCAGCTTCACCCCCAGGAGCGGCAGGGTGATGTCATAGTCGATGGTCGCCAGCACCGTGCCCATGAACAGCGCGAGGAAGCCCCAGAACACCGTCGCGTGCATGATGCCGGGGTAGGACTGCGAGAGGATACGGGCCTGGAGCAGGCCGTGGGTGATCACCAGCCCCACGCGGGTGGGCAGGTGGTCCCAGCGCATCTCGTAGCGGCCGCCCATCCAGATGCGCGCCCGCCGGGCGACACCCCACACGAAGGCGGCGACGGCCAGCGCGCCGCCGATGTAGAGCGCGATCTGCGCCCAGCCGGGAACATTCCAGAAGGTGTCGCGAAAGGGCAGGTCGCCGTAGAGGGGGTTCATGGCCCGAACAGCATCGGGTGGCGACGGGAGCTTGTCAAGGCGGGAGGGCGCCTCCGCGGGCGAAGCGCCCTCCCGATGACGCGATGGAGAGCGTTAGCTCTTGATCTCGGGACCGCGGAACGCGTTGTGGCACGCCCCGCACGTGGTGCGGCCCATCTCGGTCACGGCGGCCTGGGTGCCCGCCTGGTCTTTCGCCCGCGACAGCCCGGCCACCTTCTTCGCCTGGTCCTCCAGGCTCCTGGCGTAGCCGTCGAACTCCGCCTTCTTCTGCCAGATCTCGGGCTTTGCCCGCGACTTGGGCGACGTCGAGCCCGGCGGGAAGAGCCTGGGGATCTGCCGGGCGGTGCTCGCGAGCACGTCCGCGTCGGCCGCGACCCCCTCGACATTGCCCGCCCGGAGCTTGGCGTTGATGTCGGTCATGGCCTGCCCCTGCCGCTTCATGAGCTGCTGCCGGTCGGCAATGACGTCGCCGGAGCCGGCCATCTTCTTGTCCCCGCTCGCGCAGCCGGCGATGAGCCCGGCGGCGAGACTGCCCACGAGCAATGTCACGGTGATTGCACGTCGCTTCATATCGCCCTCCTAGCCCTGACGCGGAGGCGGAACCCGGAACGGCGTGTGGCAGGAGCCGCAGGCGTTGCGGCCGAAGTCCTTCGCGATGGCCTCCACCTGCGCCTGATTCTTGGCGCGGGCGGCGTCACGCAGCTTCTCGGACTCGGTCTGCATGGCCTTCGCGGCGGCCGTGAATTCGTTCCACCTGTCCCAGATTTCCGGCTTGGCCTTGGACTTGTCGGTGAGAGAACCCTTGGGGAAGAGCATCGGGATGTGCTCGGCGTTCAGCGCCATGGTCTCGGCATTCACCGCCACCGCCTCGAAGTTGCCCGCCTTGATCTTGGCCTGCGCATCCGCCCACGAGGCGCCGTTGAGCTTCATGATTCGCTGGCGGTCGGCGACGATGTCCCCGGAGCCCATCCCCATCTTCTTGTCCCCGCTCGCACAGCCGGCGAGGAGTCCTGCGGCGAGACTTCCCACGACCAGGGTCACGGTGATTACCCGTCGCTTCATGTCGCCTCCTTGGCTAAAAGGCACTGCACGCCGCCGCTACTTCCCGATCTTGTTCTGGACCGGCGGGATGGACTTGAGATAGTAGGCAATGGCAAGGCGATCCGCCTTGGTGAGGTCCTTGTATCCGGAGGTGGTCCCGTGGATCACCTCCGACATCAGGCTCCCCGCCACGTCGCCGTCGGGCTTGTTCCCGGTGCCGAGATAGTCCGCGATCTGATCCGCGGTCCACGTGAGCCCGGTGGCCTTGTCGGGCGTGATGTTCGGGACCTCGGAGTCCTCCGGCCCCTTGGGATTGCCGGCCAGGAAGCGCGAGTTGTCGGTGGCCATGGTCATGGTCCGGGGAGTATGACACTCCCCGCAGTGGGCCACCGCCCGCACGAGGTACTCGCCGCGCGCGATGCCGCCGGTGGGCGCGGTGGGAGGCGGTGTCTCCTTCGGCGCGAAGGCGGCCAGCCACGCGGGCAGGAACACCGACTCGAACATCGGCACCGTGATCTTCTTGGGCGTGTTCGTCCGGTTCACCGGAGGCAGGCTGCGGAGATAGGCGGTCACGGCCTTGAGGTCGCCCTCCGCCATGCCGTTGAAGACGGTGAAGGGATGCACGGGCAGGAGCCGCTCGCCGTTGGGGCGGCGTCCCAGGCGGATGGCGGTGATGATCTGCTCGTCCGTCCAGGAGCCGATACCCGTCTTCGGATCCGGGGTGATATTGGTCGAATAGACGGTCCCGAAGGGCCCGTCGTACTTGCGGCCGCCCGCATTCACGGGCTGCTTGGGCGCGGTGTGACATCCGCACCCCCCGGTGGCCCCGAAGACGTACTTCCCCCGGGCCAGCTCCGCGGCGCTGGGAGCCTGGGCGACCGCCGGGGTGGTCACGGCAAGCGCCATCCCTACCAAAGCAAGCAGACCAAGGACGTAGCCCATGAACCTCCCCGTTAACTGACGACGAGACGCCGGAGTTCCCGCCGGGCGCGCGATCAGACCGCTCCGTCGGAGCGCGCCCCGGCCAGGCGCGTCTCCATGACGAGGGCGTCCTCGCCGGTGTCGAAGTAGTACCCCTTCCGCCGCCCGATCACGCTGAAACCCAGGCTCTCGTACAGTCCCAGCGCCTCCGCATTGGTGGGGCGCACTTCCAGGAACGCGAGGGTGACGCCCCGGCCGCGGCCGTCCTCGAGCACGCTCTGGATCAGGCTCCGCGCCAGCCCCTGACGGCGGCGGTCCGGGTGCACGGCCAGATTGGTGATGTGGATCTCGTAGCCGATCTCCCAGAGGCAGAGATATCCGACCAGCCGCCCATCGAGGCGGACCACCAGGCAGCGGGCCACCCGGTTCTGGGTGATCTCGTAGCGGAACGCGGCCCGCGACCAGGGGGTCTTGAACGACAGGCGCTCGATGTCGAGAACCTCGTCGAGATCCTCCAGCGCCATGGGGGCGAGCGCCAGCGCCGGCATCATGCGGTGCGCCGCGCCTTGAGCTCGGCCTCGGACGGCCGCAGATAGAACGGGGTGACCGCCTCCGCCGCGAGACCGCCTCCCGCGGCGAGCACGGCGTGGCCGAGCTGGGCCACGAGGGCCGGCGAGGGCAGCCGGCGCGCGGGCGGAGCCTCGCGCACGCCGGCGCCCAGCCGAGCCAGTTGCGCGCGGCAGGCCGGCACGCCATCGCCCAGCACGATCACCGGTGCGGTGAGTCGCGCCGCCACCGCTTCCGGCGTCAGCGCCAGATAGTCCCACTCGCGGGCCATCTCGCCCTCGCGCCAGCGGTAGAGCGAGCAGTACACCTCGCCCTTGCGAGCGTCGAGCAGGGCGCAGACCGGCGCGTCCGCGAAGGGCAAAGTCGCGGCCAGCGCGTCGAGCGTGGGCACCGCGGCCACCGGCAGTCCCAGCGCCAGGGCCAGGCCCTTGATGGTGGCGATCCCCACGCGGAGCCCGGTGAAGGACCCGGGACCGATTGAGACCGCGAGCCCCTCCAGCTCCTTCGGCGACCAGCCGCAATCGGTCATCAGCCGGTCCACCACCGCCATCATGCGCTCCGAGTGCATGAGGGCGATGGATTGCGTGGACTCTCCCACGAGGTGATCTCCGTCCAGCAGCGCGGCGCCTCCCGCGAGGGTCGCCGACTCGAGCGCCAGAATCTTCATCGCCGGGCCAGTTTACCTGCTGATCTTTCCGGTTGACAAGGCAGCGCGCCGATTGCCATTCTGACCGCCAACCCCTCTGGAAGGAGCCCTGATGACCCCGCCGCCGCCCCGCAAGGACAGTGAAACCATGGATGCGGAGGTGCGCGAGAAGATTCACCTCGAGATCCTCAAGCGCACCGGCGCCTACCACGCGAACGACCACATCCTGCTCCCCTCCGGCCAGCACACCACGGAGTACATCGAGAAGACGCTCGTCACCACCGAGCCCTCGTTCACGGAAGGGCTGGGCGCCGTGATCGCCAAGCACTTCGCGCCGTGGCCCATCGACGTCGTGGTCTCGACGGGCCCGGGCGCGCTCATCCTCTCCCACTGCGTGGCGCGGGCGCATCCCTCGCGGCCCACCGTCATGTACGGCACCAAGGGCGTGAGCGGCGGCAAGCGGCGCGTGACCCTGCCGGTGGAATTTCACCGGCTCATCCGCCAGGGAACCAAGGTGCTCGTGGTGGAAGACCTCGTGAGCTCCGGCGCCACGGTGCGGCTCCTCACCGAGCTCGTGGAGAGCCTCGGCGGCAAGATCATCGGAGTCGGCGCCCTCTGGCGCCGCACCAAGCGCAGCGACGTGGACGGCAAGAGCATCTTCAGCCTCGTGAGCCGCGACTTCCCGACGTATCCGCCGGAGGCCTGTCCCCTCTGCAAGAAGGGGATGCCGCTCAATCGCGAGTTCGTGAAGCGCCGCGACGAGCGCAAGCCCTCCACCGCCCAGGAAGACGACGAGTAGCCCTCCCGACGCGCCGGTCGCTACCCCCAAGATATGGGCCCTGGAGGGGGGCCGAACCCCCTCATCCTGTATTTTCTCCTTGACACCATTTTTTCACCCCCTTAGAGTCCGAACTGTCCAATCTCCGCCGCACGCGCGCGGATCGGGAGGGGGTGAAACGATGGCGAAGAAGAAGGCGGCCAAGAAGAAGAAGAAGTAAGGCGCCTACTCAGTGGCGCTCGGCCCTGTCGGCCCCATCCCGGCAGGGCCGAACCTTCTCAGGAGACCTCGCCCCATCACGCACGCGCGCGCCTACAGCATCCTGCTCGGCGTCACCTTCCTCTGGGCCGGCAATTTCCCCTTCGGCAAGCTCGCCCTCGCGGAGCTGGGACCGCTGACGCTGACGAGCGCGCGCGCCGTGCTCGCGGTGCCGCTGCTCCTGGTGGCGGCGCGGCTCATGCACGGGCCGCTGCCGCGCCCCACGCGCGCGGACAAGTGGGCCTTCGTCCTCATCTCCCTCACCGGGCTCGTCTGCAACACCACCATGTGGTACTGGGGGCTCCAGTACACGAGCCCGATCAATGCCGGCATCCTGGGAGCGGGCGCGCCGGTCCTGGTCGCTATCGCGGGCGCGCTCTGGCTGGGCGATCCCCTGGCCAAGCGGCACTACGTCGGCTTCGCGCTGACCATGGGCGCGGTGCTGCTCACCGTGTCCCACGGCTCGCTCGAGATCCTGCGCACGCTGTCCTTCAACAAGGGGGATCTCATCATCCTGGGCTCGCAGTGGGCCTGGATCGCCTATAGCCTCCTGGGCCGGGCCACCAATTCCCGCCTGCCGATTCTCACCCTCCAGGCGGGGGCGCACGTGGTCTCCGCGGTCGTGCTGCTCCCGCTGGCGCTGCTCGAGCGGCCCTGGGCCGCCCTCGCGCAGGCGAGCGCCATCGGCTGGGGCGTGATTCTCTACGCGGCGGGTCCGCTCACCCTGGGTCACGTGCTGTACTACAAGGGCGTGAGCGTGGTCGGCGCCGGCCGCGCCGCCATCTTCATGAACCTGATTCCCTTCCTCGTCATCGGCCTCTCGTGGCTCTTCCTGGGCGAGCGCGTGTACTGGTATCACCTGGTCGGCGCGACCGCGGCCATCGGCGGGGTGGCGCTGGCCACCAGCAAGTAACTCGTTGCGACGGGACTACCCGGCCCGGACTCCCCGCTGATCCGCCCCTTTACACGTCACTCGCCCCTCCTCACAACCGATCGGTTCCGAATGGAGGGGATTGGCGTCGCCGGCGGCGTGGCAGCGATCTTGCTCCCTTCGGTTCGTGAGCGACACGACCGGAGAGAAGAAAGGAGCCGAGCCATGGCGACGATCGAGCAATCCATCGAAGTCGAGGTGCCCGTACGCACCGCCTATAACCAGTGGACCCAGTTCGAGGAGTTCCCGAGATTCATGGAGGGGGTGCTCGAGGTCCGGCAGCTCGACGACACCCATCTGCACTGGCGCGCCAGCGTCGGCGGCAAGGAGAAGATGTGGAGGGCCCGCATCACCGAGCAGACACCCGACAATCGCGTGGCCTGGCGGAGCGAGGAAGGCGCCGACAATGCCGGCGTGGTGACCTTCCACCGCATCGGGGACGCGCGGACGCGGATCATGCTGCAACTCGACTATGACCCCGAGGGCGTGATCGAGACCGTCGGCGACGCGGTGGGCGTGGTCTCCAGCCGGGTGAAGGGCGACCTCGAGCGCTTCAAGGAGTTCATCGAGGCGCGCGGCCGCGAGACCGGCGGCTGGCGCGGGAACGTGCCGGCCGGCAACCGGCGCTGAGTCGCAGCGCGTGGTGGGCGAGGCAGGCGGTCGCAAGGCCGCCTGCCTCGTCGTGCGTCTTGCCTCGGATCAGCCGGGGCAGTCGGTGCTGGAGGACGGCGCGCGCGTTTCCGCGGAAACGTCGCAGCGACTCACTGTGACTGCGCCTCGCTAGAAGATGAACGGCGTGGGCAGCGGCGGGCGCCCGAAGGGCCGGCCCGCCCGCACCGTGAGCACGGGCACGAGTTTCTTGGTGCCGCTGCGCTTGTTGTTCCGCGTGTCCACGAACTCCACCGGCCCGTCCACGTAGTCGAAGATCGCCACGTCGGCGGGGGCGCCCACCTGGAGCGTGCCGAGGCCGGGAACCTTGCCGATGATGCCGGCGGGCACCACGGTGGCTTTCGCCACCACGTCATCCAGCGGCATCCCCAGGGCCAGGAACTTCGACATGACCCACGGAAGAGTCGGATAGCCGGGCGTATTGATGCTCACCGAGTGGATGTCGCTGGAGATGGTGTCGGGGACCATCCCCTGCTGCATGGCGGGTTCACAGACGGTGAAGTCGAAGCTGCCGCCGCCATGGCCCACGTCGATGACGACCCCACGCTGCTTCGCGGCCCGGGCGGCCGGGAGGAGCTGGCCGTTCTGCACCGTGTTGTTGCCCGCCCCGCTATAGGCATGGGTGAGGACATCGCCCGGGCGCAGGAGGTCGAGGAGGTCCGAGAGATTGCCCGGCGCCGAGCCGATATGGCACATGACGCGCGCCCACTTCCCCGCCATCTCGGCAGCACGGAGGGCGCGGCGCAGGGGCTCGAGCCCGTTCTGGCCGACGACGGAGTCGGTGATGCGCACCTTGATCCCCAGCACCAGGTCGGGGTTCTCGGCCACCGCCTTGGCGGCGCCATCCACGTTGGCATAGTCGATGTTGAGCAGCTCGCCGGGGGCGAGGCCGCCCGCCAGGCCGATGCTCGCGATGTGGACGAAGCCATAGATGCGCGTGCGCGACTGGGCGACGGCCAGATGCTTGAAGGCGCCGAAGGTATGCCAGCCGCAATCGCCCGCGGACACCGCGGTGGTGGTGGCGGTGATGGGCACGAGCTCGTCGGCGGGGAGGCCGAGGCCCAGGTGGGGCACCAGGTGGGTGTGCAGATCCACCAGCCCGGGCGTCACGAGCTTGCCGGTGGCGTCGATGCGCTGGACGGCGCGATCCGCGGGAATGCTCGGGGCCAGGGCCGCGATCTGGCCGAACCGGATCCCCACGTCCAGCCTGCCGCGCAGGCGCTGGCTCGGGTCCAGCACTTCCCCGCCCGCGATGACCAGCTCGTACTTGATCGCGGGGTCCGCGGGATTGAAGCCGCGCGGCGCCGGGGTCATGGCCTGGGCGAGCTGCATCGGGCGATCTCCCTTGGCGGCCTCGGCGGCGGTGCCGGCCAGCGAGGCGCCGGCAGCGGCGCCCGCGGCGGCAGAAGTGGAGCGGATGAAGTCGCGGCGGGAAAGTTCCATGGCAACCTCCTCGTCAGTGAGGGGGCTCGTCGGTGAGGGGCTCGTCCGTACGGCGGTTCGGTGGCGAAGGCCGGGCGCGTCAGCGCCGGGGCGCGACCTTGGCCGGCTTGGCGGGCTTGGGCTTCTCACCTTCCTTGATGAGCCCCTTCACCTCGTCCATGAACTGGGAGATGTCCTTGAACTGCCGGTACACGGAGGCGAAGCGCACGTAGGCCACCTGGTCGAGCTTCTGGAGATGCTCCATCACCACCTCGCCCAGCTCCTTGGAGGTGATCTCCTTCTCCGCCCGCTCGTGCAGCTTGGTCTCGATCTCGGCCACCACGTCGTCCACCGCCTGCACGCCCACCGAGCGCTTCTCGCAGGCCTTGAGGATGGACCCGCGGAGCTTCTGCCGGTCGAAGGGCTCGCGCCGGTTGTCGCGCTTGACCACGTGGGGCAGCACGTCCTCGATGTACTCGTAGGTCGTATAGCGGCGGTGGCACTTGAGGCACTCGCGGCGGCGGCGGATGAACTCGCCGTCACGCCCCACGCGCGAGTCCACCACGCGGTCTTCCGTGTGGCCGCAGAAGGGACATTTCATGGGCGGAGCCTCTCCGGGTAGAGGGGGAACCGCGAGGTGAGCGCCTGCACTTCCGTCCGCACCGCGGCCTCGGTGGCGGCATCGCCGAGCTTGGTGAGGACGCGGTCGATGAACCCCGCGATCGGCGCCATCTCGGCCTCCTTCATGCCGCGCGTGGTGACGGCGGGGGTGCCGAGCCGGATCCCGCTCGTGACCATGGGCCCCTTGGTGTCGAACGGGATGCCGTTCTTGTTCGTGGTGATCCAGGCGCGATCGAGCGCCTCCTGCGCGTCCTTGCCGGTCACGCCCTTGGGCGTGAGGTCCACCAGGAGGAGATGGGTGTCGGTGCCGCCCGAGACCAGGCGGAAGCCGCGGGCAAGCAAGGCCTCGGCCAGCGCCCGGGCGTTCTTGACGATCTGCCCCTGGTAGGCGCGCCACTCCGCCGTCTGCGCCTCGCGGAAGGCCACCGCCTTGGCCGCGATCACGTGCATGAGCGGCCCACCCTGGATGCCGGGCAGCACCACGCGGTCGAGGTCCTTGGCGTGGGCGGCGCGGCACATGACCATGCCGCCCCGCGGCCCGCGGAGCGTCTTGTGGGTGGTGGTGGTCACGAAGTCCGCGTAGGGCACCGGCGAGGGATGCAGCCCCGCCGCCACCAGCCCCGCCGGGTGCGCGATATCGGCCATGAAGGCGGCGCCCACCTCGTCCGCGATCTCGCGGAAGGGCTTGAACTCGATGGCGCGCGGGAAGGCCGAGCCCCCGGCGATGATGAGCCTGGGCCGGTGCTGCCGGGCGAGGTCGCGCACCTGATCCATGTCGATGCGCTCGGTGTCTTTTCGAACTCCGTAGGGAATGATGGTGTAGAGCTTGCCCGAGAAGTTCATCGGGCTTCCCGCCGTCAGGTGGCCGCCGTGGGAGAGATTCGGGCCCAGCACGGTGTCACCCGGCTTGAGCAAGGTCATGTACACGGCCATGTTCGCCTGCGAGCCCGAGTGCGGCTGCACGTTGACGTGCTCGGCGCCGAAGAGCTCCTTGCCGCGCGCGATGGCCAGCTCTTCCGCAACGTCCACCATCTCGCAGCCGCCGTAGTAGCGCTTGCCGGGATAGCCCTCCGCGTACTTGTTGGTGAGGACGGAGCCCACCGCCTCCAGCACCGCCTCGGAGACGAAGTTCTCGGAGGCGATCAGCTCGAGGTTGCGGGCCTGACGCTCCGTCTCGCCGCGGATGGCCTTGGCGATCTCCGGATCCACCTGCTCGAGATGGCCGGCCATGGCGCGCGCTAGCGACAGCCGTCCGCGCGGAGGCGCTGCTCGAGCGCGGTGATCTTCCCCACCCGACGCGCGTGCCGGTCGCCGGCGAAGGTGGAGTCCAGCCAGATCTCGAGGATCTCGCGCCCGAGGTCGCGGCCGGTGAGGCGCGCGCCGAGGCACAGCACGTTGACGTCGTTGTGCTCGCGGCTCATCCGCGCGGTGAAGGTGTCGCCGCAGACGGCGGCGCGCACGCCGGGCACCTTGTTGGCGGTGATGGCCATGCCGATCCCGGTGCCGCAGACCAGCACCCCGCGGTCCACCTTTCCCACCGCGACGGACTCTCCGACCTGGGCCGCATAGTCGGGATAGTCGACGGAATCCGGAGAGTGCGTGCCGAAGTCGAGCACCTGATGGCCCTGATCGATGAGCCAGGCCTTGAGCGATTCCTTCAGCTCCCAGCCGGCGTGATCGGCGCCCAGCGCTACGGCCACCATGGCGGCCACCTTACGCTCCGCGGGGGTGGAGTGTCAAGGAGCCGCTAGATATGGTGTTTCCGGTCCTCCTCGCTGCCGTCGAGCACCGCCTCGGGCACCAGACGCACGAGGGCCTCGAACTCCCTCGCCAGACCGCGGCGTCGCGCGACGAGGAAGCGGCGGAGGTCACGCCGGGTCAGGAGGTGGAGGAGGCCGCGCGTGGCGCGCGCCACGCGCTCGAGCCGGTCCTTCCAGCCCAGCGCGAAGAGGCCCGAGGGAACGAGCGCGACCAGGAAGAAGCCCAGCAGCGGCCATCCGCCCACTCGCCAGGCCAGCCAGCCCTCGGCGATCCAGCCCAGGGGAAACAGCAGCATGCCCAGCAGCAGCTTGTACGTGGCCTCGACATCGCCGTCGGGACGCGCCAGCCGGACCAGCCAGCCATTCAGGCGGTACGGCGCGGCATGCGTCGCCAGGCCCCAGAGCGCCAGGGGCAGGCCCAGGGTCAGGAGCAGCGTCTCGCGGAGCGCCCAGCGGAGCGCGCTCGCCCGCGAGAGCGGCGCGCCGAGCCCGCGCTCGCCGAGCCCGCTTCGCTCGCGGAGTTCGGCATAGTGATAGATCTCGCGGCGCAGCGCGAAGATGCGCTCGGGCTCGCGCAGGCGGAGCCAGCGATAGGCGCGGACCGCGCGCCGGCGCCACTCCGCGCTGGCTCCGGCATCCGCCGCGGGCGCGTCGGCTTCCGCGCGCCAGAGCGACTCCGCGATGTGGAGCAGCCGCTGCGTCTCGCGGTCGCCCGCCTCGACGAGGAGGGCGCCCAGCGCGTCCTCCATCCGCTCGGTGAGGTCGCGCACCGTGGCCTCCGGCTCGGTCGCGTAGCGCGCGCGCGTCTCCCCGAGCCGCAGGGGCTCGCCGACGAGCACGTGCGCCCAGCCGCTCCGGAAGGTGCCGGGCTCGTTGAAGAGTAGCCCGACCGGGACCACGGCGGAGTCGAGCGCGCGGCCCTGCGCCGCCTCCGCGCCGAGCAGGAGCCGCGCGGCGCCCGAGCGCAGCGGCTGGAGGACGGGCTCGGGCTGGCTCTTCCCCTCGGGAAAGATGAGGATGGCGCCGCCTTCCGCCAGGGTGCGGCCGGCCGCCTCGAACATGCGCGTGTTCTCCACCGTGGCGGTCCCGGTGTCCTGACGGCGGACGACGGGGATGGCGCCGGTCATGCGCAGCAGCGGCCCGATCAGGGGATTGGAGAAGAGCGGAGCCTTGGCCAGCGGCCGGAGCCGGCGCGGGATCACCGCCAGGAGCAGCATGCCGTCCACCAGCGCGTTCTGGTGATTGGCGAGGACCAGCAGCGGACCGCGGGGCGGAATGCGTTCCGCGCCGACGACCTCGACCCGCCGATAGAAGAGGCGCAGGAGCAGGCGCGAGAGCGCCCGGATCAGCCGGTATCCGAGCGGCATGCCGATGCGGCTCCGGCCGGCGTCAGACCGTCACCCGCTGGCCGTCGCGCGCCACCTCCGCGCGCCAGCCGAGGGTGCTCACGATCGCTTCCCGCAGCGCCTCCGCCGCCTGGGGCTCACCGTGCACGATATAGGTGATGCCCGGCGGATGCTTGAAGCCCCCCAGCCAGCGCAGGATCTCGCCGCGATCGGCATGCGCGGAGTACGCGTCGCTCACCATGATGGTGGCGCGCACGGGCACCGCGCCGCCGAACATGCGCAATTCCTTGGCCCCGTCCCGGAGGAGGCGGCCGCGGGTGCCCGCGGCCTGATAGCCCACGAAGAGCACCGTGGTCTCGGGCAGCGGGAGCAGGCGCCGCAGGTGGTGGAGGATGCGCCCGCCGGTGGCCATGCCGCTGCCGGCGACGATGATGCCGGGCCCGGGTAGCTCGTTGAGGCGCTTCGAGTCGTCCACCGTGCGCGTGACCTCGAAGCGGCGCGGGGCGAAGGGGCGCTTGCCGGCGGCGGCGACGCGCTGGTACGCGGTGTCGTGCTCCTCCGGGTGCTGCGCGTAGATGGCGGTGGCCTGGATGCCCATGGGGCTGTCGAGGAATACCGGGAGCGACGGGATGCGGCTGGCCTCTTCCAGCTCGCGGAGGTCGTAGAGGATTTCCTGGGCGCGCCCGACCGCGAAGGCGGGGATGAGGAGCCAGGCTTTCTTGTCCTGCGCGCGCAGCACCGCCGCGGTGAGCCGGTCGAGCGGGTCGCCGGCCTCGTGGAGCCGGTTGCCGTAGGTGGACTCCACGAGGAGGGCGTCGGCCTCCGCCACCGGCTCCGGATCCACCATGATGGGCACGCTGTAGCGCCCCAGATCACCCGAGAACACCACGAGGCGCCCGCCGAGCCGGCATTCGACCAGCCCCGCCCCCAGGATATGGCCCGAGGGCGTGAAGCGCGCCTGCACCCCCGGCGCGGGGACGAACTCCGCGCCGAACTCGACGGTGCGGAGCAGTCGCAACGAGCTCGCCGCGTCCTCGGTGGTGAACAGCGGCAGCGCGGGCTCGTGGCGCGAGGTCTTGTGCCGGTTCACGAAGGCGGCTTCCTCTTCCTGCAGGTGCGCGGCGTCCGGGAGCATCACCTGCAGGAGCTCGGCGGTGCCGCGCGTGCAGTAGACGGGGCCCGCGAAGCCCGTCTTGACCAGCCGCGGCAGATACCCGGAGTGGTCGATATGGGCGTGGCTGAGAATGACCGCGTCGAGCCGCCGCACGTCCAGCGGCGGATCCTGCCAGTTCCGCTGGCGCAGCGCCTTGAGGCCCTGGAAGAGCCCGCAGTCGAGGAGCACGCGGGCCCGATCCGTTTCGAGGAGATGCCGGGAGCCGGTGACGGTGCCGGCGGCGCCCAGAAAGGTCAGCTCGACGCTCACCGGCGGCCGGAGCCCCCGCGTCCCTGCGTGGCGGCGGCGGAGCGGGGCCGCATGGGGCCCGCGCCGGCGGGGAAGTCGAAGGTCTCGAGCTCGGCGCCGGTGACGCCCATCTCCACCAGGCCGGCGATGTCCAGGCGGCTCTCCACCGCGGCGATCTCCTCGCGGCTCGCGCGCGTGCCGGGGTTCTTCGGCACGAAGAGCGTGCAGCAGTCGGCGTCCGGCTCGATGGAGATGTCGAAGGTGTCGATGGCCTCGGCCTGGGCGGTGATCTCGATCTTGTCCATGCCGATGAGCGGCCGGAGCACCGGGAGATCGGCCACCTCGTCCACGCGGGCGAGATTGTGCAGGGTCTGCGAGGCCACCTGCCCCACGCTCTCGCCCGTGACCAGGGCCAGCGCGCCGCTGCTCCGCCCCAGCACCTCCGCGATGCGGAGCATGAGACGGCGGTAGACGACCACGCGCAGCGGCCCCGGCACCGCCAGCACCACCGCGCGCTGGATCTCCCCGAAGGGCACCAGGAAGAGGCGCGAGACGTACTGCCACGCGGTGAGCCGCTCCACGAGGGCGCGCGCCTTGCCCCGCGACACGTCGGGCAGATACGGCACGCTGTGGAAGTGCACGAAGGTGACGCGGCACCCCCGCTTCATGAGGCGCCACGCCGCCACCGGCGAGTCGATGCCCCCGGACAGGAGCGCCGCCACCATGCCGCTGGAGCCCACCGGGAGCCCGCCCGGCCCCGGCCGCCGGTCGCCGTACACGAAGGCCTGGCCCGGCAGCACCTCGACGTGGATGTTCAGCTCGGGATGCTCGAGGCTCACCCGCGTCGAATGCCCGGCCAGCACATGGGCGCCGAGCTCCCGATTCATCTCCAGCGACGACAGCGGCGAGGTCTTGAAGGCGCGCCGCGCGGTGATGCGGAAGGACTCGAAGCGCCGCCCCTCGGTGACGCGATCCACCGCCCGCTTCAGCGCGTCCATGTCGGGCTGCGTCCGCTCGACGAGGGCGAAGTTGGCCACGCCGAACACGCGGCGGATCCGCGCCGCGATCGTCTCCGCGTCGAGCGCGCCGTCCAGGCTCAGCAGGATGCGGCCGGGGAGCTGCTCGACGCGCGCGGGGCCGAGATCGCCCACCGCGCGCTGCAGATTATCCTGGAGCCGGCGCAGGAAGACGGGGCGGTTGCCGCGCTTCAGGCTGATCTCGTGGTAGTGGACGATCAGGGTGAGCGGGCGCGGGCCGGGCACTAGTCGGGCTCGCCGGCGCGGGGATGCTTGGGCCGGCGCCGGTAGGCGGTCTTGGGCACCTCGACCTTGGGGGGCTTCCGCGGCATCGGCTTGCGCACGCGCGCGTACACCGGCTTCTTCTTCCTCGGCATGGCCCCGCTAGTATAGCCCTCCGGGGAAGGTGTTCACGCCCGCATGACGGCCGGTGGCCTTGTACATCTTGACGCCGCCCCAGGCATGGCCGGACACGCCGTCGTGGAGCGCCCAGCTCCGGCCGCGCACGGTGAGCCCCGCCCCCGGCGCGCGGAACGGCGTGGCGCCGTCGAGGCCCCGGGTGAGCGCGCCGGTCTGGGAGAACTGATCGTGGATGCCCTCCATGATCTCGCGGCCCATGATGTAGCCGCAGCCGCGGCGCTCGTAGAGGATGGCCGAGTGGTAGAAGAGCGGGTCGATGAGGTAGAGGTCCTTGCCGATGATCCCGCAGAAGGCCTCCATGCACTGGAGCACACGGGCGAGCATGCCCAGGCCGCGGCGGACCTGCCCCGGCGCGAGGCCGTCGCGCATCGCGCGCGCCTCCTCGTCCAGGTTGCGCGACGCGGTGCCGAACAGCGTGTCGCGCCCGGCGGCGTCGCGGTCGATGCTGTAGCGGGGCGCGGCGGGATCGTTGATCTGGACGAAGGCCAGCTCCGGCACCGACATCGCCGACATCTCCACGTCCACCAGCAGCATGGGATCGCGGTCGTCGGGCGCCGCGCGCACCTCCACGCGCGCCCAGGGCCGCTCCTCGGGCGCGGTGACGCGCACCAGCCGGGCGCCGTCGGGCCGGCACAGCGTGCTGGGGCTGATCTCGAGCCGGCGCAGCAGCTCGCCGGGCACCAGCCGGAGGTAGAGCGTCTCCGCCATCTCGCGCGGCAGGGTATTGATCTCCTGGATGGACGTGAGTCCCAGCCCCTCCGCGCGCGCGTCCATCTACGGCGCTGACGCCAGCGCGCGGGCCCGCGCCAGCTCCTCGGGCGTATTGACGTTCATGAACACGCGGGCGGGGTCGGCGAGCCGCGCGATCTCCGCCTCCGGGATCGCCAGCACGCGCACCTCGTCGAAGAAGCCGGTGATCTTGAGCCGCCCCGCCCGCAGCCGCCGCTCCATGGGGCCGAGGCATGCCTTGCCGTAGCAGGCGTGGAGCGTCTCCCACTGCTCGCCCACGCGCGGCGCCACCACATCCGCCTCCGGCGCGCGCGACGTGACGAGGCGGGCCACCGCCGGCGAGACGAACGGCATGTCGCAGGCGACCGTGAAGGCCACGTCGCCCGGCGCCGCCTGGAGCCCCGAGTAGATGCCCCCCAGCGAGCCCCCGTCGGGAAAGGCGTCGGGGAGCATTTGTAAACCCAGGAAGCGGTAGAGCTCGGGGGTATTGGTCACGAGCAGCACGGGGTCGGCCACCGCCCGCAGGACGTCGAGCACGCGCTCGATGATGCGCCGCCCGCCCAGCTCGAGCAGCGCCTTGGGCTCCCCGCCCATCCGCGTGCTCTTGCCGCCGGCCTGGATGACGCCGGTGATGGAAAAGGTCACAGCCGCACGGGGCCCTGTCGCAGGATGCGCGGCGGCCACACGGTGCAGTCCGCCACGGTGGATGGGGGGCCGCCCGCGGTGGGCCCGCCGTCGAGGATCACGTCCACCAGCCCGGGGAGCCGCCGCGCCACCTCGTCCGCGCGGGACGGCGCCGGCTCGCCGCTGGGATTCGCGGAGGTGCCGGTCACGGCCATGCGCGCCGCGCGCAGCAGCGCCAGCGTCACCGGATGGCCGGGCACGCGCACACCCACCGTGCCCGTGCCCGCGGTGATGGGCGCGGGCACCGCCGCCGCCGCCGGCAGCACGAGGGTGAGGGGCCCCGGCCAGTGTCGCGCCATCAGGGCCCGCACCTCCGGCGCGGCGGCGGCGACCAGGGTCAGCGCGCGCTCCACGGAATCCACGAGCACGAGCACGGGATTGGACTCCGCGCGCCCCTTGATGCGAACGACGCGCGCCACCGCCTCCGGATCGAGGGCGTCCGCGCCCAGCCCATAGAAGCTCTCGGTGGGAAAGGCCACGGTGCCGCCGGCCTTGAGTACCGCGGCGGCCGCGTCGAGCCCCGGACCGGCCGGATGCTCCGCGTCCACGCGGTGAACGGTGGTCACCGGTGGAGCGCCCTCCACGCGATGTCCCGCCGGTGGTGCTTGCCGCGGAACTGGATCCGATCCGCGGCGGCATAGGCGGTCTCCACCGCGGCGCGCAGGTCGGGTCCGGTGGCGTGCACGCCCAGGACGCGGCCGCCCGCGGTGACGAGGGCGCCGTCACGGCGCGCGGTCCCGGCGTGAAAGACCTGGACGCCGGGCAGGGCCTCGGCCTCCTCGATGCCGGTGATGGGCAGGCCCGTGTCGTAGCGGCCCGGGTACCCCCCGGAGGCCAGCACCACGCATACCGCCGCGTCCGGCTTCCAGGCCAGCGCGGCGGGCAGTCCGCCGCCGCGCGCGGCGCCGGCCAGGATCGGGAGCAGGTCGTCGCCCAGCCGCGGAATCACCACCTGACATTCGGGATCGCCGAAGCGGCAGTTGAACTCGACCACGCGCGGCCCGTCGCTCCCGATCATGAGCCCGACATAGAGAAAGCCCGTGAAGGGGGTCCCTTCCCTGGCGAGGGCGGCCACGGTGGGCCGTACGATCTCGGCCATCACGCGATCGGCCATGGCCGCGTCCAGGACGGGCGCGGGCGAATAGGCGCCCATGCCGCCGGTATTGGGCCCGCGGTCGCCGTCGAACACCGTCTTGTGGTCCTGGGCGCCGGCCAGCGGCAGGATGGCGGTGCCGTCCGTGATGGCGAAGAAGGACGCCTCCTCACCCACCATGAACTCCTCCACCACCACGCTGGCGCCCGCGGCGCCGAAGGCCGCCGACTCGAGACAGAGAGCCAGCGCCGCGTCCGCCTCCTCGAGCGTCCGGCAGATGATCACGCCCTTGCCCGCGGCGAGGCCGTCCGCCTTCACCACCAGCGGCACGCCCAGCTCGCGGCACCAGGCGCGCGCGGGCGCGATTTCGGTGAACGACCGGTAGCGCGCGGTGGGGATGCTATAGCGGGCCATCAGGTCCTTGGCGAAGGCCTTGCTGCTCTCGATCCGCGCCGCCGCCTGCGAGGGGCCGAACACCGCGCCGCCGCGCTCGCGGAGTCGATCGGCGAGGCCCAGCGAAAGCGGCAGCTCGGGGCCCACCACGGTGAGGTCCACCCGCTCGTGCAGCGCCAGATGACAGAGCCCCTCGATCTTGTCATCCTTGATACCAACGCAGCGGCCGAGACGCGCGATCCCCGGATTGCCCGGCGCGGCGATGAGCTCGGTGAGGCGCGAGCTCTGGGCGAGCTTCCAGGCCAGCGTGTGCTCGCGGCCGCCGCCGCCGACGAGGAGGACCTTCACCGCTCGCGCTCCGGCTTGCCGGGCTTGGCGGGCGCGACGGGCTCGTCCTCGTCGCCGTCGGAGTCGTCCCCCACGCGCGGGTCCGCGGACTGCTCGAGGTGGGACCGCGCGATCTGACACCAGGGGCTGCCCAGATCCAGCTCGAGATAGCGGCGCCAGTGGATGGCCGCGGCCTCGGCGCGCCCCATCTTGCCCAGCACGCCGGCGAGGTTGAAGTGCGCGTCGGCATAGTCCGCGTCCATCTCCAGCGCCCGCCGGTACCAGGTGACGGCGGCGGTGAAGTCGCCCAGATCCTCCTGCAGCGAGCCCAGGTTGAAGGCGGCCTGGGTGCACGTCTCGTCGGCGCCGAGAGCGGCGCGGTAGCACTCCCCCGCCCGCTCGTAGTGCCCCATGCGGTGCTGGAGGAGCCCGAGGTTGTTCCACGCCGCCGCGTAGACGGGATCGATGGCGAGCACCCGCTCGTAGGCGTCCACCGCCGCCTCCCAGCGCTCCGGGTCGCCGTCCCACTCCGCCGCGCGCTCGAACCACACCTCGGCGGCGTCGCTGGGCGGGATGAGCGGGCGCACGCGCCCCCAGGCCAGGGACTCCCGCGTCTCGCGCTCGAGCTCCAGCTCCGGAAAATCCAGCAGCGCCTGCCCGGTGCGCGGGTCGAACCGGAGCTGCTCGTGGGCCACCACGATGCGCTGGCCTTCCACCAGGAGCCGCAGCTCGGCCAGCGGCGTCTCCGCGTTGGGCGCGAGCCGGCGGGCGCCCGCCAGGGCCTCGCGCACCTGGCGCACGCTGGCGCCCTTTTCCAGGAGCGCCGCCGCCACCCGGCAGCCCACCAGCTCGCGGAAGCGGTAACCCATGGTCTCGGCGCGGAGCAGGCCCAGCCGGCGGAGCTGCGCGGCGCGCTTGGGCGTGAGCCGCAGGAGCCGGGTCAGCTCCCGCAGACTGAAGACGCGCTCCCGCTGGACCTCGGCCACGTCAGTGCTTGAAGTGCCGGATGCCGCAGGTGACCAGCGCCATGCCGTGCTTGTCGGCGGCCGCGATCACTTCCTCGTCCCGGACGGAGCCGCCGGGATGGATCGCGGCGGTGGCGCCCGCCTCCGCCACCACCTCGAGCCCGTCGGGAAAGGGGAAGAAGGCGTCCGACGCGCATACCGTGCCCTTGGTCTCGAGCCCGTTCGCGCGGGCGCGCATCACGGCGAGGCGAGCGGAGTCCACGCGGTTCATCTGGCCCGCGCCCACGCCCACCACCTGCTCGGCGGTGGCGAGCACGATGGCGTTGGACTTGGCGTGCTTGCCCACGCGCCAGGCGAAGCGCAGCGCGCGGAGCTCCGCGTCGGTGGGGGCCCGGCGAGACACCACCTTGAGCTGGGCGGGGTCGAGGTCGGTGAGATCGGCGTCCTGGACGAGGAGCCCGCCCAGCACGCTGCGCAGCTCCGCCATCCGCGCGGGGTAGTCGGCGCGCGCGCAGGGGAGCTGGAAGACGCGGCACTTCTTCTTGGTGCGGCGCAGCTCCTCCAGGGCGTCCGCCTCGTAGGCGGGCGCGAAGAGGATCTCGAGGAGTATGCCCGACAGCTCCTTCACCACGTCCATGGTGAGCGGCCGGTTCACCCCCACGATGCCGCCGTAGATGGACACGGGATCGCAGGCCTTGGCCCGCCGCATGGCCTCCCCCACCGCGCTGCCCACCGCGACGCCGCAGGGATTGGTGTGCTTGATCACCACCGCCGCGGGATCGTCGAACTCGAGGAGGAGGCCCAGCGCCGCCGACCAGTCCAGCAGATTGTTGTAGGAGAGCTCCGGGCCGTGGAGCTGGGCGGCGGCGGAGAGGCCGAGGGGACCGCCGCCGCCGCGCGGCTCGAGGCGGTAGAAGGCCGCCGTCTGATGCGGGTTCTCGCCGTACCGGAGCCCCTGCACGCGCTCGGCCTCGAGGCGGAGCCGCGGGGGCAAGAGCTCGTCACCCGCCGCCGCGGGCGCGGCGCCGCGGGCGCCGGGATCGCGCAGGTAGGCGGCGATGGCCGCGTCGTACTGCGCCGTGCGCCGGAAGGCCTCGTGGGCCAGGCGGTAACGGGTCTCCGCGGACAGCGCGCCGTCGTGCGCGCGCAGCTCCTCCAGCACGGGCCCGTACTGCGACGGATCCGTGATCACGCCCACGCTCTCGTGGTTCTTGGCCGCGCCGCGAATCATGCTGGGCCCGCCGATGTCGATGTTCTCGATGGCGTCGGCGAGCGTGGCCCCGGGGTAGGCCACCGTCTTCTCGAAGGGGTAGAGCGCCACGACGACCAAATCGATCGGGCGAATGCCGTGCTGCGCCAGCGCCGCCATGTGGTCGGGCAGCGGGCGGCGGGCCAGGATGCCCCCGTGGATCTTGGGGTGCAGGGTCTTCACCCGGCCGTGGAGCATCTCGGGAAAGCCGGTGACCTCGGCCACGTCCACCACCTTGATGCCGCTGTCGCGGAGCAGCGCCGCGGTGCCGCCGGTGGAGAGGATCTCCACTCCCAGCGCGGCCAGGCCCTTCGCGAACTCCGCGACCCCCGCCTTGTCGTGCACGCTGATGAGCGCGCGCTCCACCCGGCTCATGCTCGCCCCTCCTCGAGAATTCGCACGCGCCGTCCCTCGATGCGGAGGCGGCCCTCCGCGAAGAGCCGGATGGCCTCCGGATAGATCCGATGCTCCGCGGCGAGAATGCGGTCGGACAGGCTCGCCTCCGTATCGTCGGGGAGCACCGGCACCGCCGCCTGGACGACGATGGGGCCGGTGTCGGTGCCCTCGTCCACGAAGTGCACGGTGGCGCCCGCCACCGCCACCCCATGCTCGAGCGCCTGGCGCTGGGCATGCAGACCCGGAAAGGCGGGCAGCAGCGAGGGGTGGATATTGAGAAGCCGGCCGCGGAAGTGCTCCACGAAGCCGGAGCCCAGGATGCGCATGTAGCCCGCCAGGCACACCAGCCCCACCCGCCGCGCCTCCAGGAGATCGATGAGGGCCTTGTCATGCGCCTCGCGTCCCGGATGCTCGCGGGGCTCGACCACCTCGGCCGGAATGCCCCGGGCCCGAGCGAATTCCAGCGCGCCCGCGCCGGGGCGGTCCGACAGCAGGAGGACGACCTCCGCGGGAATGCGCCCTTCCGCCGCCGCCGTCACCATGCTCTGGAAGTTCGATCCGCGCCCCGACGCCAGCACGCCCACTCGCAGCCGCGCGCGCTCAGGCATAGCGGACTCCTCTGGGGCCGGCCTCGATCTCGCCCGCGTCGAACACCGACTCGCCCGCCCCCTCGAGAAGGGCGCGGGCCCCGCCGGCGTCCTCGGCGCGCACCACGATCAGGTAGCCGAGCCCCATGTTGAAGGTGCGCCGCATCTCGTCCGGGTCCACCCGGGCCGCGTCCTGGATCACCTGGAATACCGGCGGCAGAGGCCACGCCGCGGGCCGGATCACCGCGCGGCAGCCCTCCGGCAGCACGCGGGGGAGATTCTCGGTGATGCCGCCACCCGTCACGTGCGCCATCGCGCGCACCGGGAGCGCGCGAAGCAGCGCGAGGACGGCCTTCGCGTAGATGCGCGTGGGGCTCAGGAGCTCGTCCGCCACGCTGCGCCCGGCGCCGGGGAACGCGTCGCCGACCTTGAGGCCCAGCCGCTCGAAGACCACCCGGCGCGCCAGCGAATAGCCGTTGCTGTGAAGCCCCGAGGAGGCCAGCCCGAGCACGCGATCCCCCGGCGTGACGTCCGTCCCGGTCACGATGCGGCTCCGCTCGACCACGCCCACCGCGAAGCCCGCGAGATCGTACTCACCCGGGGCGTAGAAGTCCGGCATCTCCGCGGTCTCGCCCCCGACCAGGGCGCAACCGGCCTGCACGCAGCCCGCCGCCACCCCCGCCACGATGGCCTCCACGCGGGCCGGATCCACCCGGTGGATCGCGAGGTAATCGAGGAAGTAGAAGGGCTCCGCGCCATGCACCAGCAGGTCATTGACCCCCATGGCCACCAGGTCGATCCCGACCGTGTGGTGGCGGTCGGCCAGGAAGGCCACCTTCAGCTTCGATCCCACCCCGTCGGTGGAGGAGACCAGCACCGGCTCGCGATAGCCGGCGGGAATGGAGCAGAAAGCCGCGAACGACCCGATGCCGCCCAGCACCTCGGGGCGCCGCGTGCCCGCGGCCAGGCGGGCGATGCGGCGGACCGCCTCGTCCCCGGCCTCGATGTCCACGCCGGCGGCCCGGTAGGTGAGCGGATCCACGCTGGCGTCGCTCAGGAGTCGAACAGCTTGAGCTGCGAGGCGTCCGGCTGCTCGAAGCCGACCTTGTACTGGCCGGTGAAGCACGCATGGCAGAAGTGGCTCGGGTCATTGCCCGTGGACTTCAGCATGCCGTCGAGCGAGAGGTAGCCCAGGGTATCCGCGCCGAGATAGCGCTGGATCTCGGCCACGTCGTGACTGGCGCCGATCAGCTCCTTCCGGGTCGGAGTGTCGATCCCGTAGTAGCACGGCCACTGGATGGGCGGCGAGGAGATGCGCATGTGCACTTCGCGCGCCCCCGCGGAGCGAATCATCTTGACGATCTTGCGGCTGGTGGTGCCGCGGACGATGGAGTCGTCCACGACCACCACCCGCTTGCCCGCCAGCACCTCACGATTGGGATTGAGCTTCACCTTCACGCCGAAGTGCCGGATGCCCTGGCTGGGCTCGATGAAGGTGCGGCCCACGTAGTGGTTGCGCACCAGGCCGCTGTCGTAGGGGAGGCCGGACTCCTCGGCATAGCCGAGCGCCGCCCCCACCCCGGAGTCGGGCACCGCGATGACCAGATCGGCCTCCACCGGATACTCGCGGGCGAGCTGATGCCCGAGCGCCTTGCGGACGGCGTGCACGTTGCGCCCCCACAGCATGGAGTCGGGCCGCGCGAAGTACACGTACTCGAACACGCACTGCAGCCGCTCGGCGGGCCGCCAGGGCCGGACGCTGGTGACGCCCTTGTCGTCGATGATGACCATCTCGCCCGGCTCCACGTCGCGCACGAACTCGGCTTCCATGAGGTCGAGCGCGCAGGTCTCGGACGCCAGCACCCAGGCGTCGCCCAGCCGACCCAGCGACAGCGGCCGGAAGCCGGAGGGGTCCCGCACGCCGACCATGCGGTCCGGCGTGAGGACGAGCAGGGTATAGGCGCCCTTGACGCGATTGAGCGCGCGCGGGAGCTGGTCCACCAGGCCCGCGCCCTCGGCGCGGGCGAGCAGGTGGATGATCACCTCGGTGTCGGAGGTGGACTGGAACACCGCCCCGTCCCGCTCCAGGCTCAGACGCAGCTCCTCGGCATTGACGAGATTGCCGTTGTGCCCGATGGCCACGGGGCCATGCGCGGTCTGGGCGCTGATGGGCTGGGCATTGCGGAGATTCGACGAGCCCGTGGTGGAGTAGCGCACGTGCCCGATGGCGCGATTGCCGGGCAGGCGCTTGAGCCGGTCGCGGCTGAACACGTCGGCCACCCAGCCCATGGCCTTCTCCACGTGGAAGGCCTGGCCGTCGGTGGCGGCGATGCCCGCCGACTCCTGGCCGCGGTGCTGCAGCGAGTAGAGCCCGAGATAGGCGACGTTGGCGGCCTCGGCGTGATTCCACACGCCGAAGAGCCCGCACTCGTCGTGGAACTTGTCGTCCAGCTCGAAGCCGGGCTCGTCAGGCGACAGATCGTGCAAACCCGCTCCTCCACTCGTGGCCGAGCCGCTCCAGCGTCAGGTCCAGCACGGGGGTATCGCCCCGGCGCACGACGAGCCGGTCGCCCCCCACCTTCCCGATCCAGCGCCACGGCACCGCGAACTCGAGCAGCAGCGCCTCGAACGCTCGCGCCGCCGAGGCCGGCACGGACACGACGATGCGCGACGGCCCCTCCCCGAACAGCGCGAGGTCGTCGCGGTCTCCGCCCGCGGGCAGCTCCAGCACCGCGCCCAGGGGCGCCGGCCCGCTCACGCAGCACTCCGCCACCGTCACGGCCAGCCCACCCTCGGCGCAGTCATGCGCGGAGCGCACCAGCCGCGCCTCGATGGCCGCGCGGCACGCGCCCTGCGCCGCGCGCTCCACCCCGAAGTCGAGCGGCGCCAGCCGCCCCGCCACCCGCTGGTGCAGCGCCCACAGATACTCCGAGCCGCCCAGGCTCACCGCGTCGGGCCCGATGAGGGCGATGCGGTCCCCGGCCTCCTGGAACCACTGGGTGCCCCGCGCCTCGGCGTCCTCGATGAGCCCCGCCATCCCGATCACCGGGGTGGGAAGAATCGCCTGCCCCAGCGTCTCATTGTAGAAGGAGACATTGCCGCCTACCACCGGGATCTCCAGCGCCCGGCAGGCCTCCGCGATGCCGGCCACCGCCTCCTTGAATTGCCAGAGGATTTCCGGCCGCTCCGGCGAGCCGAAGTTGAGGCAGTCGGTGAGGCCCAGGGGCCGCGCTCCCGACACGGCCAGGTTGCGGGCCGCCTCCGCCACCGCCATCGCCGCGCCCCGCCGCGGGTCGAGATAGACCTGGCGCGCATTGCAGTCGGTGGTGACCGCCACCGCCTTGCCGGTCCCCTTGATGCGCAGGATGCCCGCGTCCGAGCCCGGCACCACCAGCGTGTTGATGCCGACCTGGGTATCGTACTGACGATACACCCAGAGCTTGGAGGCGATGGCGGGCGAGCCCGCGAGGGCCAGCAGCGCCCGCTCCGGCTCCACCGCCGGCAAGGTCAGCGGGTCGAACGCCTCGAGCGCGTCCTGCCAGTCCGGCCGCGCGGTGGGCTTCTCGTAGACCGGCGCCTCGTCGGCCAGCGCCGCCACCGGCACCTCCGCCACCAGCTCCCCGTGCATCCGCGCGCGCAGCATCCCGTCGCCGGTGACCCGGCCGATCTCCACCGCGTCCAGCTCCCACTTGGCGAAGACCCGGCGGATCTCGTCCTCGCGCCCGCGCGCGCAGACCAGCAGCATGCGCTCCTGCGACTCCGACAGCATGATCTCGTAGGGCGTCATGCCGCGCTCGCGCTGGGGCACGCGATCCAGGTCCACTTCCATTCCCGTCCCCGCGCGCGCCGGCATCTCCGAGCACGCGCAGGCCAGCCCCGCCGCGCCCATGTCCTGGATGCCCACGATGGCGCCGGTGGCCATGGCTTCCAGGCAGGCCTCGAGGAGGAGCTTCTCGGTGAAGGGATCCCCCACCTGGACGGTGGGACGCCGCTCCTCCGCGCCCTCGTCGAAGGTGGCCGACGCCATGGTGGCGCCGTGGATGCCGTCACGGCCGGTCTTGGCGCCGACGTAGAAGACGGGATTGCCGACCCCTTCCGCGCGCGCCCGGAAGATGCGATCGGTGGCCACCAGCCCCACCGCCATCGCGTTGACGAGGGGGTTGCCCGCGTACTCGGGAGCGAAGCCGACCTCGCCACCCAGGTTGGGCACCCCGAAGCAGTTGCCGTACCACGAGATCCCCGACACCACGCCCTCCAGGAGGCGGCGGGCCCGGGCATCGTCCGGCGGCGCGAAGCGCAGCGAGTCCAGGATGGCGATGGGCCGCGCGCCCATGGTGAAGATGTCGCGCAGGATACCGCCCACCCCGGTGGCCGCGCCCTGAAAGGGCTCGATGAAGGACGGGTGGTTGTGGCTCTCGATCTTGAAGGTCAGGGCCAGCCCGCCGCCCAGGTCCACGATGCCCGCGTTCTCGCCGGGGCCCTGAAGCACCTGCGGGCCCTTGGTGGGAAGATCGCGGAGGAACACCCGCGAGTGCTTGTAGGCGCAGTGCTCGGACCAGAGCGCGGAGAAGAGGCCCAGCTCGGTGAAGCGCGGCTCGCGTCCGAGCCGGCGGATGATGCGGTCGTACTCCTCGGCCGTGAGGCCGTGGCTGAGGGCGAGCTCTTTCGTGACCTTAGGGTCGGAGCCGGTCACCCGCTCGGCCCTGGTCACCCCGTCCCCGCTTCACGCCGTCTCCGATCCTATCGCTTGAGGAAGGTCCCGTCCTCGACCAGGCTGGCGAGGAGGGAATGGAAGATGGCGAGCCCGTCGATGCCGCCCACCGCCTTCTCGGCGGCACGCTCCGGATGCGGCATCAGGCCGAGCACCGTTCCCTCTTCGTTGACGACTCCCGCGATGTTCTCGAGCGAGCCATTGGGGTTGGCGTCCTTGGTGATGCGCCCGTCCTCCTCGCAGTAGCGGAAGACGATCTGATTCTTTTCCTTGAGCGACCGCAGGGTGGGGCCGTCGCAGTAGTACTTCCCCTCGCCGTGCGAGATCGGCATCTTCAGCACCTGGCCGGACCGCGCCGCCCGCGTGAACGCCGTCTCGGCATTGTCCACGCGCACGTGCACGTACTGGCAGCGGTACTGGAGGGAATCGTTCCGCGTGAGCGCGCCGGGCAGGAGCCGGGACTCGCACAGGATCTGGAAGCCATTGCAGGAGCCGAGCACGAGGCCGCCGCGCCCCACGAACTCCGGCAGGGCCTCGACGACGGGGGAGCGGCCGGCCACCGCGCCGGCGCGGAGATAGTCGCCGTAGGAGAAGCCGCCGGGGAGCACCACGCAATCGTACCCGGTGAGGTTCGCCTCCCGATGCCAGATATAGCTGACGGGCTGGCGGAGCACTTCGCTGATCACATAGTGGAAGTCGCAATCACTCCACGTGCCCGGGAAGACCACCACACCAAATCTCATGGAAGTAGGTCGCTCCTCCTTGGTTGACCGCAGACTCACTCTAACCTGCGCCCGCGGTTCTGGCAAGCGCGGACGGAGCTTCGGGCGCGTCCGCCTCAGCTTTCGGGGAGGATCTCGACGGTGAAGTCCTCGGTGACGGGGTTGGCGAGGAGCCGCGCGCACATCTCCTCGATGCGTCCGCGCGCCCGCGCCAGGTCCGGCGCGTCCATCTCGACCTCCAGCACCTTGCCCACGCGCAGGTCACGCACCTCGCCGAAGCCGAGGCCCTCGAGCGCCCGCTTCACCGAGGTCCCCTGCACGTCGAGGATGCCCGACTTGAGCCGGACGAGTACGCGCGCTTTCACTTTCCCGCCGCGAGCCTACGGTAGACTTCCTGATACGCTTCCTCCACCCCGCCGAGGTCCTGGCGGAAGCGGTCCTTGTCGAGCTTCTCCCGCGTCTCCGCGTCCCACAGCCGGCAGGTATCCGGGCTGATCTCGTCCCCCAGCATGAGCTTGCCGCCGGCCCGCCCGAACTCGAGCTTGAAGTCCACCAGCAGGAGCGCCTTCCGGACCAGATAGGGCCGGAGCACGGCGTTGATCTGGAGCGCGGCGCGGCGGATCCAGGCCACCTCCTTGGGGGAGGCCAGCTTGAGCATGCGCACGTGATCGTCGTTGATCATGGGGTCGCCGAGGGGGTCGGACTTGAGGTAGAGCTCGACGATGGGCGGCCGCACCGGGGTGCCCTCGGGCAGCCCCGTCCGCTTGGCCAGGCTCCCCGCCACCACGTTGCGGACGATGGTCTCGATCTTGATGATGTCGAGCCGGCGGCACAGCATCTCGCGGTCCGACAGCGTGGAGACGTAGTGGGTGGGAATCCGCGCCTTGCCCAGCCGCTCGAAGAGCATGGCCGACATGCGGTTGTTCACCACCCCCTTGCCCAGGATGGTGCCGCGCTTCAGGGCATTGAAGGCGGTGGCGTCGTCCTTGAAGTACTGGATGACGAGGCCGGGCTTGTCGGTGGTGTAGACGATCTTGGCCTTGCCCTCGTAGATCTTGTCGCGCTTTTCCATGGGGAGCCCCGAGGTCAGAGGAGGTTCAAGCGCCGGTAGATGGCGTCGACGTTCCGGAGATACCACGCGGGATCGAAGCACTCGGCCAGCGCGGCGGGAGCCAGGCGCGCCGTGACCGCGGGATCGGCCGCGAGCAGCTCGCGGAAGGAAGTCCGCTCGCTCCAGGCCCGCATGGCGTTCTTCTGCACGATCTCGTAGGCCTGCTGGCGCGGCAGCCCGCTCTCGGTGAGGCGGAGGAGCACCCGCTGGGAGTACATGAGCCCGAAGCTCCGCTCCATGTTCTCCCGCATGCGCTCCGGGTACACGCGCAGGCCCTCGAGGATGCCCGACATCCGGTGGAGCATGTAGTCCAGCAGGATGGTCGAGTCCGGCAGGATCACCCGCTCCACCGACGAGTGGCTGATGTCCCGCTCGTGCCAGAGCGCCACGTTCTCGAGCGCGGCCCCGGCATTGGCCCGGATGAGACGGGCGAGCCCGGTGATGTTCTCGGAGCCCACCGGGTTGCGCTTGTGGGGCATGGCGCTCGAGCCCTTCTGCCCCTCCGCAAACGGCTCCTCCGCTTCGCCGATCTCGGTGCGCTGGAGCGCGCGGATCTCCAGCGCCACCTTTTCCAGCGAGGCGGCGATGATGGCGAGCGTGGTCATCAGCTCCGCGTGACGGTCGCGCTGGACGATCTGGCTCGACACCGGCGCGGCCTCGAGGCCAAGCACGTGGCAGGCCTCCTCCTCCACGTCCGGGTCGATGTGGGCGAAGGTCCCCACCGCGCCCGAGATCTTCCCCACTCGCACCGTCTCCCGCGCGCGGCGCAGGCGCTCCAGGTTGCGGCCCGCCTCCGCATACCAGAGGGCGGCCTTGAGCCCGAAGGTCATGGGCTCGGCGTGGATGCCGTGGCTCCGGCCCACGCAGAGGGTGGTCCGGTGGGCGAGGGCGAGGGCTCGCACCGCGGCGCGAAAGCGCTCGAGATCCGCGAGGAGGATCTCGCAAGCCTGCTGGAGCTGCAGCGCGAGCGCGGTGTCGAGCACGTCCGAGGAGGTCATGCCGATGTGGACGAACCGCGAGTCCGCGCCGATCGCCTCTTCCAGATTGGTGAGGAAGGCGATGACGTCGTGGCGGGTGATGGCCTCGATCTCGTCGATCCGGCGGGGATCCACCTTGGCCTTGGCCTTGATGCGATTGAGCGCGTCGCCCGGAATGACGCCCCGGCGCGCGTAGACCTCACAGACCGCCAGCTCGACCCGGAGCCAGTTGTCGTACCGGGTCTCCTGGCTCCAGATCCGGGCCATCTCCGGGCGCGAGTATCTGTCAATCATTTATCATCAACATGCCTGCGGCATGTTGACCGTGGTCCAATCGGTTAGGGCAACCGGCGGGGTTGGGCATCACCCTTGTAGCAGGTCGGGGGGGAGGTCGCGCTTGTCGACGGGGCCCAGGGTGACGAGGGCGAGCTGCTCCTCGTCGAGCACGCGGTGGAGCAGGGCCTCGACGTCCTCGGGGCGGACGGCGTCGAAGGCGGCGAGCATCTCGTCGAGCGAGAGGAAGGACCCGAACCGCATCTCCTGCTTGGCGAGGCGATTCATGCGGCTGGAGGTGGACTCCAGCGACAGCATGAGGCTGCCCTTGAGATGGTCCTTGGCCCGCCGCAGCTCCTCGGGGCTGACCCCGTCCTTCTTGAGCCCGCGGACCTCCTTCAGCACCGCCGTGAGCACCTTGCCGAAGTTCGCCGGCTCCGTGCCCGCGTACACGTAGAGGATGCCGGTGTCCCGGTACCCCTGCGCCCCGGAGTGCACGGAGTACACCAGGGCCTGGCGCTCGCGCACCTCCTGGAAGAGGCGCGACGACATGCTCCCGCCCAGCACGTCATTCAGTAAATACAGTGCGTATCGTTCGGGCGCGGTATCGGCGATGCCGGGAAACCCCAGCACCATGTGCACCTGCTCCAGCGGCTTGGACACCATGTGGACGACGGGGCTCAGGGTGGGCGGGGCGGCCTCCCGCGGCGCGGCCGGCCGCCCGAAGCCCTCGAAGCGCGAGGCGAAGAGCTGGTACACCTGCTCGTGCTCCACGTGGCCGGCCACCGCCACCGTGATGCGCCCCGGCGCATACTCCTCCTCGAAGTGGCGGAGGATAGTTCCGCGGTCGAACGTCTTCACCCGCTCCCACTGCCCGAGGATGGGGCGGCCGAGGGGATGCCCCTTCCAGACCTGCTCCGCGAAGATATCGTGGATGAGGTCGTCGGGGGTGTCGTCCACCATCTTGATTTCCTGGAGGACCACCGACTTTTCCTTCTCGATGTCGTCGGCGGCGAAGAGCGGCCGCATCAGGATATCGCTGAGGAGGTCCACCGCGAGCGGCAGATGCTCGTCGAGCACCCCCACGTAGAAGCAGGTGTGCTCCTTGGCGGTGAAGGCGTCCATGTGCCCGCCCACCGAGTCGATGGCGCGGGCGATGGTCTCCGCGGAGCGGGTGGCGGTCCCCTTGAAGACGAGATGCTCGATGAGGTGGGACATCCCCCCGCGCTCCTCGGGCTCCACGCGGGAGCCCGTGTCCACCCACACGCCCACCGCCACCGAGCGGACATGCGGCATCGCCTCGGTGACGAGGCGGATGCCGTTGGGGAGGACGGCCTTGCGGTAGCCCTCCGGCACTAAGCGGCCCCGGAGGGAACGACCTTGAGCTGCTCCTTCTCCGCCAGCGCGGGCTGGTCCCGCAGCGCGGCCTTCCGCGACAGGCGCATCTTGCCGTTGCCGTCGATCTCGATCACCTTGACCGCCACGATGTCGCCCTCGGTGAGCACGTCGTTGACGGTGCGGATGCGGGCCTCGGCAATCTGCGAGATGTGCAGCAGCCCCTCCGTGCCGGGAATCACCTCGACGAAGGCGCCGAACTCCTTGATGCTCTTCACCTTGCCCACGTAGATGCGGTCCAGCTCCACCTCGCGGCAGATGTCCTGGATCATCCCCAGGGCGGCCTGGGCGGCGTCGTTGCTGGAGGAGAAGATGGTCACCTTGCCGTCGTCCTCCACGTCGATCTTGGCGCCGGTCTTCTCCTGGATGCCGCGGATGACCTTGCCGCCGGGGCCGATGATCTCGCGGATCTTTTCCGGCCGGATCTTGATGGTGACGAAGCGCGGCGCATAGGGCGAGAGGTTGGTGCGGGGCCCCTTGATGGTCTCGGCCATCTTCTCGAGCACGTAGAGCCGGGCCTCGCGCGCCTGGGCCAGCGCCTGGCGCATGATGTCGATGGATACGCCCTTGATCTTGATGTCCATCTGCAGCGCGGTGATGCCCTTGTCGGTCCCGGCGACCTTGAAGTCCATGTCGCCGTAGTGGTCCTCGGTTCCCATGATGTCGGTGAGGATGCCGACCTTGTCGCCTTCCTTCACCAGCCCCATGGCGATACCGGCCACGGGGGACTTGAGCGGCACGCCCGCATCCATGAGCGCCATGGAGGCCCCGCAAACGCTGGCCATGCTGGACGAGCCGTTGGACTCGGTGATGTCGGAGACCACCCGTATCGTGTAGGGGAACTCGTCCTTGCTGGGGAGCACCGCCTCCACCGCCCGGTGCGCGAGCGCGCCGTGGCCGATCTCGCGCCGGCCCGCCGTCCCGAAGCGCTTCACCTCGCCGGTGGAGAACGGCGGGAAGTTATAGTGCAGCATGAATCGGCGATAGATATCTCCTTCGAAAGATTCAATTTTTTGCTCATCGTTCTTGGTGCCGAGCGTCGCCGCCACCAGGGCCTGGGTCTCGCCCCGCGTGAAGAGCGCCGAGCCGTGGGCGCGGGGAAGATACTCGACCTCGGAGGAGATGGGACGGATCTCCTTCACGCTGCGCCCGTCCACGCGAATGCCCTTCTCGACGATGAGCCGGCGGACCTCCGCCTTCTCCACCTTCTCGAAGGCCTCCCGGACCTTGGGCTTGAGCGTCTCGTCGCCGCCCACCGCGGCGAGCACTTCCTCGAAGGCGGTCTCCATGGCCCTGGCGCGGGCCAGCTTCTCGTGGACGGACAGCGCCTGGGCCACCTTGGCCGATGCCAGCTCCTTCACCCGTTCCGTCAGGGCGGGGTCGGCCGCCGCGGGCTCGTAGGCCATGCGCGGCTTGGCCGCCTTGCCGATGAGATCCTTCTGCAGGCGCGCCAGCACCTTGCACTGCTCGAACCCGAAGGCGAGCGCCTCGAGCATCTTGTCCTCGGCGATCTCCTTGCCGCCCGATTCCACCATGAGGATGGCGTCCTCGGTCCCCGCGATCACGATCTCCAGCGGCGACGCCGCCACCTGGGCATAGGTCGGGTTGGCCACCGGCTTGCCGTCCACGAGGGCCACGCGCACCGCCCCGATGGGACCGTCGAAGGGGATGCCGGAGAGGCTCAGCGCGGCCGAGGTGCCGATCATGGCCAGCACGTCGGGATCGTTCTCGTTGTCGGCGGAGATGACGAAGTTGATGACCTGGATCTCGTTGCGGAAGCCCTTGGGGAAGAGCGGCCGGATGGGCCGGTCGATGAGCCGGCAGGTCAGGGTCTCCTTCTCGTCGGGACGCCCTTCCCGCTTGAAGAACCCGCCCGGGATCTTGCCGCCGGCATAGGCGCGCTCGCGATATTCGACGGTGAGCGGAAGGAAGTCGCGTCCCTCCATGGGCGTCTTGGTGAAGACGATGGTGGAGAGCACCATGGTGCCGCCGCAGCGAACGACCACGGCGCCGTCGGCCTGCTTGGCGACCTTGCCGGTCTCGATGGAAAGTGTGGAACCGCTGATGGATGTCTGGACAGTGTGACTCATATGCGTACTGAACCTCCCGCTGAACGTGTCGCGGTCAGATGGTGGGCCCGGCGCCGCCGGGTTTGGTGGGGAAAGAGATGACGGGAACCCGCGATCACTTGCGGATTCCGAGCTTTTCGGTCAATGCCCGGTAGCGCTCCGTGTCCTTCTTGCGCAGGTACTCGAGCAGCCCACGGCGCTTGCCGATGAGCATGAGGAGCCCTCGCCGGGAATGATGGTCCTTGAGGTGGGCCTTGAAGTGGTCGGTGAGGCCGGTGATCCGCTCGGACAGCAGCGCGATCTGGACTTCCGGCGACCCCGTGTCCCCATCGTGCGTCTTGAACTGCTCGATGAGGGTCTTCTTCTTCTCGACGGACAGACGCATGACTCGCTCCTTCCGGGGGATCCCCCCCCAATCGCCCTGCCCCCAGAGATCTCGCTGCATCTCCATCGAGGCGGGTTCCGGGAAAATGTTTGGAAAATCTGCCGTAGCGGCTTGTACGGTAACATGGCGCGCCCACGGTGTAAAGCGCTGGGCTCACTCCTCCGCCGGGAGCAGGGGCACCGCGGCGCGCGCGGTCTCGATGTCGGCCATGACCTGGCGCTTCAGCGCCTCCACGTCGGCGAATTTCTGCTCTCCCCGGACCCGATCGTAGAACTGGAGGGTCAAGGCCCGGTCATAGAGGTCGCCCGAGAAGTCCAGCAGGAAGGCCTCCACCCAGTACTGGTGCTCGGCGAACGTGGGCCGGTAGCCGATATTGACCACCGCCCCCGCCGTGCCGCCCCCGCCCTCGCCCTTGCCGGTCCACCGCGCCCGGGCCACATACACCCCGGGTGACAGGATGAGCGGGCGATCGGGCCGCAGGTTGGCGGTGGGAAAGCCCAGCGTCCGGCCCCGGCCGGCGCCGCGGAGCACCGGTCCGCTGACCGAGTAGGGGTGGCCCAGGAAGAGGCGCGCCCGGGCCGGGTCGCCGTCGCGCAGGGCCTCGCGGATGGTGCTCGAGGATACGGTCTGTCCGTCCACCTGCAAGGGCGGCAGCACATGGGCCACGAAGCCGTGACGCGCGCCCAGGGACTGGAGCAGCGCGGCGGTGCCGCGCGCGTCGCGCCCGAAGGTGTGGTTGTAGCCGACCACCACCTCGCGGGCCCGGACCGTATTCACCAGCACCTCCGTCACGAAGGCCTCGGCTTCGATGCGCGAGAACTCCAGCGTGAAGGGGATGACCAGGGTGGCGTCGAGGCCGGCCCGGGCCATCCGCGCGAGATTCTCCTCCGGCGTGGCAATGGGGACGGGCGCCCGCTCGGGATGCAGCACCGCCGCCGGGTGCGGCTCATAGGTGCAGGCCATGGCCGCGACGCCGAGGGCGCGGGCGCGCGCCACCGTGGTCTGGAGAATCTTCGCGTGGGCGAGATGGATTCCGTCGAAGGCGCCGAGCGCCGTCACCGACGGAGCCAGCTCAGCGGGGAAGGACGGGAGTCCGCGGAGGATCCGCATGGAGGATTCGCTCGGGCCGCGCCTGGCCGCCCTGGGCGGCGCCCACGCCGAGCAGCGCCCCGTCGTCGCCATATACGCGCGCGAGCCCGGAGAGGCCGGCCGGGGCCGGCACCGCCTGGCCATGGAGGAAGGCGCGCGTCTGCGGCGCGTCGAGCGTGAGCCCGGGAAGCTCGGCCAGCGCCGAGTCCAGCGGCAGGAGCGCGGGCCACAGCGCCCCCCCGTCGCGCGCGTCCTGGAGAGTGGCCCAGGGCACGGCCTCCTCGAGCCGGTACGGGCCCACGCGTGAGCGCACCAGGTGGGCGAGCACGGCGCCCGTCCCCAGCGCCTCGCCCAGATCGGCGGCGAGCGTGCGCACGTAGGTGCCTTTCCCGCACCGCACGCGAATGGTGAGCTCCGGCAGGGCCAGGTCCTCCAGCGTGATGGCATGCACGGTCACGCGGCGGGGCTTGCGCTCCACCTCCGCGCCCTCGCGCGCCAGCTCGTAGAGGCGGCGGCCCTCGTGGTGGAGGGCGGAGTACATGGGCGGGATCTGGTCGATCTCGCCCACGAAGCGCACGAGGGCGGCGGTGATGGCGGCCGCGTCGAAGGGCGGCACCGGGCGCGTGGCGAGGATCTTCCCGGACGCGTCCTGGGTATCCGAGGTGAGCCCCAGCCGCACCCGCGCCACGTATTCCTTGTCCAGCGCCCCCAGATAGGGCGTGAGCTTGGTCCCCTCGCCCACGAGGATGGGCAGCAGGCCGGTGGCGTCGGGATCGAGCGTGCCTCCGTGCCCCACCTTGGGCGCGCGAAGGAGGCGGCGGATATGCGCGACCACCTGAAAGGACGTGACCCCGGGTCCCTTCTCGACGGGAAGGACGCCCGAGCGCGGCGCCCCGGGGCGCGCGGCGGTCACCGGGCGGGCGCGGCGAGGGCCTCGCGAACCGCCGCGAGGATGGTGGCGGTGGCGTCGTCGAGCGTGCCGCGCACCGTGCAGCCCGCCGCGTTCTCGTGCCCGCCCCCGCCGAAGCGCCCGGCGATGCGATTGACCGGCACCTCGCCCTTGCCGCGGAGGCTCACCTTCACGATGCCCGGCGCCTCTTCCCGGAGCAGCACCGCGACCTTGACCCCGCCGATGGAGCGCGGATAGGTGACCACGTCCTCGGCAGCCATGAACTCCTCCGAGACCAGCCCGCGGGGCACCGCCAGCCAGGCCACCGCGCCGCTGTCGCCCAGCTGGATGCGGCGGAGCAGCTCGCCGAGCTCGTTGAGCGCGCGGGGAGCGCGGCGCTGATACAGCCACTCGGTGACCAGCGCGGGCTCGGCGCCGGCCTGGGTGAGATCGGCGGCGATGCGAAAGGTGCGCGCGGTGGTGTTCGAGTAGCGGAAGGAGCCGGTATCGGTATGGATGGCGGTGTAGAGGTTGAGCGCGATGGCGGGGTCGAGCGGCAGTCGCAGCCGCGTGAGGAGCTCCCAGATCATCTCGCCGGTCGCGGCCGCGGTGGGATCGATCCAGTCCACCGTTCCGTAGCGCCGGTTGTCCGGATGGTGGTCGATGTTCAGGACCTGCCCCGCGGCCTCGCGCGCGCCTTCGAGCAGCCCCTCCGTGCGCCCGTCATTCGGACAGTCGGTGAGGATGACCACGGGAAAGGTCCGCGGGGCCTTCGGCCACACTTCCCAGCGGTCCTTGCCGGGGAGGAAGCCCAGCACGTCGGGCACGGGATGCGGCCCCGCGAAGCGGACGCGCCAGCCCTTCCCCTCGAGGGCCAGCCCCAGGCCCAGCAAGGTGCCCAGCACGTCGCCGTCCGGGTGGACGTGGCCCAGGAGCAGCGCCTCGCCCGGAGTCCCTCCCAGCAGGTCGAGCAGCGCCGCGGGCGGCGTGGTGGAGAACTCGGCCACGGCGCTCAATCCTCGTCGGGCCCGTCGTCCGCCGGGCGCAGCCCGGAGAGGAGCGCCGACATCCGCGCCGCGTGCTCCATGGAGCGATCGGGACGAAAAAGGAGCTGGGGCGTCACGCGGAGATCGAGGTTCTTCCGGAGCCAGCTCCAGATGAAACCGCGGGCGCTCTCGAGCGCCTTGAAGGAGGACACCCACTTCTCCTCCGGGCCGAGCACGGACACGTAGACCTTGGCCTGGCGGAGATCCGGGGTGGCGTCCACCTCGGTGATGGTGACGAAGCCCAGGCGCGGGTCCTTGAGCTCCCGCTGGACGAGCCGGGAGATCTCTTCCTTCATCAGCTGGTTGACTCGCTCGAGCCGTTTCGCCTGCATGGGTCGCTTGCCCTCAGAGCACTTCCACGTGGATGTCAGTGACGTAACCGTCGAGATTGTCCTCGATGAAGTCGAGGGCCTTGGAGATCACCTCGTTGGCGTGGCGCGAGTCGCCCGACACGCAGGCCAGGGCGAGGGTGGCGCGCTGCCACAGGTCCTGGTGGTCCACCTCGGCCACCGAGATCTCGAAGCGGTGGCGAAGCTTCTCCTTGAGCCCCTTCAGCACGTGTCGCTTGCCCTTGAGCGAGCCCACGTCGGGCAGGTGCAGCTCGACGGTCCCCACCGCTACCCGGGCTCCGGACATCGCCTAGAGCGTCCGCGCCACCTCTTCGGTGGTGAAGGCCTCGATGGTGTCGTTCGTCGCCACGCCCTTGACTCCGTCCACCCCGATGCCGCACTCCAGGCCCTGCAGCACCTCGCGGACGTCGTCCTTGAAGCGCTTCAGCGAGCTGATGGTGCCCTCGCCGAGCAGGGTCTCGCCCCGCTTCACCCGCACCCGGGCGCCGCGCACCATCTTGCCCTCGGTGACCGCGCTGCCGAAGATGAGGCCGAGCTTGGAGATGGGGAAGACCTGGCGGACCTGGGCGCGGCCGAGAATGGTCTCGCGGATCTCGGGCGCGAGCATGCCGGACAGCGCCGCCCGGACGTCGTTGATCACGTCGTAGATGACGCTGTAGCTCCGCACGTCCACCCCGTCCGACTGGGCCTGGCTGGCCGCCTTCGCGTCGGCCTTGACGTTGAAGCCGAGCACGATGGCGTTGGAGGCGGAGGCGAGCATGACGTCGGACTCGTTGACCGCGCCCACCGAGCCGTGGATGACCTTGAGCTTGACCTCGTCGGTGGACAGGCGCTCCAGCGACTCGGTGAGGGCTTCCACCGAGCCCTGCACGTCGGCCTTGAGGATGAGGCGGAGCTCCTTGACCTCGCCGGACTCGATCTGCTTGTGCAGCTCTTCCAGCGTGATGCGGGCGGAGCCCTTGCCCTTGAGCTTCTCGCGATCGGCGCGCACGGTGGCGATCTGTCGCGCCTTGCGCTCGTCGGCGACCACCAGCAGCGTATCGCCCGCTTGGGGCACGCCGGAGAGACCCAGGATCTCGACGGGATCCGCGGGACCCGCCGACTGCGTCTTCTTGCCGCGGTCGCTGAACATCGCGCGCACGCGGCCGGACTGCGAGCCCACCACCACCGCGTCCCCCTCCTTGAGGGTGCCGGCCTGGATGAGGGCGGTGGCCACCGGGCCGCGGCCGCGATCCAGCCGGCCCTCCACGATGACCCCGCGCGCGGCGCGGTTCGGGTTCGCCTTGAGCTCGAGGATCTCGGACTGGAGCGCGGTCATCTCGAGGAGCTGGGCGATGCCGTCGCCGCGCTTCGCCGAGGTGTGCACGAAGATGGTCTGCCCGCCCCAGTCCTCGGGCACGAGCCCGTGGTTAGACAGCTCGCGCTTCACCCGATCCGGCTCCGCGCCGGGCTTGTCGATCTTGTTCACCGCCACGATGATGGGGACCTCGGCGGCCTTGGCGTGGTTCACCGCTTCCACCGTCTGCGGCATCACGCCGTCGTCCGCCGCCACCACCAGGATGACGATGTCGGTGGCCTTGGCGCCACGCGCCCGCATGGCGGTGAAGGCCTCGTGGCCCGGCGTGTCGAGGAAGGTCACCTTCCCGTGCGTGGTGTCCACCTGGTAGGCGCCGATATGCTGGGTGATGCCGCCCGCTTCCTTCTCGGCCACCCGGGTCTTGCGGATGGCGTCGAGGAGCGAGGTCTTGCCGTGGTCGACGTGACCCATGACGGTGACCACCGGGGGCCGGGGCCGGAGCTGCGACGGATCGGTCTCCTCCTCCTCGAGGATGTCACCCTCGAGCGAGCGGACCTCCACGTCGAAGCTGAACTTGTCCGCCACCAGCTTGGCCGCGGTGGGATCGAGCACCTCGTTCAAGGTCGCCATCACGCCCAGCTCGAGCAGGGCCTTGATCACCTCACCCGACTTCCGGCGCATCGCGGCCGCCAGCTCGCCCACCGTCACCGACTCGGGCAGCTTGATCAGCTCGCGCTTCACCTCGACCGGCGGCTCGGGCGGCGGCGGCAGCGGACGCGACTCGTCGATGGGCATCAGAGGCGCGGACGGCGCCACGTCGGCCGGCGCGGCGGCCGCCGGCGCGGGGGGAGCGACCGGCGGGGCCGGGCGCGCGGGCGGCGACACCACGGGCCGCGGCGCCGAGGGCGGCACGATGCGCGGCGGCGCGGTCATGGGTCCCCGAGAGGACGGGGGCGCGCCGGGACGCGTCGCGGCGGGGCCGGCGGGCGGGGCCGGCATGCCGGGCCGCACGGGGGGCCGACCGGGCGCGATCGGGGGCGCGGGCGCGGCCGCGGCGGCGGGGCGCGCAGGCATCACCGGCGCGGGCCGCATGGGCTCCATGCGAGACGGCTCGATGCGCGGCGGCTCGACCTTCGGTGGCTCGATCACCGGAGGCGTGGGCGCCAGCGGGGACGGCGCCGGAGCCGCGGGCGCCGCCGCGGCGGGCTCGGCGGAAATCGGAGCGGCGGGAGCGGGCCGGAAGAGGGTCGCGGCGGGCTTCACCACGTCGATGGCGGGCAGAGGCTCGGGCTCGATCCTCGGCGCCTTGCCCGGGGCCGCCTTCCCGGACTTGCGCGCGGGCTTGGCCGGCTCCACGGCGAGCGGCGCCTCTCCTTCGACGGGGGCGGCCTTGGGCTTGGGCACGCGCTTGGGCTTGGCCTCGGGGGCCAGCTCCCGACCGCGCCCGAGCTTGGT
>DASRWT010000029.1:0-39277 GCA_035654455.1 Candidatus Nitrosocosmicus sp. | reverse complement strand
GGATAGCGCGAATCGAAAACGCGGCCAAGGCCCGTCCGGTCGTCGCGGATAGCGAAGCGCTGGAGCTTGTCGCGGTTCAGGCGCTCGTAGACCTGGATGCCGTTCCAGGTCGTCGGCCCCTTGATGTTCTTGTCGCCCCGCGGCCCGAACTCGAATGCCGCGGGCGCCATGCGGATCTCCTGCGTGCCGTCCCAGGGCGCGCCGGTCCAGAGCTCCACGGGTATGAAGCGCGCGCGCATCGCCGGATCGTAGGCGCGCTGCCACGCCGACCAGTCCTCCGCGCGTGCCGCGCCGGCGAGCGCGAGGCAGAGCGCGAGCAGCACGCAGTGGACATTTGTCAGACCGCGTAGAGTTCCCAGTGTCCGGGACACCTTCGTCAGGAGATGCCCATCGTCCGAACTATGGTGCCCACGATCGGCCACCCCCAGCCGACACCCAGGATAACTGACCCGAGGAGGGCCATGCCGAACACTAACAGCCAGAAGGTGACTGGCCGTGTAGCCCGGTCGACATGCCCGTCCTCCACGTCATACAGCGTTCCTCTAGAGACGGCTATAGCAGCGTATGCGAGGAAACCACCGCCGATGAGCGTGGCAATGACACGGAGCGCCTGAGTGCTCATCCAGTCTCCGAAATCGGGCGAGCCCGCCTGACGCGCCGGTTCAGCGGCGGCCTGCAGAGCCGTCCGCTACGTTTGGCGTCGGAGTACAACGTGCGTTGCCTTCTCCGACGCCACGAACTGGATGCATTCGTATCCCAAGCCTCGCAAATCGACACCTTCGAAGAAACGCTCTCCCTCACCCAGGAGAACCGGCGCGATGGCGAGATGCAGCTCATCAATGAGTCCAGCGCGAAGGTATTGCCTGATGGTGTTAGGCCCACCACCAATGCGGACATCCATCCCTTTAGCTGCCTCGCGCGCTTGCTCCAGCGCTTCGTGGATCCCACCGGTGACGAAGTGAAACGTCGTGTTCCCCTCCATCCCGAAGGCGGGGCGGGCGTGATGCGTCAAGATGAAGACCGGAACATGGTAGGGGGGATTCTCTCCCCACCAGCCTGTCCAGTTCATGTCGGGCCAAGGCCCGCGAATCGGCCCGAACATGTTCCTTCCGAGAATCCAGGCACCTACATTCTTGAAGCCGCGCGAAGCGAAGTCGTCATCGACTCCCGTGGCACCACTGTCGGCGCCGAACAGGGCCCGCTGGAACGTTCGCGTCGGTAACGCCCACTGATGCAAGGCATCTCCTCCGACGCCGAGCGGATTGCTGATGTCCTGCTTCGGACCCGCCCCATATCCATCAAGCGAGATGGTAAAGCTTTCCACTCGGACTCGTGTCACTCTCGCTCCTTGAAAGCGTCCGGACGCCCCGCTCGAGCGGCCTGTTAGGCAGCCGGGAGTTTTCGCCGTATCCAGTCATGTCGCCCCGCGAAAAACCAGTGGATGAGCTCGACGACTTCTGCCTGTTCGACGCCGAGTTTCGTGTGGACAGCCTTGGAGCTGCGGAGGACATCGAGGAGTCCCCGCGCCCGCGTCGGGTGGAAGTGCACCATCGAGGTCCCACCGATCGTCGGACAAATATGCAGGATCGGTCCGTCGGGAGCAAGGAACCCGATTCCAGGAGGACAGCATTCCTTTCCGGCTGCTTCGAGCTCCGCCTGCAGACGCGACTCCGCCTCCCAGTTGTGGCTCCTCAATACCTCAATAGCGCCCTCCGAAGTGACCGTCTCGTGATCGGACGCGGAGAAGTCGGCGCGTTGAATCCAGTAGGCGATTGATGCCATCGCCGTTGTCTGCCTAACGCCTGGTTAGGCGCCGCCGACGCGGACGCGATCCTTGTTTGCTGCGATCCACCGGAATAGGCGATCAGCAATCGGTTCATCGTTGGCGTAGTAGCGGTCATCACACGCAGCGAGGGACTGCTGGATGGACTCGTCTTCGCTGAGTGCCGCCGCCGCTACTGACTCGGCCGTCACGGTGTCGACACGCAGTGCCGCGATGGCGTCGCGCGTGATGTCAGCACTCTTCGGACACTCGATGGCGCGCAGTGCGGCTTCGATGACCGGCGTGAACTCGCCGGACGAATTGCCGAAGAACTGACTGTAGCCCCCGTTGTTCACTTCGCGTTCGAGTCCTTCGACGGCCAGGACATACGACTCCTCGGTAGAGATCGAGTCCGGGGACTTGTCCTGAATCGCCTGCTCGAACGCGAGCACAAGCGAGTCGACTCGGTACTCTCGCTCGAGCGCCAGGAGCTCCTCCGTCGACTGGCCCTCATAGCTGTCGAGAAAGGCGTCGGTCATGGAACCTCCTGTCGTGCGCCTAACTAGAATTATCTAGGTCTGTGTAGCGCGGGGGACCGAGCGGGCGGCGCCCAGATAGCGTGGGGCGGTGACGGCCCTGCGGGCCGAGGATGTCTGGTTCGGCGCGCAGTTGCGATGGTGCGGGCGGCGCGGGGTGCCGGGATAGGCGGACCGGCGTAGCGCGGTGTACGTTGCGGGCTCGGCGGCGGGAGGGAGGGCGGCGCACCGTGGCCACCGCGCGCCTAGATCAGCTCCGCCTGGGCGCTCATGGCCACGGTGCCCTGGGGCGTGACGGCCCAGAGCTCGCAGCCCCGGCCGTCGCCGGTGGGGCGGCCGCGCAGCTCGAAGGGGGCGCCGAGGAAGAGCGGCGCGCGCGCCTGAGTCGTGTAGGAGCGGATGGGGCGGCCGGGATGCGCGTCGCGGGCGAAGTCGAGGAGGAGGGTGGACGTGAGCGGGCCGTGGACCACCAGCTCCGGATAGCCCTCCACGTCCATGGCCCAGGCGCGGTCGTAGTGGATGCGGTGGCTATTGAACGTCAGCGCGGAGAAACGGAAGAGGAGCACGGCGTCGGGGTCCACGCGACGACGCCAGGGAACATCGGTCGGCGCCTCCTCGCGGCGCGGCGCCTGGTTCTGGTCGCCCGGCTTGATCTCCTCGCGGAACACCGTGCGGCGCTCCTCCTCGATCGCGATGCCCTCGGGGCCGATGATGCGGTTCACCACGGTGGCGAAGACCAGGGGGCCGGTGCCCCCCTCCTTCAGCGTGATGTCGGTGAGCTCGGACTCGCGCCGGAGCTGATCGCCCACCCGGATGGGCCGCTGGAAGCGGAAGCGCTCGCCGGCGTACATACGGCGCGGCAGGGGCATGGACGGCACGACGCCCGCATCGCGAGGACTGCCATCCGGGTGGAGGGAGTCGGGGCCGAAGCGCGGCAGAAAATACAGGATGTGCCAGCCCGGCGGCAGCGTATCGCCCATCGCCAGCTCGGGCCCCGTGCGCCCGAAGGTCAGGCGCAGGAGGTTGGCGGGCGCGGCGGTGGCGACGTCGGTGGAGACGACGCGCCGTCCGATATGGGACCTGAGGCTCTCGAGATCGATGCTCGCCTTCGTCATGGCGCGACAGTAGCACGCCGCTCAATCATCGGCTTGGTCGCCATTTCGCCTCCATGCTCGGTTCATCTGGGTGATGTGAAGAGCTAAAGAGAGGCAGGAATCGCGCCAGATGTGCGGGCAGACGGGCCGCATCCAAGTGTGCGAGAAATCTGAAATGCACGCGCGCGGCGCCGGCCGCATGCGAGCCCCCGATGCACTGGCAACGGGGCATCAGGCAGTGGAGCCGGTGCCTTCGAGGCCTGAATCATCATCGCGGCGCGCACTTACCGTCGGTGCCCCGTGGCGCGGGCACCTCGGGGCGAATGTGCAACCTTCACCCGGGCTCTGACCATCGCGCTGTCGTATGCTCCCGCCATGCGTCGCCGGCCGCGGCTCCGGACTCTCGCGCTCCTTGGGCTCATCATCACCCTGGCCGTGTCGGCGTGCGCCGTGTCCGCGTGCGCCACCCTCGAGCGAGCCGGCGCCAACTACTGGGAGCTCTCCAGCGAGCCGTCGGGTCAGGCGCCCGATCCCGCCCAGACACCGGAGCCGGTGATCCAGGTCTATGCGGCCCGCACCGTGGGCTGGCGCGGGCTGGTGGCCGTGCACACGTGGATCGTGCTCAAGCGGGCCGAGGCCCCGGCCTATACGCGCTACGAGGTGATGGGCTGGGGCGTGGAATCCGGGCGGCCCGCGATTCGCGTGAACCGCATGGGGCCGGACAATCACTGGTTCGGGAGCCGCCCCGTCCGCCTGGTGAATCGGCGCGGTCCCGAGGTGAGCGCCTTGATCGAGAAAGTCGAGGCGGCGATCAAGGACTATCCCTATCCCGATCGCTATCGCTCCTGGCCGGGGCCCAATAGCAATACCTTCCTCGCCCATATCGGCCGCGCGGTGCCGGAGCTGCGATTGGATCTGCCCGCCACCGCCATCGGCAAGGACTTCCTGCCCAACGGTGACCTGGCGGCGCGCGCGCCGAGCGGCACCGGCGTGCAGCTCTCGCTGTTCGGGCTGGCGGGAGTGCTCGTCGGGCTGGAGGAAGGGCTCGAGGTGAATGTCCTGGGGCTGTCCTTCGGCCTCGACCTCAATCGGCCCGCGCTCCGGCTTCCCGTCGCGGGGCGCCTCGGCTTCCCGTGAGCGCCGGGCGCCTCAGGCCTCCGGCGGCACGCGCCGCTTGAAGACCTTGGCGAGGGACTCGGGCGCCAGCCCGAGCTGGACGAGGGCCACGCCCGAGTCGGCGTACTCGCGATAGGCGGCGATCTTCCCTCCCGCGAGGTCGAACACGCTCATCCCCTTGAAGCGCACCGGCTTCCCCGCGCTGCGCGGGATGGCGTCGGACACGGTATAGGAGAAGCGCCACTCCCCCGCCGCGCGCCGGGCGTCCTCCACGACGTTCGTGAACTGCCAGTGGTAGCCCTTGCCCTCGCGGAACATCCGCTCGAACATCTCGCGCAGCTTCGCGCGGCCCGCGTGGAGGCCGAAGAAGATGTCGTCGTAGCTCCCGTCCTCGGTGAAGCAGGCGACGAGGGCGTCCACGTCCTGGCGGTTGAAGGCGTCGGCGAAGCGATTGACGATGCTCATGGCTCTCTCCCTAGGAGGCGCGGCACGGCTTTCTCGAGGCAGCGCAGGATCTCGTCGCGGCAGATGCGAAAGGCGATCTCGCCCTCGCCGGCGGGATCGGCGATGTCCCCCTCCTCGTCCACGAACTCGCGCAGGGTGACGATGCGCCGCCCCGCCGCCTCCGCGAAGCCGTCGAGCATGAGCTTCTGCTGGACGGTCATGGTGAGGATCAGATCCGCCTCCGCGATGAGGTGGCGATGGCGCTTGAGATCGGTGGAGGTCATCGAGTCCTCGCCCAGGTAGACGCCGATCTCCTTCAGCGCCAGCCGCGCGTCCAGTGAGGGCAGCATGCCGTCGCGGCAGTAGGTGGCGATGCCGCCCGACCGGATGCGATACGGGTGGCGCGCGTCACGCTCGCCCAGCATCTTCTCGAGCAGCACCTGCGCCATCACGCTGCGCGCGGTATTGGCGTGGCAGACGACCAGGAGCTGCTGCTCACGCGCGCTCATCCCTCCCGGTCATCCCTTGGTGTCGGGCAGCGGGCGGTAGTACGGGTTCCCCTGCCCCACCCACTCGCCCAGCATGGCGCGGAACTGCGGGCCCATGGGATCGATGCCGCGCATGGGCATGGTCCCGCGGCGGATGGTGAAGTCGTGCGGCGCCAACTCGCCGCCGCGAACGAAGTGCCGCTCCGCCGCGTCCGCGCGGCCCTGGCGATGGAGCCACTCGCCGAGGCCGAACTCGGCGCGCGCCTGCTGATCGGTCTCGCCGGGCAGGCGCTGGAGCTCGCGCGCGGAGGCCCCGGCGGGCAGGGCCGGCGCCTCGCCCCGCACCCACGCGCGCAGGGCGCCCAGGTGCCGCGCCGCTTCGAGCCCTGTGATGTGCTTGAAGGTGTCGGTGCCGAAGGCCACGTCGTTCGGCCGCACGATGCGGCCGGCCTCGTCGATCCAGAACACCGTGGGCACGTTGACGATGTTGTAGAGGTCGGCGAGGACATGGCCCGTGTCCACGAGCGAGGGATGGGTCGGCCGCGCCGCCTCGATCCAGGGCCGCGCGTCCTCCGGGCTCTTGTCCAGCGCCACCGTGATCACCGTGAAGCCCCGGTCCTCCAGCTCCTCCTGCATGGCCTGCCAGACCGGCAGGTCGAGGCGGCAGCCTCACCAGGACGCATAGGCGACCAGGAGCACCTTCTTGCCGCGATGCTCGCGCAGCGAGTGATGCCGTCCCGCGAGATCGGGCAGGGTGAAGTCGGGCGCCTCGAGGGCAGCCAGCGCCCGCGCGCGCTCCCCCGCGCCCACGCCGAGATAGGCGGCGCGCTCGGCGGCGTCCACCGCCAGCGGCCGCCCGAGCGCCGCCGCCACGCCGGCCAGATCCACGCCGTCGGCGTTCTCGACGGCGGCGCCCGACCGGAGGGGCACGCAGAGCGCGCCGCGGCAGAGCCCCTCGGGCTTGAGCGTCCAGCCCAGCGCCTGCTCGAGCGCCTCGCGCGAGAGGCGGACGGTGCCGCCGCTCATCCGCGCGGGCACGGTGACCGGCTTGCCCTCGTCGAGGATGGTGAAGGTCGCGTCGGTGGCGGCGTGGCTCATGGGCGTGTCTCCTGGGCGCGGCGCCGGGTCGTGGTCAACGCCACGCCCAGACGGGCTGCTCGAAATGATACACGCGCGTGGCGCGTCCGTGCATCACGACCTCGCGGGTCTGATAGACCACCGCCGCGGTGGGCGCATGGACCAGCGTCTCGAGAATGGGGAGCTGGATGACGGGGCGATCGCTCTCGGGAATGGAGATGAGGCGGGGCACGTCGGGGCGCTCCAGCTCGTCCATGGGCACGAGGTGGGCGCTTGCCACCTCGGCCGGGTTCGGGACGAGGAGATTCGTGGCGCCGCCCCACACCACCACCGGCGTGATCAGAAAGCCCGACCGGGTGGGGTAGTCGTCGAGCAGGCCCAGCACGGCCTCCGGCGCGAGCGTGAGCCCGAGCTCCTCCGATAGCTCCCGCAGGGCCGCGCGCTCGGGCGTCTCGTCGCGATCCATGCGCCCGCCGGGCAGCGCCCACTGGTGCGCGTGCGCGCGGAGTCCCTTCGCGCGCCGCGTGATGAGAAAGCACGCGCGCCCGGCCTCGTCCGGCAGCAGCACCACCGCGACGGCGGCGGCCCGCAGCCCGTCGGTGGGCGCGGCGCGCCGCTCGAAGCCGGTCAGGTGCGCGCTGGCGCGGGCGCGGAGCGCGTCGTCGAAGCGATGCGGAGCGGAGGGCACCCCTGCACGACACCGCAGATTCGCGGTAGTGTCAAGGACATGCCCCTCCAGTTCGGCCTCTTCTCGATGAATCAGGACGCGTGCAGCTACCCGGACACGGCCGCCCGCGTGGCCCGCGCGGCGGAGACGGCGGGCTTCGAGTCGCTCTGGTGCGGCGAGCACGTGGTGCTCCCCGATCCGCAGGCGCCGCCCTCGCCCATGGCGCCGCGGGACCGCATCCTCGACCCGGTGGTGGCGCTCACCTTCCTCGCCGCCCACACGCGCCGGCTCTTGCTCGGCACCGGCATCATCATCCTGCCGCAGCGCAATCCCCTGGTGCTCGCCAAGGAGCTGGCCAGCCTCGATGTGCTCTCGGGCGGCCGTCTCCTCTTCGGCATCGGTGTGGGCTATCTCGAGCCGGAGTTCCGCGCCATCGGCGCGCCCTACGAGGCGCGGGGCGCCGTCACCGACGAGTACCTCGAGGCCATGCAGGCGATCTGGAGCCAGGAGCAGCCGGCCTATGCGGGACGCCACGCGGCGTTCTCCCGCGTGCAGGCGCATCCCCAGCCCGTGCAGCGGCCCTGGCCGCGCGTCATCGTGGGCGGGCGCTCCCCCGCCGCCTTCCGCCGGGCGGTCTCGCGCGCGCACGGCTGGTACGGCTTCGGCCTCGATCCCGCCGGCGCGGCCACGGCCCTGGCCGGGCTGCGCGAGGCGGCGAAGCAGGTGCGGCGGCCGGCCGATCTTCCCCCGCTCGAGATCAGCCTCACGCCCCGCGGCTGGGGACTCGAGCGCGCGGCGGCGGCGGAGTTCGCCGCGCTCGGCATCCACCGTCTGGTCCTGCGCGCGCCGAGGGATCTGGATGCGGCGGGCCTCGAGGCCTTCGTCGGCCGCTGCGGCGACGAGCTCGTCGGCCAGGTGTGACGTGGCGGCGACCTATCGCCTCGGCGCCGCTCGCCGTCTCGCCAATGCGCTGATCCGCGGGTTGCTGCGCCTGGGCCTGGGCCCGCCGCGCACCTATCTCCTCACCGTGCGCGGGCGCAAGACGGGCCGGGCGCTGTCCACGCCGGTGACACTGGTGGAGGCGGAAGGCCGGCGCTGGCTCGTCAGCCCCTACGGCGAGGTCGCCTGGGTCCGCAATGCGCGCGCGGCGGGCCGCGTCACCCTGGCGCGGGGCCGCCGCGCTGAGGCCGTGAGCGTGCGCGAGCTGCCGCCGGCGGAAAGCGCGCCGGTGCTCAAGCGCTACATCACCGAGGTGCCCATCACGCGGCCGTACTTCGACGCGCGGCCCGGGTCCCCGCTGGACGCCTTCATCGCCGAGGCGCCCCGCCACCCCGTGTTCCTCATCACCCCGGAGGCGCGTTGACCCGCGACGCGGACATGGTGTAGATTTCGCGCCATGGCAAAGAAGAAGACCGTCAAGCGCGCAGTGAAGAAGGTCGCGGCCAGGAAGCCGGCGGCCAAGAAGGCTCCCGTCAAGGCCAAGGCGTCGAAGCCGGCCAGGAAGGCGGCGGCCGGCCCCGCGGCCACCCCGTATACGCCTCAGCCCATCTCGGGCATCGGCTGGGCCCCCTTCCGCTACCCCCTGACCTAGCTAGCCTCCCGCGTGCCGAATCCGCTCGCGCTCCACACGTGGACGCTGGACTCCACGCCGCTTCCGGAGGCGCTGGCGGTGGCCAAGCGTGCCGGCTGGGAGGCGGTGGAGCTTCGCCGCATCGACTTCCTCCGCGCCCGTGAGGCGGGCAAGACCGACGCCGACGTCTGGGGCTGGGTGAAGGCCTCCGGGCTCGCGGTGGCCTGCGTGGGCGTGGAGATGGGCTGGCTCCACGCGGAAGGCCCGGAGCGGGCGCGGCTGCTCGGCGTGTTCGCGGAGTCGTGCGCCACCGCGAAGGCCTTCGGCTGCCCGCGCGTGATGAGCGCGGTGGGACCGGGCCAGGGAGACCTGGCCGCCTCCGCGGCCAGCGTTCGCGAGGCCGCCGGCATCGCCCAGGCCATCGGCGTGCGCCTGGCCTTCGAGTTCAGCTTCAGCGCGGCCCAGCTCAATACGCTCGCGCGCATGCGCGAGCTGCTGGCGCGGGCGGGCCATCCAGGGGTGGGGCTCCTGCTGGACACCTACCACATCGTGCGGAGCGGGGGCGGCGTCCGAGACATCGAGGACGTGGCGCCGTCGGAGATCGTCTACGTGCAGTTCAGCGACGTGCCGCGGGGCGCGCTGGACCCCAAGCAGATGCTGAACCGCCTCCCGCCCGGACAGGGCGTGGTGCCCTTCCGCGAGCTCTTCGGCGCCTTCGTGGCCAAGGGCTATACCGGCCCCTTCAGCTACGAGGCGCCGAATCCCGCGGCCTGGGCGCGGCCGGCGGACGAGGTCGCGCGCGAAGCGCTCGCCGCCAGCCGCGCCGTGCTCCCCTAGTCGCGCAGGCCCGGCCCGTTACTTCGGGACCATTACCTCGGGACCATGGCCTTGAAGCGGGGCATGACTTCCCTGGCGAGCAGCTCCATCGAGTGGTGCCAGGCCTTGGGGTTCTCGCTGTAGTCGAAGCAGAACACCAGCAGGGTGCCGAACCCGCCCACCTCGTCGTACAGGCGGCCGAGCTTGTCCGACACGGTGGCCGGAGAGCCCACCAGCCAGTTGTGCCGGGCGCAGTACTCGGGGGTCACGTCGGAGTCGGCCACCGACGGATCGTGCTTGAGATACTCGGTGAATCCGAAGGCGGCCAGCAGCGGCAGGAAGTACTCGGTCATCATGCGGCCCATCATGCCGCCCACGGACAGCCGCAGCGCCTCCGCATCGGTGTCGGCCACGAAGACCTCGCGGACCATTCGCCAGTCTGATCTCCTGGGCGTGCGCTTGCTGCGGGCCGCGCCCTCCTCCACCGCGTCCCAGTGGCTCGAGACGTAACCCGGATTCAGGTTGAGGCTCATGGGCCAGAAGCCGCGCTCGCCCGCCAGCTTGAGCGTGTCCGAGCCCTTGCTGAGCCCCGCGACGCCGATGGGCGGGTGCGGCTTCTGGAAGGGAAAGATGTGCGGCCGGAGCGTGTTGAACATGGTCCCCGTCTTGGTGACGTGCCAGAACTTGCCCTTGTAGTCGAACTCGGGCTCGTCGCTCCAGAGGCGCAGGATGATGTCCAGCGACTCGCGCGTCATCTCCCGGTTCTGCCCCGACATGCCGTCCACGTTGAACAGCGACCAGTCGCTGGGGAGCCCGCTCGCCGCCACGCCGAAGTTGAGCCGCCCCTGGGCGAGGTGGTCGAGCATGGCGACCCGGTTGGCCAGCTCGGCCGGATGGTGGAAGGGCATCAAGAAGCCGCCGGGGCCGATCCGCATGCGCTTGGTCTGGAGCAGCGCCTGGGCCACGAGCAGATCCGGGGAGGGATGGGGCTCCCAGGGGGCGGTGTGATGCTCGCCGATCCATGCTTCGCTGAAGTCCAGCTCGTCCGCCCACCGCAGCTGCTGCAGATCCCACTGGTGCCCGTCGAAGAGCTTCCGCTCCGGCGGATGCGACGGCATGGTGAAGAGACCGTGCTCCATGGCCTACCTCCTGGTTGCGCGCGCGGCTAGCGGACCGCCAGCAGCTCCACCTCGAAGATCAGGGTCGCCCCGGGCGGGATGACGCCGCCCGCGCCCCGGTCGCCATAGCCCAGCGCGGCCGGAATGATGAGCTTGCGCTTGCCGCCCACTTTCATCGTGCCCACGCCCTCGTCCCAGCCCTTGATGACATTGCCGCGCCCGATGGGAAACTCGAGCGGCTGGCCCCGGTCCACCGAGGAGTCGAACTTCTTACCGCTCTCGAGCCATCCCGTATAGTGCACGCTCACGGTTTGCCCGGGGGCGGGCGTGGCGCCCTTGCCCTCCGCCAGCTCGACATAGCCGAGCCCGGAGGGGGTGCGAACGACGGTCTCGTCGGCCACGGTCGTCGTCCCCTTCCTACTGCATCGGCGAGTAGACGGTGGGCTTGAGGATCTGGGCGGTGAGGCGGGCGACCAGCGGGCCGTTCTTCTCCGTCTCCGCGAACTTGGCCAGGCGCTCCTTGTCGGTGAAGAAGCCCGCCCACTTCTTCTCCCGGTCGGCGAGGCTGTCGTAGGCGAGGATGTAGATGAGCTGGTCGGACGAGCCGCCGAGCTCGTTGGTCCAGAAGCCGACCACCTGGATATTGTGTTTCTTGAAGAAGTCCATGGTGATCTCGGCGAAGCGGCGGTTGAGATCGGGCAGGCGGCCCGGCATGGCATGATAGGTGCGGAGCTCGTAGATCATGGCTGGTGGCGCCTCCATGGGCGGAGTCCCCGGCGCGGGACCCGGCGTGGGTTGGTGAAGCGAGCGATCACCGGGCGACTCTAGGCGCGCGCCTGGGCCCTGTCAAGGCGGTTGCCACGTCGCTTCAGACGCAGTATTGTTCCGCGCATGACGCCACCCACCTACGTGACCCTGCCCGAGATTCGCGAGGCCGCCCGTCAGAAGCTCCCCCGTGACGCGTGGAATTTCGGCGACGGCGGCGCCGAGACCGAGACCACGCTGCGCCGGAATCGCGAGCACCTGGACCGCCTCGCCATCCGGCAGTCCGTGCTGGTGGACGTGCGCAAGGTGGATCTGTCCACCACCTTTCTCGGCAAGCCGCTGTCCTGGCCGGTGGCGGTGGCGCCCATGGGCGGGCTCATCCTCTTCCATCCGGAGGGCGACTGCGAGATGGCGCGCGGCTGCGCCCAGGGCGATACGCTGCAATTTCTCTCCGGCGCCACCGGCTGGCCGGTGGAAGACGTGGCCAAGGCCGCCGCGGGGCCGAAGGCGTTCCAGCTCTATCACCACGGCGACCGCGGCTGGGTGGGCGAGCTCATGAAGCGGGTGGAGGCCTCGGGATACAGCTCGGTGACCTTGACGGTGGACGTGCAGTGGTACGGGCGCCGCGAGCGCGACATCTTCAACCGCTTCATCCCCCGCGAGGCCATGTCCAAGGCCCCGAACCCGCGCGGGCCGGACCAGACCTATCAGGCGCGCCTCACCTGGGACGACGTGGAGTGGCTGCGCAAGACCGTGCGCCTGCCCATCGGGGTGAAGGGCATCATGACGCCCGACGACGCGCGGCGCGCCGTCGAGCGCGGGGTGGACATCATCTGGGTGTCGAACCACGGCGGCCGCCAGCTCGACCACACGCAGAGCACCATCGACGCCCTGCCCCCCATCGTGGACGCGGTGGCGGGGTCCGCCACCGTGATGGTGGACGGCGGCTTCTGCCGCGGCACCGACGTGGCCAAGGCGCTGGCCCGCGGGGCGAGCCTGGTGGCCATCGGCCGCACCGCGCTCTGGGGCCTCGCCGCCGGCGGCGGCGCCGGAGTGGCGCGCGTGATGGAGATTCTCCGGGAGGAGCTCTCCACCACGCTCGCGCTATCCGGTCAAACGAGCGTCAAGGGGCTGAAGCCAGACTACGTGTTCCGCGTCGACTGACCTACTTCGTCACCTTGTCGATGGCCTTGTCGACCTTTTCGCCGGCCTTTTCCATGGGGCCCTTCTCGCAGCCCACCACTCCCAGGGCCGTCACGAGGGTCAGCACGGTGACGAGCGCGCGCACCCGGGGCAGCGGCATTACCGCAGCCCAAGGAAGCCGAGGATCGCGACGATCACCACGACGACGCCGATAATGTAGAAGATGTTGCTCATGGCTTTGTCCCTCCCTGCGGCATCGGTAGTGCAACTCGCGTTCCCAGGGAGGGAGAGCGCACGGCCGAGCCGGAAACGGGCGAATTCCCAGCGCTCTTCGGCGGCCGTCGTTCCTGCCTGAGCGCAACCGGGTGCAACCGGGTAAGAACGTCCCGGTAGAAGTATCGCCGCGGGGTCAACGCGCGGCGCCGCGTAGATCGAGGGCGGTGTGGACGACGAGGGCGGTGAGGATGATGGCGCCGCCGAGGAGGGCGGCCGGCGCGGGCGTCTCGCCCAGGGCCAGCCAGACCCACACCGGGCCCAGCACGCTCTCGAGCACGCCGATCAGCGAGGCTTCGGCCACCGGGATGAGCCGCGCCCCCGCCATGAACATCACCAGCCCCAGTCCGAGCTGCGCCGCGCCGAAGAGCGCGAGCAGGGCGAGGTCGTCGGGCGCCACGTCGAGCGGGCGGGCCGGGCGCCACGCGAAGATGGCGGAGAACACGCTGGCCAGCCCCGCCGCCGCGGTCATCCGCAGATGCCGGTGCCGGCGCACGATCACCGTCGCGCCGGCGAAGGCGATCGCGGTGATCAAGGCGAGGAGGTCGCCGGTGATGGAGCCGGCGCCCCACGAGTGGGACGCCATCACGGTGGCGCCCGCCAGCGCCGCCGCCATGGCGATCCAGCTCCGGCGCTGCACGCGCTCGCCCATCCAGGCCCAGCCCAGGAGCGCGGCGATGAAGGGCGAGGTGCTCTGGATGACGAGGGTGTTCGCCACCGTGGTCCGCGCCACCGCGTTGATGAAGCAGGTGGAGGCGATGGCGAAGCAGAGCGCCATCGCCACCCCGGGCCAGCCCATGCCCCGGATCTGCGGCCAGGCGGAGCCGCGCTCCTGGATGAAGATGACGACGAGCAGGAAGGCGGCGGTGAAGATGGAGCGCCAGAACACCGTGGTCCAGGGGTCGGTGTCCACCAGCCGCGCGAGCAGCCCGCCGGTGCTCCAGCACAGCGCCGCGGCCGCGACGAGAACGACGCCGCGCGAGCGCTCAGCCGCCGAGGCGGCCGTAGAGGACATGCCGCCGATTCTTGGTGTACTGCCGCACCTGGCCCGGCCAGCGTCCCTCCTCCACCGCGCGCGCCCAGGCGTCGGACACCAGGACCTCGGGGCTCTCGATCTCGTACAGGGCGCCGTAGCGCGGCTCGTTCTCGATCACGATGCGCTTGCGCTCGCCGCCGATGGACAGCGTGAGCTCCTCCGTCTTGAAGCGCGCCACCGCGATCACCCCGGGCACCTTGAGGAGATTGGGCACGTGCTCGGTGTCGTAGACCTCGTTGAAGAGCGCTTCCTTGGCGGGCTCCACGTCCATGGACGCGCTGAAGACGTACCGGCTCTTGATGGGCATCAGCGGATTCCTCCGGGTGCGGGGGTGAGAGCCTTGAGCTCGATCTCCACGAAGACGAACTCGTAGGGGTTCGCGTTCTTCACGTCGTGCTCGGCGCCGGCGGGGCGGAAATAGGCCTGCCCGGTGACGAGGTCGCCGCTGGCGGCGCCGGCGGCGGAGGTGAGCGCGAGTCGCCCCGTCGTCATCGGTACCACCACGTACGGATACTCGTGGCGATGATGGCCCGTGCTCGCGCCGGGCGCGAAGCGCCACTCGGTGACGCGCACCATCTCGTTGTCCAGCTGAACGGTCGGCACCGCGCGCGGATCGGTCGATGGGGACATGGGCGGAAGACTAGCATAGGCCGCGCGCGCGGGGGTATGCTGCCGCCATGGTCACCACTGCCGTGACGCGCGCGAGCCTCGCGCTCGCGCTGGCCGGCGCGCTGGCGCTGGCGCTCGGCGGCCTCGGGCACCGCTGGAGCTGGTGGGGCGTGGCCACGAGCTTCAGCGTCCTGCGCGTGTCGGCCTTCGCCGCGCTCGGGGTGGCCGCGGTGGCGCTCGTCGGCATCGGCCTCGCCGCGGTGGGGCGCCGCTGGCCCGCGCTGGTCATCGCGGTGGTCGCGCTCGCGATCGCGCTCACCGTGGTGTGGATTCCCCGCAATCTCCAGGCGATGGGCCGCAGCGTGCCGCCCATCCACGACATCAGCACCGATACCGACAATCCGCCCGCCTTCGTGGCCATCGCGGAGCGGCGGCGCGGCGCGCCGAATCCCGCCGCCTACGACGGCCCCGAGGTCGCCGCCCAGCAAAAGAAGGGCTATCCGGACCTCGGCCCCTTGACGCTTTCCGCGCCACCGGACCGCGTGCTCGCCGCCGCGGAAGCGGTGGCGCGACGCCAGAGTATGGAGGTCGTCGCCGTCTCGCCCGCCGAGGGCCGGCTCGAGGCCACCGCCACCACGCCCTGGTTCGGCTTCAAGGACGACGTGGTGGTCCGCGTCACGCCCGCGGGCACGGGCAGCCGCGTGGACATGCGCTCCAAGTCGCGCGTGGGGCGCAGCGATCTCGGCGCCAACGCCAAGCGGATCCGCGGTTTCCTCGCCGAGCTGACCGCCCGTCTTCCGACCTAGCGAGCTGACGTCGGCCGGCTACTCCACCCCGGTGGCGGCGAACACCGCGCGCGCCGCGCGGCCCGTGATGTGGCGCACGAAAGCCGCCGCCGGCTCCGGCGCCGCGCTCCTGGTGAGAACACCCGCCACGTAGGTCGTGTAGTTCTGGATGGGCGCGGGCAGCGGCCCCACGAGGCGTATTCCCTTCGCCTCGTAGGGACGGATCTCGGTCACGGGCCCAATGCCGATCTCGTAGCCACGGCCGCGGAGCACATGCTCCACCACCGCGGCGCCGTCGGGATAGCGCGTGGTCTTCGCGGACACCGCGTCGGCGATGCCCAGGCGATCCAGCACCCGCTCGAAGTAGGTGCCGGTGGACGCGCGGTTGAAGACCAGCGACTCGCAGTCCAGCAGCGCCTGGCGCAGGGCCTCCGGCGTCGCGACGTCGGGCGCGCGCGCTCCCGCCCGCACCACCACCGCCACCCCGACCTTGCCCACCGTCTCGCGCGGCGCGTCCCGGAGCGCGCCGGCACGGGCGAGCGCCTCCATCACCGGTACGGGGGCAATGAGCACGTCGGGCGTCTCTCCCGCCTCGACGCGCTGGCGCAGAAGATTGGGCACGGCCACCGTGAGTCGCACCGCGTGCCCCGACTCGCGCCGGAAGGCTTCCATGAGGGGCTCCAGCCCCGCCTCCACCGCGCCCGCGCTGTACACCGTGACCTCGGCGGCGCCGGCGGGGGCGGCGAGCCATCCCGCAAAGACCCATCCGAAGAAGAGCGCTCGGGCCCGGCGCCACCTCACGGCTTCTCGATCACGCGCAGCACCGCGGTGTAGTAGTGATCGGCGTAGCCGGCGGCGGCGGTGCGCTCCATGAGGCGCTTCGTGGTCTGCGCTTGCTCCAGGGTGACGCCCGCCGACTCGGCCAGCCCCAAGGCATAGGCGAGGTCCTTGATGATGTAGCTCGTCGGGAACGCGCCCTCGGTCGGGTGCCGATCGGGAAGCAGCGACTTCATGCCGTGATTTCGGAGCACGAAGCTGTCCGCGGAGCCCTTGGCGAGTGTCTCCAGCAGCACCCCGGGATCCACCGCGCCCGAAGCGCGCGCGACCGCCAGGGCCTCCGCCAGAGCCACCACGGTCTGCGCCACCACCATGTTGTTCATGAGCTTGACCGCCTGCCCCGCGCCGACGGCCCCGCAGTGGGTGATCTCGGCGCCCATGCAGGCCAGATAGGGCCGGAGCCGCGCGAAGAGAGCGGCGTCGCCGCCCACCATGATGCTGAGCGTGCCGTCCCGCGCAGCCTGGGCCGTCCGCGCCACCGGCGCGTCCGCGAACTGCGCGCCGCGCGCCGCGAAGGCGACCGCCAGCTCGCACGCGAGGGCCACCGGGCAGGTGCTCATGTCCACCACCGTCTGGCCCGCCCGCACGAGCGAAGCGAGCCCACCGGCCCCCAGGCACACCGCGCGCACCTGCGGCTCGCCGGGGAGGCACAGGAAGATGACCTCCGCGCGCGCGACGAGGTCCGCCGTCGACGGCGCCGCCGTCACGCCGTCCCGGCCCAGCGCCTCCAGCGGGGCCCGCCGCGTATCGTGGGCCACCACCGTTTCGCCGGACTTCTTCGCGAGGTTCCGGCACATCGCCTCCCCCATCACTCCCAGCCCGATGAAGCCCAGCGTGGTCGCCATGGCACCTCCTCTATCGAAGTAACCAGCCGGCGAGCCCGGCCGCCAGCATCACCGCGAGCGGCGGCACCGGGCGCAGCACGAGCGCGATCGCGGCCGCCACCGCGATGCCGGCCGTGAAGGTGTCGTGAATGGCCGATCGCGCCAGCGTATAGACCCCGCCCGCCATGAGCCCGATCCCGATGGGGGCCAGCGTGCGCTCCACCGCCATCGCCCAGGGGCGCCCGCGAATCCGGCGCCAGCGATGCGCGACCACCGCGGTGACGATGGCGGGCGGCACGAACATGGCGAAGGCGGCGAGGAGGCCGCCCGCGAGACCGTGCGCGCGATAGCCCACGAAGGCGACCACCTTCATGTTCGGCCCCGGCGTGAGCTGGGCCAGCGTATAGCCGTCCAGGAACTCGCGCGCGGTGAGCCACTGGTGCACGGTCACCGACTGGCGCTCCAGCTCGGGGATGATGCCCAGCCCGCCGCCGATGCAGAGAAAGGACAGCCAGAGAAACGTCCACGACATGCGCAGAAGATCCATCAGGCGCCGCCTCGCGGCGTGAGGGCCTCGGAGGCCCGCGGCCAGTGGAGCCAGAGCCCCACCGCGCTGGCGCCGGCGATCACCCACACCGTGGGCAGCGCCAGCGGTCCCACCGCGAGCGCGGTGGCGGCGGCGAGCAGCAGGGCCGGCCGGTCGCGCAGCCCCGCGCGGATGATGCGCGCGGACATGACCGCGATGAGCCCGACCACCGCCGCGCCCATCCCGTGCATCGCGGAGGCCACCGCCGCGGTGAAGCCGCCGCGCAGGTAGACGACGGCGAGGGCGAGGAGGATGACGACGCCGGGCAGGACGAGGGCAACGAGCGCGCAGGCCGCTCCCCCGAAGCCGCCGAGTCGATAGCCCAGCGCCACTGCCAGATTGGAGAAGTTGGGCCCGGGCAAGATCTGGCTGATGGCGAGATCCTGGAGAAACTCGTCGTCGGAGAGCCACCGCCGGCGCCTCACCAGCGCGTCGTGGAAATAGGCGCTGCGGCCGCCGCCGAGGCTGGCGAGCCCCACCCAGGCGAAGACCGCGGTGAGCCGCGCGAGCCCCGGCCCCGTCACGCCGGCGCGTCCAGGCTCACCGGACCCCAGAAGACCGGCTCGGGAGCGAGGCGGACGCCGAAGCGCTCCGCCACCCCGTCGCGCACGCGTCGCGCGAAGCCCGCCACGTCGCCCGCGCGCGCGCCGTCGTGGCAGACGATGGCGAGGGTATGCCGCGTGGACAGGCCCACCGCGCCCGCGCGCTCGCCGCGGCGGAAGCCCGCGCGCTCGATGAGCCAGGCCGCGGAGAGCTTCACGCGTCCGTCCGGCTCCGGCCAGCGCGGCATGCCGGCGTCGCCGGCCAGCGCGGCGACGCGCGCCGCGTCGGCGGCGGCCAGCACGGGATTCACGAAGAACGAGCCGCAGGAGCGGCGGTTCGGGTCGCCGGGATCGAGCACCATGGACTTGGCCCGCCGGATCTCGATCACGCTCTCTCGCACCTGCGCCAGCGAGGGCGCGGAGAGGCCGCGGCCCTCCAGGTGACGCCCCAGCTCGGCATACCGCACCGCGGGCGCTCCGCCGGCGCGCAGGCGATAGGTCACATCCAGGACCAGGAAGCGATCCGGCTCGACGCTGCGAAAGAGGCTGTCGCGATAGCCGAAGCGACACTCGGATGCTGCGAGCGTGACCACGCGCCGGCTCGCGCGGTCCACCGCGCGCAGCCCGGTGACGGTCTGGCTCACGTCCTGACCGTAGGCGCCCACGTTCTGTATGGGCGTGGCGCCCACCAGCCCGGGAATGCCCGACAGGCACTCGAGGCCGGCCCATCCCCGCTCCACCGCATGGCCCACGAGCTCGTCCCAGGGCTCGCCCGCGGCGGCGGTGAGGTCCACCGTGCCCGCGGCCTCGCGCGCCTCGCGGCCCCGGAGCGCGACCTGGATCACCAGCGCCTCGAGGCCTTCGTCCGCCACCACCACGTTGGAGCCGCCCCCGAGCACGCGCACCGGCACGCCGCGCGCGGCCGCCCAGTCCAGCGCGTCGAGGATCTCCGCCTCCTGGCGGGCCTTCACGAGCCACCGCGCGGGCCCGCCCACCCCGAGCGTGGTCCGGGACGCGAGGGACACGCGCTCGAGGACGGTCATCGCGCCTTGCATGGCGTTCCATTCTATCTTGACAGCGCCAAGGCCGCGTGGCTCGCTAGGCCCCCAGGAGGCTTCGCCATGCGATTCGGGATCGGGCTGTCGGTGCAGCATCGGCCGGAGGAGCCGCAGGCGCGGCGGTTCGCGGAGCACCTCGAGCAGGTGCGGCTCGCGCGCCGGCTCGGCTTCGCGTCCATCTTTGCCAGCCAGCACTATCTCTCGGATCCCTTCACCTATTTCCAGCCCATCCCCACCCTGGCCCGCGTGGCCGCCGAGGCCGAGGGCATGACGCTCGGGACCGGCGTCATCCTCCTGCCGCTCCACCATCCCGTCGAGCTGGCCGAGCAGCTCGCCACCCTGGACGTCATCACTGACGGCCGCTTGGTCGTCGGGCTGGGGCTGGGCTATCGCGATGCCGAGAACCTCGCGCTGGGACTCGAGCCGAAGGATCGCGTGGGGCGGCTGGTGGAAGGGCTGGAGGTGCTCGAGCGGGTGTGGTCGGGCGAGCCGGTGGACTATGCGGGCAAGCACTTCCGCCTCTCCAATGTCCGCATCTCCATGCCGCCCGCGCAGCGGCCGCGCCCGCCCATCTGGCTGGCCGCCAACGGCGATGTGGGGGTGAAGCGGGCGGCGCGTCTCGCCGACACCTGGCTGATCAATCCCCACACCGCGCTTCCCACGCTGGAGCGCCAGCTCGCGCTCTTCCACGCCGAGCGCCGCGTCGCCGGCCGCCCCCCCGCCGCGGAAGTGCCGCTCATCCGCGAGTGCTACGTGGCGGAGAGCGCGGCGACGGCCTTCGAGGAGGTGCGCCCCTACGTCGAGCCCAAGTACCAGGCCTACCGGCAGTGGGAGCAGGAAAAGGCGCTGCCGGAGGGGGAGACCTGGAGCAGCGCCTTCGCGGAGCTGGCCCGGGACCGCTTCATCATCGGCGACCCCGGCCGCGTGCGCGAGGAGATCGCCCGCTATCGCGAGCGGCTGGGTGTCACGTCCATGATCTTCCGGCTCCAGTGGCCGGGGCTGGACCAGGCCCGCGTGCTGCGCTCCATCCGGCTCTTCGGCGAGCAGGTCTTGCCCCACTTCGCATGATCTCCCGCTTCACATGATCGAGGTCACGCCCTTGTTCCAGATCGCGGCGGAGGTGGGCGAGGTGCGCTCGCTGGGCTCGGCGCCGGCCGGGGAGCGCCGCGTGGTGCCGATACTCGGCGGTACCTTTGCCGGCAGCGGGCTCGAAGGCACGGTGCTGGAGGGCGGGGCGGACTGGCAGTGGCGCTGGGCGGACGGCACCCTTGCCATCGACGCTCACTACGCGCTCCGCGAGCGGCGCGGGGCGCTCATCGAGGTGCGGAGTCAGGGCCTGCGTGCCGGGCCGCCGGAGGTGCTCGATCGGCTGGCCCGCGGCGAGGAGGTGCTCGCGGGCGAATACTACTTCCGCACCGTGCTGCGCTTCACCACCGCGGATGTCCCGCTCGGCTGGATGAACCGGATCATCGGCATCGCCACCGCGGCCCGGCACGCCCGCCGCGTGGAGCTGGACGTCTACCGCCTGCTCTGAGGCTCGCGACGCCGGGGAGCCGATGTCTCAGGGGAAGTCGAGAATCTCCACCCAGTTCGGGTTCTGGCCCATCGGGTATTCCTTCAGCTTGGTCAGCTTCCCGCTCTCCGGGTCGATGCGATAGCTCGAGAGCGCGTGGGAGAGCTGTCCCACCGCGAGCAGATAGCGCCCGGTGGAGTCGATATTGAAGCCGCGTGGCTGCTTCTCGGTGGGCACGCTCCCGATGGCGGTGAGGGTTCCATCGGACGGATTCACCCGGAAGCCGGCCAGGGTGCTCGACGTGCGCTCGGACCCATACAGGAAGCGTCCGTCGGGCGTCACGTGCAGGTCCGCCGCCGACGGCTTGCCCTGGAAGTCCGGCGGAAGGGCGCTGATGCTCTGCTTCTGCTTGAGCTGTCCCCGGGCGGCATCGTAGTCGAAGACATAGACGAACCCGTCCAGCTCGCCGAGGAGGTAGACGATGCGGCCGTTCGGATGGAAGACGAAGTGCCGCGGGCCCGCCTTCTCCTTCACGCTCACCGACGGCGGGCTGGACGGCGAGAGCTGCCCGGTGGTGGGATCGAGGTCGAACTGATTGAACTTGTCGTTGCCCAGCGTGGGCACCAGCACGTGCCGGTTGCCGGCGTCGGCCAGGATGGCGTGCGCGTTTGGATGATCGGGCAGAATTTGCTGGGCCGCCTGGACGGTTCCCGCGGGGCCGATCGGGCTCACGGTGACCTTGTGGCCCGGATACGAGGCGCCGAGGAGGTAGCGCCCGGTGCGGTCGGTGGAGATGTACGCCATGCTGTCGGGCAAGGGCCCGCTGGCGAGGTGCTTGAGCCGGCCGCTCGCGGGATCGATGGCGAAGCCGGCCACGATCTTCGGCTCCCCCCGCGTCCCGACATAGAGGATCTTGCGGTCCGGGCTCACCGCCATCGGGGTCGAGATGCCGGGCTTTGTGATGCCGGGGATGCCAACCTTCTCCACGAGCGCCAGGTCGCCGCTTTGGCGGTCGAGCGCGAGGACCCAGACCTCGTTGCTCTCGGCGTTGCCCACATAGACGAAGGTGGCAGCGGGAGCGGCGGTGGGCGTCATCATCGTGATCGACAGGGCCATGGGCATGAGCATGCCCAGCACGACTCCACGCATGCGGTCCTCCTCTCGGCTATCGCGCGGCCGTCCTCTCCCCCGGGGTCACCGTGTCGACGGTCTTCTTGGCCAGTCTCTCGGCGAAGCGTCGGATCAGCCGATCCATGCTGATCATGTCAGGGCCGCCGATCGCAAAGCCGCCCAGATAGGCTTCTCGCGCGTGGTACCGGGACAGGAGCCGACCATCCGCGGCGCGGAGCTCGAAGTCGCCCGAGACCTTCTCCTGCCCCGCGCCGAACCCGGGGAGGAACCGCAGCGCGGCCACGCCGTAGGTGATGTTCGTGATGGTGCCGGTCAGGATCACCTGGTCGGGAGGAAGGGAGGTGGGAAACCGCAGCTCGTCGATGGTAGCGAAGGCCCAGTCGCTCCGGTTCCGGGCCAGCCAGTCACGAAGCCCCTTCTCGAAGGTCCGCTCGTGCGACCGCCAGGTGGCCTTCCAGGGAGCGCGAAACGCTTCCTTCGGCAGCTCCACGCGGCCCAGGATCAGTGCGTGGGTTGGGGGCGCCGGAGGGGGGTCGAGGTCCCGGATCTTGCTCCAGGTGCAGCCCGATACCAGCACGACGGCGACGAGCAATAGTCTCGTGACTCTCATCCAGGCCTCCCGGCGACGAATCGTGGCGTCCGCGCCGATCGTGTCAGAGCGGGGGGGACAAGTCAAACTCCCTAGACCACCTTGTCCGCCCTCAAGGACCGGATCTCCTCCGGGGTGTACCCGACCTCACCCAGGATCTCGTCGGTGTGCTCGCCCGGATCCGGCGAGTGCAGGCGCACCGACGCGGGCGTCCGCGACAAGGTGACCGGGGGCGCCTGCACCCGGATCTCGCCCAGCGCCGGATGCTTGACCGGCACCGCCATCTGGAGATGCTGGACCTGCTCGTTCTCGAACATCTCCTTGACGTTGAGGATGGGGCCGGAGGGCACGCCCTTGGCGTTGAGGAGCTCGACCCAGTCCGCGCTGGTGCGCGACGCGAAGGCCTTCTCCAGCTCCACCGCCAGCGCCTTGCGATTCCTGGACCGCTCGGGCGCGGTCTTGAAGCGCGGGTCGTCCAGGAGCGGCTCCGTCCCCAGCGCCTCGCAGAGGCGGCGGAACATGTTCTGCCCGGAGGCGGCGATATTGATGTGGCCGTCCTTGGTCTGGAACACGCCGGTGGGAATGGCGGTGGGGTGGTCGTTCCCGGCCTGGGGTGGGATCTCGCCCGCGATGAGCCAGCGCGCGGCCTGGAAATCCAGCATGGTCATCATGGCCTGCAGCAGCGAGGTGTGCACCCACTGGCCCTTGCCCGAGCGCTCCCGCTCCAGCAGCGCCACCAGGATGCCCTGCGCCAGGAAGATGCCGGCGGTGAGGTCGGCCACCGGAATGCCCACGCGCACCGGCCCCTGGCCGGGCAGGCCGGTGATGGACATGAGCCCGCCCATGCCCTGGGCGATCTGGTCATAGCCCGGCCGGTCGCGGTAGGGCCCGGTCTGGCCGAAGCCCGAGATGCTGCCGTAGATGAGCCGCGGGTTGAGCTTGGAGAGCGTCTCGTAGTCGATGCCCAGGCGCGTCTTGACGTCGGGGCGGAAGTTCTCCACCACCACGTCGGCCTTGACGATGAGCCGCTTCAGGATCTCGATGCCCCGCGGCGACTTGAGGTCGAGGGTGAGGGACCGCTTGTTGCGGTGGAGATTCTGGCTGTCGAAGCCCCGCCGGGGAAAGTCGCCCTCCACATCCTCGCGCGCGGAGATCTGGATGACCTTCGCCCCCATGTCCGCGAGCTGGCGGACGGAGGTGGGGCCGGAGCGGGCGCGGGTGAGGTCGATCACGGTATAGGGCGCGAGCGGCAGCGTCATGTCCGGGCTCCTTGGTCGGGAGGAAGGATGGCCGAGCCGGATACCGAGTGGGGATTCCGCATCGGCCAGCGGCCGGCGTCCACCGCGGTGAGGAAATCCAGCACCCCGCGGTTGAAGGCGTCGGGCTCCTCGAGATTGATGGCATGGCCGGTCTTGGGCAGGACCAGGAGCCCGGAGGACCGGATTTTTCGCTTGAGGTACAGCGCCGGCTCGAGGCAGGGCTCGTCCTCGTCGCCGGTCATGATCAGCGTCGGCACCTCCAGCCGCTCGAGCGCGCGCTCGAGCTCGTACACCGATGGGCGGGTCATCTGCACGCCCTGCATGGTCAGCGCATGGCCGCGCGCGGACTGGGCCACGAACTGGTCGTACAGCTCCTGCCAGCCCTTGGGATCCTTGTCCATGAATTGCACCCGCGTGGGCCCCTTGGTGTAGAAGTCCGCCACCGCCACGATGCCGTCGTCCAGAAAGCGCCGGGCGGTTTCTTCCACGTCCTTCTTGAAGCGTTCCCGCTCACCGGGCACGCTGCCGTAGCCCGCGCCGGCGACGACGAGCGACCGCGCGCGCTCGGGATGCCGGATGCCGAAGTGGAGCGTGGCATAGCCGCCCATGGACAGCCCGCAGATATGCGCGCGGTCGATCCCCAGCGCGTCGAGCAGGCCCCGGATGTCGTCAACCGCCTGGTCCTGGGAATAGGCGCCGGGGCTCTCCGGCACGTCGGAGGGCGGATAGCCGCGGGCATTGTAGGCGATGGTGCGGTAGCGGCGGGCGAAGTACCGCACCTGCAGGTGCCAGCTCTGATAGTCGCCGGCGAACTCGTGGACGAAGACGAGCGGGACTCCCGCCCCGAACTCCTCGTAGAAGATGCCGATGCCGTTGACGCGCGCGGTGGGCATGCGAGTGCGAGTGTACTCCAGCGCGCCGACGGGCTCAACGCCCGCCGCGGCGGCTCAGCGGCGTGCGTCCGCCGCCGTATCCGCCGCCATCACGTCACGCGCGAAGGCGGTGTTCACCAGGGCCGCGTACGGATGCGTGCGCTGGATGAACCGCCCCGAGATGAGAATGTCCTGAAGATAGGCGTAGCCCGGCCGGCGCAGCAGCGGATCGGCCGACCAGGTGCGCTGGCGCATGAAGCGGCCGGCGGCGCGCTCCAGCAGGCCCGTCCGCATGGCGGGGAAGGCCGACGCCACCACGCGCGCGACGTCGGCGGGGTCGCTGGCGGCCAGCCAGCGCTGGGTGCGATAGACGGCCCGGACGAAACGGCGGACGAGCTCGGGCTCGCGCGCGAGGAAGTCCGGCGTGGCCATGTAGGAGGTGAAGGGCACGGGGCCGGTGGCCTCGCCCATGGACACCGCCACGTGAGCGGCGCCGGCCGCCACCAGCTCTTCCACCGCGGGCTGAGTGGTCTCGAGGAAGTCCCCCTCGCCGGCGCGGAAGGCGGCGATGGCGTCGGCCAGCGGCCGCTCGCGCTCCATGCGCACGCGGGCGGGATCGACGGCGGCGCGGCGCAGGACGGTGAGCAGGCACTGCCACGGGGTCGGCGCCTCCGCGAACCCGATCACCGTCTTGCCGATGAGATCCTGGAACTTGAAGCGCGGCATCGGCTGGCGGGCGAGGAGGAAGAAGCCGCTCCGGCTGCACACCTCCGCGAAGTGGGTGACCACGCGCCCGGTACGATCGGCCAGCTCGAAGCTCCGCATGAGCCCGCCCAGGCAGATCTCGATCTCGCCATCGAGCAGCGCCTGCATGGTCCCGCGCGGATAGGTCGCCGCCGGCACCACCGTCACCTCGAGATCCTCCTGCGCGAAGTGCCCCAGCCCGACACCGGCGACGAGCGGGGCGTAGAACGGGGTGTGAAAGGGCATGGGCACGGTGAGGGCGCGGGCCATGAAGCCTCCTACTGCACGCGCAGGCGCGGGTCGAGGAGGTCGCGCAGGCCGTCCCCGAGCAGGTTCAGGCTGAGCCCGGCCAGGGTGAGGGCGACGCCGGGGCAGAGGCTCACCCAGAAGGCCTCGCGGATGACGTTCTTCCCGCTCGCGATGACATTGCCCCAGGACGGCACGTAGGGCGGCACGCCTACCCCGAGAAAGCCCAGGATGGCCTCGGCGAGAATCGCGTAGGCGAAGATGAAGCTCCCCTGCACCAGCAGCGGGCCCACGCAGTTCGGCAGGATGTGGCGGAAAGCGATGGTGAGGTCGCGCCGGCCGAGGGCGCGCGCGGCCTGGATATAGTCGAGGTCGCGGATGCCGAGCACGGTGCTGCGGATGAGGATGGCGGTGCGCGGCATGTAGACGATGGACAGGGCGAGGATGACGTTCCATACTCCCGGGCCTCGCGCGGCCATGAACGCGATGGCGAGCAGGATGGCGGGAAAGGCCATCATCCCGTCCATGACCCGCATCACCACCGTCTCCAGCCGCCGGTTGAAGCCCGCCACCAGGCCCACCGCCACGCCGCCCAGCGAGGTCAGGAGCATGGTGGTCACCCCCACCAGCAGCGAGACGCGGCTCCCGTGCACGATGAGGCTGTAGACGTCGCGTCCGAACTCGTCGGTGCCGAGAAAGTGTCCCGCCCCGGGGGGAAGCAACCGGCTGCCCGGCACGAGGCGGGTGGGATTGTGGGTCGAGATGAGGTCGGCGAGGAAGGCGGCGAGCACGAAGACGAGCAGGATGGAGGCTCCCGTGATGACGCCGGGGTGCCGCACCATCCGGCGCAGCGTGCCCCAGCCCGTGCGCGCGCCCGCCTTGGGCTCACTCATAGCGGATGCGCGGGTCGATGAAGGCATAAAGGAGATCCACCACCAGGTTGATCACCACGTAGGCGGCGGCGGTGACCAGCACCACCCCCTGCACCACCGGATAGTCGCGGCGCAGGATGGCGGAGATGATGAGCCGCCCCAGCCCCGGGATGTTGAAGACGATCTCCGTCACCACCGCGCCCCCGATGAGAATGGCGGTGGTGATGCCGATCACCGCCACCACCGGCACCAGCGCATTGCGGAACGCGTGCACGTAGGTGACCACCCGCGGCGCGAGGCCCTTGGCGCGGGCGGTGCGGATATAGTCCTGCTGCAGCACCTCCAGCATGCAGGAGCGCGCGATGCGCGCGATGAGCGCGGACTGGCTGATGCCCAGCGACACCGCCGGCAGCACCATGTAGGTGAGCGCGGCCCGGGGATCGGAGAACACGGAGGCATAGCCGGCGGCGGGCAGCCAGCCCAGGCGCACCGCGAAGAGGAAGATGAAGTTCAGGCTCAGCCAGAAGCCGGGGACGCAGACACCGAGCAAGGAGAAGAACATCAGGCCGCGGTCCCACCACGAGCCCCGGTTGGCGGCGGCTACGATGCCCGAGGGCACCCCGATGACCACCGCCACGAAGAGCGCGCATAGCGTGAGGACGATGGTCGGCTCCGCCCGCTCCGCCAGCGCGCGGGTGACCGGACGGTCGAGGAAGTAGGAGTGGCCCAGATCGGCGGTGAGCACGCGCCGGTAGAAGGTGTAGAGCTGCTCGTGCAGCGGGCGGTCCAGGCCCAGCGCGGCCCGGGTGGCCTGGATCTGCGCCGGCGAGGCGTCGGGGCCGAGCATGACGGACACCGGATCGCCCGGGATCAGGTGGATGAGGAAGAACACGATGGTCACCACCACCGCCATCACGGGGATGACGGCCAGGATCCGGCGGAGAACGTACGCGGTCACGGACGGAGGACGGGGCCGGCGTCCACCGGCCCCGCCCCGATCATCGGGTTACTTCTCGAGCCACACGTTGTAGAAACGGATGCGCTCGTTGCTCTCGTCGAACCCCTTCACCGCCTTGCGAGCCGCCCGCAATCCGAAGAGGTCGCCGTAGCGGATCACCGGCACCTTCTCGTAGAACTGGCGCGTCTGCTTCTCCCACAGCGCCATCCGCTTCTTGGGATCCGTCTCCCGCGCGAGCTCGGACTGCAGGGTCAGGATGTCCTCATCGGTGTTCCAGCCCGGCCAGCTCGAGGTGAGATAGATGTGGTGGGTGGGGTCGTAGAAGGCTCCCATCCCGGTGGTGAAGGCGTCGTACTCCTTGGAGTTGTTCCGCCGCTTCACCAGGGTCGCCCAATCCACCACCTGGAGGTCGATGTTGAAGCCCACGTCCTCGAGCTGCTGCTTGGTGAGCAGCGCGAAGTCGTACATCCACTTGTACTCCTGGGTGGTCATGAAGCGGATCGGCTCCTTCTTGTAGCCCGCCTCCTGGAGCAGCCGCTTGGCCTTGTCCTTGTTCCGCTCGTTCCACGGCAATCCGGTGAGATTCGTGTGCCAGGCGGTGATCTCGACGGGGGTGAGGCTATTGTCCATCCGATAGAACTCGGCCTTGCCGCCCGCCACCGTCTTCATGATGGGCTCGATGTCGATGGCCGCCTGCCAGGCCTGACGCAGCTTCTGGTTCGTCATCAGGCCTTCCTTCTTGTTGAAGACCGCGACGAGCCAGTAGTAGGGCTTGGACACGATGGGACGGACGGCCGCGTTCTTCTTGAGCCGATCGAAGGCGTCGAGGTTGAGATCGTCGGCGAAGTCCAGCTCGCCCGTCTCCATCTGGGCCACCCGCGTGGCCACCTCGGGCACCGGCACCCAGCGGATCTCGTCCACGTAGGCGGTCTTGCCCCCGCCGTAGCCGGTGGGCTTCTCGGCGCGCGACTTGTACTCGTCGAAGCGCACCATGCGGATGTACTGGTCGGGCTTCCACTCCGCCAGCTTGTAGGGCCCAGTGCCGATGTACTCGGTGGCCTTGACCGCGGGCTCGAACTTCTCGGCGATCTCCTTGGGATAGATGGCGCCGAAGTTGTTGGGCACCGCCAGCGAGATGAGCACGATGGCGGACTTCTCCTTGAGCTTCATCTCCACCGTGTACTTGTCGATCGCCTTCCAGGTGTCCACCTGGGCGAAGAGCGACTTGCCGTAGATGGACTGCTTGCCCCAGCGGGCGAGCGACGGCACCACGTCCTCGGAGGTCATCTCCTTGCCGTTGTGGAACTTGATCCCCTGCCGCAGCTTGAACGTGTAGACGAGGCCGTCCCGGCTCACGGTGTGCGAATCCGCGAGCATGGGGATGGGCTTCTTGTCCTTGTCCAGGCTGTAGAGCCCCTCGTAGATGTGGTTGGTCAGGGTCTCGGTGATGCTGGCGGTGGTCCAGTGCGCGTCCAGCGAGGGCGGCTCGCCGAGATTGCCGACGCGCATGACCCCGCCCTTCACCTGGGCGAGGGCGTCGCCGGCGGCGCCGGTGACGAGGACGACGGCGAGGGCGATCAGGGCTCTCCGGATCACGACCGAAGCCAGCATGCTGGTACCTCCTGCAAGGGGAGTTGCGTCAGGTGCGTAGACTTTGCTCGACCGGAGGGAGGCTTGTCAACGGGGCCGGAGCAGGTCGCCGAACACCCGCGCCGCCAGCCGGAACCCCTCCGCCAGAGTGGCGGCGGCCCCGGAGACGCCGGGCCGGGCCGCCCACCAGGCGCGGGCATGCTCTTCCGACCGGAAGAAATTGAGGGTGTGTCAAAGCGCGTCGCTCGCCTTGCCGCGCAGATCGCCGCGCTCGCCCACCCACACCATCGCATCATGCGAGTCGGCCGGCCCGTCGGGCCCAACCCGCAGGCTCAAGGCCTCGCCGCAGTGGTGACAGGCCGCCCGGATGGTGGCGGCCTCCCCGATCATCGCGGGTAGCCCGAGCGCGTCGACGGCGCAGCAGGCGTGGCAAAGGCGGCCGCCCGCGAAGGCCACCGCGAAGGCGGTGGGCATGGCAGAGAGCGGATAGGCCAGGCGCACCCGTCCCTCGGACACCAGGAGGAAGTCGGCGTCGTCGAGCTGGGCCAGAGCCGCCTCCACCGCGTCCAGCCCAAGCCGGGATTCGGCGGCGATGGCCGCGTCCCCGACGGGACCCGCGCCCGCGAGGAGGAGCCGGAGCACCGCGCGATGAACGGCGCGCGTCTCCGCGTCGAGCTGCTCGCGACGCGCCCAGCGCGCCGCGAAGGTGGACTCGAAGAGCTCGTCGGCCCGCATTCGCGGCATCGCCGCCGTCACCCGTGATCTCCGGCGACGACGCTACTCGAAGCCTGGCGGCGGGACGAAGGCCTGGAACTCGCCCTCGAGCTGCTGCGCGAGCGCGATGCAGCTCCGATCCCCGTACTGCGGGCCCACGATCTGCGCGCCCACGGGCAGCCCGCCCGGGGTGAAGCCCGCCGGCGCCACCGTGGACGGCAGATAGACCATGCCGGAAAAGCCCGCCCAGAAGAGCTGATCGGTGGTGGGCACGCGCTGGCCGTTGACGGTGATGCGGCGCTCGTGCCGCTCGCCCGCGTGGTCGTGGGGGTACGCGGCCGAGGCGGCGGCGGGGCAGAGGAGCACGTCCCACTCGCGGAAGAACTCCGCCCAGCGGAGGCGCATCTGGTGGCGGATCTCGTTGGCGGCGAGCCAGTCGCGGTGCGGCTGGACATTGGCCCGCGTCATCCGCGCGAAGTACCGCTCGTCGTCGGGGGCAAGCGCGGCCGCGATGTTCCGGTTGAACTCGAACTCCGCATCCGTCTGGCGCCCGGAGGTCGCCCCGCGCAGGAGCTGGATGTACACGCGATGGGCCTCGGCGGTGTCCACCGCGGGCCGCGCGCGATCGCTCACCTTCGCGCGCCGGCGGCCCAGGAAATCGGCGAGGGCCTGCAGGCGATCCTGCACCTCGCGGTCCACGCGCGAGGCCGGATCGTCCAGCATCACGGCCACGCGCCACTCGCGCAGGGCGCGGCGCCGCGGCGCGGGCAGGCGAAGCTGCCACCCGGCGCCGTCGATCTCGTCGCGGCCCGCCATCACGGCGAGCCCGAGCGCCAGATCTTCCGCGCTGCGCGCCAGCGGCCCCACCACGTCGATGTCGGGCTCGGTCACGCGACCGGGCAAAGCCTGGCCGCGGGGGGACACGATGCCCCAGGTCGGCTTGTGGCCAAACACGCCGCAGTAGTGCGCGGGATTGCGGATGGAGGAGCCGATGTCGCTCCCGGCCTCGAGGCCGGTGAGCCCCGCCGCCAGCGCCGCCGCGGAGCCGCCGGAGGAGCCGCCGGGGGTGCGGGTCACATCCCAGGGATTATTGGTGGTGCCATAGAGCGTGTTGAAGCTCTGCGAATCGGCGAGGTACCGCGGCACGTTGGTCTTGCCGAACAGCACCACCCCGGCGGCCAGCAGCCGGTCCACGGCCAGCGCGTTCCGGGCGGGATAATTGTCCTTGAGCTCGCCGATGCCCCAGGTGGTGGGCATGCCCACCACGTCGTACGACTCCTTCACCGTCATGGGCACGCCATGCAGGGGGCCCCACACCTGCCCCTTGCGAAGCGCGGCGTCGGCGGCGCGGGCGCGCTTGCGCGCGGACTCGACGCTGGTGACCACGACCGCGTTGATCCGGGGATTGTGTCGCGCCACGCGGGCGAGATAAAGGTCGAGCAGCTCGAGGCAGCCGAGCTTGCGCCGCCGAAGGAGGGCGGCGAGCTGTTTCGCGGATCTGAACGGGATCTCCGGCATGGTCAACCGGACTCTAGGGGGAGCCTCCGAGGCTGTCAAGGCGCGGGCCCGCGGGGCGTGTATGATTCGGAGCCATGGTTGGCGCCCCCGTTTCCCTCGCGCGCCGCCTCGCGGCGGCGCTCGCGCTCATCTTCCTCGGCGGCCTGGGGGCGCCGGTCACCTTGCCTGCGCGGGTGGATGCGGCGGAGCTGACCTGGGACATCCGTCAGCTTTCCGCCGATGACCGCCGCCGCCTCCTGGCGGGGGAGTCCGTGCCGTTCACGGTGGCGGAGCGCACGGACCGGGATCTGGCCGGCGGCGTGATGGTGTACGTGGCCACGCCCTTCGCCCGCGTGGCGGAGCTGCTCGCGGAGAGCGAGCTGGCGGTGCGCGAGCCCGGCATCGCCGGTTGGGGCGCGCTCGGCGAGCGCGCGGGGCCGGAGGCGCTGGCCAAGCTGCGTCTCGGGCCCGCGGAGGCCGACGAGCTCCTGGACGCGCGTCCGGGCTCGGTGTGGAATCTCTCCGGCGCCGAGATGGACGCGATGCGGGCCGCCCGCGCCGCCGTGGGCGGCGCCGCGAAGACGGCGCCGGCGGAGGCGGCGAGCGCCCGCTATCGCGCGCTGTTGCTCCAGCGCGCTCAGGCCTACCGGGCGGGCGGTCTCGGCGCCATCGAGCCCTATGCGCGGCGCGGCGGGATCGCCACCGATCCGGCCGGGGAGCTGCGTGTGGCCGCCGATGACGCGCGGCCGCTCGGGGCGGCGGCGCCGGCTCTGGTCGAAGCGCTCCTGAACTATCCCGCGCTCCAGCACGCCGAGCGGGTGAGCCGGCTCTACTGGATCGAGCGCCGGCTCCAGGGCCGCGTCGCGCCCATCCTGGTTCACCAGATGGTGGAGGTCAGGCCGGAGCTGGTGCTCCACCTCGAGCGGCACTTCTTCGTCGGGCACTCCTACAACTCGAGCCAGACCCTGACCGGCGCCTTCCCCTGGGGGTCGGGGACCTTGCTGTTCACGGTGGGCCGCGTCTCCACCGATCTCGTCACCGGCCTCGGCGGCGACATGAAGCGCGCCATCGGCCGCCGGCAGCTCCGGGGCGATCTCGCCGGACGCGTGGATCGCCTTCGCGGCGCGGTGGCCCGCGTCCAGCCGCCCCAGAGCCCCTAGCCGGCCGCTAGTCGAACATCAGGACCGTGCGCGCGACCTCGCCCGCCTTCATCGCCCGGAACGCTTCGTTGACATCCTCCAGGCGGCCGCGGCGGGTGATCATCTCGTCGAGCTTGAGCCTTCCCTGCCGGTACAGCTCGACGTAGCGCGGCATGTCCACCTTGAACCGGTTCGAGCCCATGCTGCAGCCCTGCACCTTCTTCTCGCGCAGGAACGACGGGCCGTCGAGCTCGATCTTCTGCCCGACCGGGATCATGCCCACGATGGTCGCCGTCCCGCCCGGCCGCAGGCACTCGAAGGCCTGCTCGGCCGCCTTCTTGAGACCGATGGCCTCGAAGGCGTAGTCGACGCCGGGGCCGCCCGTGAGCTGGCGGATCGCCTTGACCGGATCCACCTCGGCGGCGTTCACGCCGTGGGTGGCGCCCAGCGACTTCGCCGTCTCGAGCTTGGCGGCGGAGACGTCCACCGCGATGATCATGCGGGCGCCGGCGATCACCGCCCCCTGGATGGCGGCCAGCCCGACGCCCCCGGCGCCGTAGACGGCCACCGTGGTGCCGGCCTCGACGCGCGCGGTATTGAGCACCGCGCCCACCCCGGTCGTCACCCCGCACCCGATCAGCGCCCCGCGGTCGAGCGGCATGTCGTCGCGCACCTTCACCAGGCCGCTGTCGTGCACGAGCATCTGCTCGGCATAGCTCGACAGGTTGGCGAACTGGTTGACGGGCGCGCCCTTCCACGAGAGCTTCGGCGGCTCGGTGGTCGCCCGCACGGGCCGGCTCTGGCACAGGTGGGTGCGTCCGGTCAGGCAGTACTCGCAGTGCCCGCAGAAGACCGACAGGCAGGCGATGACGTGATCGCCGGGCTTGAACTCGTCCACGTGGGGGCCCACCGCCTCCACGATGCCGGCCGCCTCGTGGCCCAGGACGGCCGGCGCCGCGAACGGATAGAGTCCCTCGATGAAGTGCAGATCGCTGTGGCAGACGCCGCTGGCCACCGTGCGCACGAGCACCTCGCGCCCGATGGGCTTGGCGATATCGATGTTCTCGATGGTGAGCGGCTGGTGAGGACCGTGGAAGATGGCAGCCTTCATGTCGTGCTCCTTTGGCGAGGGTTCGAATGCCGGGCCAGTGTAGCGCACCCGGCGGCCTCGCGCTGCCGCGCGGGGAGTGGTGTCGGAGGCCCGGCCGTCGTAGGATCGGCGCATACGGGAGGCGCCCATGAGACTGCCGCTCGCCGTCGTGTCGCTGCTCGTCGCTCTGTCCGGCCCCGCTGCGGCGGCGCCCGAGGGCACCCTCATCTGGGGGCTCCACGTCACGCTGGCCTCCAAGTGGCTCGACCCCGGCGACACCGAGGCCTTCATCAACCCGTTCATGGTGCTCTACGCCGTCCACGACGCGCTGGTGAAGCCGATGCCGGCCGGCGACAACACGCCGAGCCTGGCCGAGTCGTGGACGGTGTCCCGGGACGGGCTGACCTACGAGTTCCTCCTCCGCAAGGGCGTGAAGTTCCACAACGGCGACCCCGTGACGGCGGACGACGTGAAGTTCTCCTTCGACCGCTACCGCGGCGCCGCCGCCAAGCTGCTCAAGGACCGCGTGCGCGAGGTGCAGATCGTCGATCAGAGCCGCGTACGCTTTCTCTTGAAGGAGCCGTGGCCGGACTTCATGACCTTCTACGGCACCTCCGCCACCGGGGCGGCGTGGATCGTGCCCCGGCGCTATGTCGAGAAGGTGGGCGACGACGGGTTTCTCAAGGCACCCATCGGCGCCGGGCCCTATCGCGTGGTGAGCTTCAATCCCGGCGTGGATCTGGTGATGGAGGCCTTCGAGGGCTACTGGCGCAAGGTCCCCTCGGTGAAGCGGCTGGTCTTTCGCAGCATGCCGGACGAGACCACGCGCGCCGCCGCGCTCAAGGCGGGCGACGTGGACATCGTCTATCTGCTCAGCGGTCCCACGGCCGAGGAGATCCGGCGGACGCCCGGGTTCAAGCTGGTGGCGGCGCGGCCGCCCGGCGTGCCCTACCTCGACCTGCCCGAGCAGTGGGACCCGAAGTCGCCGTGGCACGACCGGCGCGTGCGCCTGGCCGCCAGCCACGCCCTCGATCGCAACGCGCTCAACCAGGCGGAGACGCTGGGACTCTCGCGTCCGACCGGGGGCCTCATCCCGCGCGTCCTGGACTTCGCGAAGGTGTACGAGCCGCCGGCCTACGATCCCGCCCGGGCCCGGAAGCTGCTGGCGGAGGCGGGATACCCGAACGGCTTCGACGCAGGCGACCTCACCCCGTTTCCGCCGTTCTTCGGTCTGGCCGAGGGCCTGGTGAACTATCTGCAGCAGGTCGGGATCCGTACGCGCATGCGCTCGATGGAGCGCGCCGCGTTCCTGAGCGCGTGGCGGGAGAAGAAGCTCAAGGGCGTGATCATGGGCCTCGGCGCCCCCGCCGGCAATGCCGCCACGCGCATCGAGGTCTACGTCACCAAGAACGGCATCTACTCGTCGGGGGTGGTGCCGGAGATCGAGGACCTCTTCCAGCGCCAGGCCCGCGAACTCGACCGCAAGAAGCGCGAGGCCCTGCTCCACCAGATCCAGGACATCATGGTCGAGCGCGTGATGCACGTGCCGATCTACGAGCTGGCGTTCCTGTGGGGGGTCGGGCCCCGGGTGGAGGAAGCCGCCGTGGATCACATCAAGGGCTTTTCCTACTCCGCCCCCTACGAGGACCTGAAGGTCAGGGGGCGCTGAGCGGGCGGCGCGGCGCTAGACGGGAATGGCGACGCGGGCGAGGACGGCGGGCTCGTCCAGCAGCCGGCCGGCGCCGCGGACGACGCAGGTGAGCGGATCGTCGCTCACCGTGATGGGCAGGTCGGTCTGGCGATGCAGGAGCTCGGCGAGGCCGGGCAAGAGCGAGCCCCCGCCCGTGAGCTTGATGCCGTTGTCCACGATGTCGGCGGCCAGCTCGGGCGGCGTGCGCTCGAGGCAGCCGTGCATGGCCTCGATGATGGCCTCGATGGGCTCGCGCAGGGCCTCGCGGATCTCGGCCCCGCTCACGTACACCGTGCGCGGCAACCCCGCGGTGAGGTCACGCCCCTTCACGGCGATGGTCTCGGTGTCGCGCCCGTTGGGATACGCGGAGCCGATGGCGAGCTTGATCTCCTCCGCGCGCCGCTCCCCGATGAGCAGCCCGTGGCTCTTGCGCACGTGCTGGGCGATGGCGTCGTTCATGTCGTCGCCGGCGATGCGCAGCGAGGACGAGAAGACGATGCCGGATAGCGAGATCACCGCCACCTCGGTGGTACCGCCCCCGATATCCACGATCATGCTGGCGCCCGGCTCCGAGATGGGCAGCCCCGCGCCGATGGCGGCGGCGGTGGGCTCGGCGATGAGGAAGACGCGTCCCGCGCCGGCATGCCCGGCGGACTCGTGCACCGCGCGGCGCTCCACCTGGGTGATGCCGGAGGGCACGCAGATGACCACGCGCGGGTGCACGGGGCTCCTCTTCGGCTGCGCGCGGCGGATGAAGTGGTAGAGCATCTTCTCCGTGGTGTCGTAGTCCGCGATGACGCCATGGCGCAGCGGGCGCACCACCTCGATGGTGCCCGGCGTGCGGCCCAGCATGGCCTTGGCCTCGGCGCCCACTGCCAGCACCGATCGGTCATTGGTGTTCAGCGCCACGATGGAGGGCTCGTTGAGCACGATCCCCTGCCCGGGCGCGAAGACCAAGGTATTGGCGGTCCCCAGATCCACGGCGAGATCGTTGGGGAAGAGACGGCTCAAGGCGCGGGCGAACATCAGGACTTGCGGACGCAACGGATGTGCCAGCGACGGGCGAAGCACGCGCCGGCCCCACTGTGCCGCATGTGTGGACCATTGCTGACGTCGTCAAATCGGGGCGGCCGCCTCTCCGCGTCACCCGAGCAACACTTACACGGAATCCGTGTAGGGATTACACGGAGACGGACTGTCTCCGATTGAACTAGAATGCCGCCGTGGACACCGTGACCCTCGGCACCGCGACGCCCGGCGGTGGCTTTCCCGTCTACGGCCAGGCGCTCGTGGAGACGATAGCGGAGACGGATTCGACCCTCGCCGTGCAACCGCAGAACACCAAGGGCAGCACGGAGAACGTGCCCTTGCTCGAGGCGGGCCGGCTCGACCTGGCGCTCGTGCAGGGCGAGGTGGCGTACGAAGCGCTCGCCGGCATCGGCCGCGCGCCCGCCGATCTCCGCATCCTCGCCGCGATGTACTCGACGCCGGGGATGTTCGTGGCGCGGGGCGACTCCGAGTACCGCACCATCGCCGATCTCACCGGCCGCCACGTGGCGTTCGGCGCGCGCGGCTCCGGCCTCGTCATCCTCGCGCGCTATGTCCTCGACGGGCTCGGGCTCGAGCAGGCGCGCGACTTCCACGCGGTCTTCCTGGACGCTGCCGGCGATGGGCCCGCCATGGTGCTGGACGGACGCGTGGCCGCCCTATGGGGCGGCGGCATCGGCTGGCCCGGCTTCGCCGCGGTGGCGCGCGGCCCGGCGGGGGCGCGCTTCATCGTGCCGGACGCCGACGGGATTCGCCGCATCCTCGCCAAGCACGCCTTTCTCAAGCCGATGACGGTCCCGGCCGGCTCCTATCCCGGGCAGAGCGCGCCCATCGCCTCGGTGGGCTCGTGGAGCTTCGTCATGACCCGCCCGACCCTCGGCGACGATCTCGCCTACCGGCTCGCGCGGGCCCTGCACCGGGGGGAAGCCGCCCTCGGCGCGCGGCTGGCGCAGGCGCGCGAGACCACCGCCGCCAACACGGTCGCGGCTGCGCCGCGGATCGACCTCATCCACGCCGGCGCGCGGCGCTACCTCCGCGAGATCGGACTCTTGCGCGCGGAGTGACGCCCTCGCCCAGGAGCGCGGAGAAGCCCGCCTGGCCGCCCGCCGCTACCTGATCCAGCGTGCACTGGCGCGGCGCCTTGTCGGGCCGCCACCGCAGGAAGCGCGTGCCGTGACGGAAGCGGCCCCCGGTGAAGTGATCGTAGCCGACCTCCGCCACCAGCCGCGGCCGCAGGGGCTCCCACTCCGCCGAGCGACCCGTGCTCCAGCGGCTCGGGCCGCCCGGGGCCCGGCCGGTGAAGCCGGGCGGCGCGATCAGCGGGCGCAGCCGCTCGAGCAGCGCCTTGCGCTCCGCGGCGGCAAAGCCCGAGGTGAAGCCCACGTGATGAAGGAGGCCCTCCCGGTCATGGAGCCCCAGCAGGAGCGATCCCACCACCCGCGCGCCGGACGCATAGCGGAATCCTCCCACCACGCAATCCGCCGTCCGCGCGCGCTTGACCTTTTCCATTCCGGTGCGGTCGCCGGAGCGGTAGGCGAGGTCGAGGCGCTTGGCGATCACGCCGTCCACCGCGCCGCCCGCGCCGGACAGCCACGCGCTCGCCGTCGCGACGTCGGTGGTGGCCGGTGACAGGGCGAGCCCGCCCACCCGCGCGAGATACGTCTTCTCGAAGGCCTCGAGCCCCCGGCGGCGCTCGCGCAGCGGACGGTCGGTGAGCCGACGGCCGTCGGCGTCCACCAGGAGATCGAACACCACCAGTACCGCGGGCGACTCGCGCGAGAGCCGCTCCACCCGGCTCGCCGCCGGATGGATGCGCTGCAGGAGATCGTCGAAGGAGAGCCCGGATCCCTTCGGGATCACGAGCTCGCCGTCGAGGACGAACCGCCGCGCCTTGAGTGACTGGAGGGTGGCCACCACCTCGGGGAAATAGCGCGCCAGCGGCTGCCCGGACTTGGACTGAAGCTCCACCCGGTCTCCGTCGCGGAAGGCGAGGCAGCGGAAGCCGTCCCACTTGGGCTCGTATTGCCAGGCCGGCCCGCGCGGGATCGCCGTCACCAGGCGCGCTTCCATGGGCGGATACGGCGGCGCCAGCGGCAGCGTCATGGGCGCGCGCGGAGCCGGTGCCGGCCGCGGCGGGCGAGCATCGGCGCGAAGAGGTCGCCCACCCGGGCCAGCCGGGCCGGGACCGTGTCGAGGCGGAAATCCTCCAGGCGCGCCCCGCGCTCGACCTCCCGCCAGGTGAGCGGCGTGGACACCGCGGCCCGCGGCGACGGCCGCACCGAGTACACCGACGCCAGCGTGCGGCCCCACGCGTTCTGGTTGTAGTCGACGAGCACGCGCCCGGCGGGGCGCCGGGCCACGCGATACTCCGCGGTGACGAGCTCGCCGTGTCGCGCGGCCAGCGCGACCGCGAGCGCCTTGGCCTCCGTCCACACCGCCTTCTGCGTGGGACCGCGGACGATGGGGACGTAGACGTGGATGCCGCGCGACCCGGTGGTCTTCGGGAACGACGGCATGCCCAGCCCGTCCAGCACCTCGCGGAGCAGGAGCGCCACCGCCCGCACGGTCTCGAAGTCGGCGCCCGGGACCGGATCGAGGTCGAAGTGGAGATAGTCCGGCCGCTGCACGTCGTCGCAGCGCGCATACCACGGGTTCAGGTCGATGCAGCCGAGGTTGACCAGCCAGAGCAGCGAGAGCAGGTCCTGGACCATGGGGTACTCGATCACGCTGCCGGAGCCGTGCTCGATGGCGCAGGTCTCGATCCACGCCGGACGCGACGCGGGCGCGCGCTTCATGAAGAAGAAGGGCCCGCCGGCGCCGCCGGGATACCGCTTCATCACCATGGCGCGGTCCCGGAGATGAGGCAGGAGCCAGGGCGCCACGGCAACGTAGTAGCGCAGGAGGTCGCCCTTGGTGAGGCCGAGGCGCGGCCAGAAGGGCTTGCGGAGGTTGGTGAGGGTGGCGGCCCGCTTGCCGACCCGCACCTCCACGGTGTCCCGGTCGGGGGGAATGGCCCGCAGGGCCGGCGACGCGACGCGCGGGCTCATCGGCGGGGGGAAAGGCGCGCCGGTCGGGGGCCTCGCCGCGGCGCTCCCGTGACGCCGATGTATTCCAGCTCCCGGCCCGCGCGCACGCTGCGGAGCAGCAGCCCGCCGCGGCTCATGTCGCCCCGGCCCACGA
>DASRWT010000028.1:0-2453 GCA_035654455.1 Candidatus Nitrosocosmicus sp. | reverse complement strand
TAGAGCTCCATGTTGCCGGTGCCCTTGAACTCCTCGAAGATGATCTGGTCCATCCGCGAGCCGGTGTCCACCAGCGCGGTGCCGATGATGGTGAGCGACCCGCCCTCCTCCAGCGCGCGGGCGGCGCCGAAGAAGGCGCGCGGCATCTGGAAGGCGCGGCTGTCGATGCCGCCCGACATGGTGCGCCCGCGGGAGGTGAGCTGGTTGTTGTAGGCGCGCGTCATCCGCGTCAGCGAGTCGAAGAGGATGAGCACGTCTTTCTTCTGCTCCGCCATCCGCTTGGCCCGGTCCAGCGTCTGCTCGGTGATCTCGATGTGGCGGGCATACGGATTGTCGTTGCTCGAGGCCACCACCTCCGCCCCGGTCTTGGCCAGGGTCATGCGGAAGTCGGTGACCTCCTCCGGCCGCTCGTCCACCAGGAGGATGATGACGTGCACTTCCGAGTGGTTGGTGAGGACGGCCCGGGCGATCTGCTGGAGCAAGGTGGTCTTGCCCGTCCGGGGCGGCGCCACGATGAGCCCGCGCTGCCCCTTGCCGATGGGGCAGATGATGTCCATCACCCGCATGCTGATCTCGTCCGTGGTGGTCTCGAGCCGCAACCGCTCCTTGGCGTGGATGGCGGTGAGGCTCTCGAACAGCGACGGCGGAGGCGGAGCGGGAGCGGGAAGTCGCGGGCCCTGGCCGGACTGCGGACGTCGACCGTGGCCGTGCGGACGTCGGGAACGCCTACTCAAGCGTGAACACGCTCATGAGCATCAAGTACTTGCACATAACGTAGCGCGGACCATGCCTCGCTGTCCACCTCTACCTGGAGGGGGTCCGAGCCTCACTCGCGGAGCGCGCCGGCCACCAGCCCGCGCACGAGGAAGCGCTGGAGGCCCACCACCACCGCGATGGGTGGGAGGCTGGCCAGGATGGACGCCGCCGCGATGTCGCCCCAGGGCACCTCGAAGACGCCCGGGAACAGCGCCAGCGCCACCGGGGCGGTGCGGCTGGCCTCGGTGGCGGTGAAGGTATACGCGAAGAGGAACTCGTTCCACGAGAACAGAAAGGTCAGGAGCGCGGCCGAGGCCAGCCCGGGGGCCACGAGCGGGAGCACCACCCACCGGAAGGCCTGGAGACGGCCGGCGCCGTCCACGGCGGCCGCCTCCTCGAGGGCCACCGGGAGATCGCGGATGAATCCGGCCAGCAGCCAGACCACCAGCGGCAGGGCGAAGGACGTATTGGCGAGGATCAGGCCCAGCCAGGTGTCGCGGAGCCCGAGCGCCCGCATGAGGAGATAGAGCGGGCTCACGATGGCGATCTGCGGAAAGGCCGTGCCGGCGACGATGGCCAGGAGCAGGGGCCCCTTGCCGGGAACGGGAAAGCGCGCGAAGGCATAGGCGGCGGCGAGACCGAGGGCCAGCGCGAGGCCGGTGGTGAGGAGCCCCACGCCCAGGCTGTTCACGAGGGCCCGGAGCATCAGGCTCCGCTCCAGCACGACCTGGTAGTGCTCCCAGCTCAGCCGGCTCGGCAGCAGCGGCGGCAGGAGCATCAGCTCCGCCTCGGGCTTGAGCGACGTCAGGACTTGCCAGAAGAACGGCAGCGCGTAGACGGCGAGCCCCAGGAGCACGGCGACGTCACGCAGCGCCGGCGGCGTCCGGCGTCTCATGCGGTGAGCCCCTCGCGCCGGAGCACCCGCAGATAGCCCCAGGCCACCGTCATGACGAGGCCGAAGACCACCACCGCGATGGCCGAGCCCAGCCCGAGGTGGAGCGTCTGGAAGAGGCTCCGGTACGCGTAGACGGTGAGCGTCTCCGTGGTGCCGGCGGGTCCACCGCCGGTGAGGATGAACATGAGGTCGAAGGCGCGCAGCGCGTCCAGCGTGCGGAAGAGCAGCGCGATGAGGAGGATGGACCGGCAGAGCGGGAGCGTGATCCGCAGGAATGCGGCGACGCCGCCTGCCCCGTCCACGCGCGCCGCCTCGTAGATCTCGGCGGGAATGGTCAGGAGGCGCGCGTAGCAGAGCAGCGCCACCAGCGGCATGGTGCGCCACACGTCCGCCGCGATGAGTCCCGGCAGCGCGAGCGCGGGATCCCCCAGCCAGTTGAGCTGGGCGCCCAGGAGCAGATAGTTCACCAGCCCGGCGGCCGGATTGTAGAGCCACTCGAAGAGCTTGGCGGTCACCACGCCGGGCAGCGCCCAGGCCAGCAGCAGCAGCGAGAGCGCCAGCCGCCGGCCGCGCCGCTGGCCGGCCAGAGCCAGCGCCACCAGCAGGCCCAGCCCAAGCTCCAGCAGCACGGAGATCACGGTGAAGGTGAGCGTGATGCGGATGGCGCTCCAGAAGCGCGGATCGGCGGCGAGGAAGAGATAGTTCCCCGCGCCCTCGAACTCCGCGATGCCGAAGATGGGCACGCGGCGCTGCAGCGAGAGCCACAGCACCCAGAGCGCGGGATAGGCGGTGACGGCGGCCA
>DASRWT010000027.1:0-44357 GCA_035654455.1 Candidatus Nitrosocosmicus sp. | reverse complement strand
GCGCGAGCGCGGGCGCAAAGATCGCGGTGAGGGCGACGACGGCCAGGATGAGCGCCCCGACCAGCGCCGACTTCCGGCGGCGCAGTAGGCGGGGCCCCATCAGGGCTTCACCGCCTCGCGGTGCCGGATGCGGGGATCCAGCGCCGCATACGACAGATCAACCAGGAGGTTCGTGAGCACGTAGCCGAGCGCGCTCACCAGGACGACGCCCTGGATGATTGGATAGTCCTTGTCGAGCACGGCGGTGACGGCCAGCCGGCCCAGGCCCCGGCGGGAGAAGACGGTCTCCACGATGATGGTGCCGGCGAGCAGGTTGCCGAGCTGCACACCGATGATCGTGGTCACCGGGATGAGCGCGTTGCCGAGCGCGTGCTTGAGGGTGACGCCCCACTCCGACAGTCCCTTGGCGCGGGCGGTCGAGATGTAGCCGTTGCCGAGGACCTCCAGCAGGCTCGAGCGCACGAGGCGCGCGATGACCGCCGAGTAGTTGAGGCCGATGGTGGCGGCGGGTAGCAGCAGGCGGCTCACGCCCCCCTGGCCGGTGGCGGGCAGCCAGCCGAGCTGGAGCGAGAAGACGAAGATCAGCAGCAGGCCGAGCCAGAAGCTCGGCATCGACACGCCCCCGAGCGCGACCAGCATCGCCGCGCGGTCGATCCAGGTGTTGTGCCACACCGCCGCCACCAGGCCGAGCGCCAGTCCGACCATGACCGCGATCACGATGGCCGTCGCCGCCAGCTCGAGCGTGCTCGGCAGCTGCTCGACGATCTCCTGGATGACGGGGCGGCGCGTGAAGATCGAGCGCCCGAAGTCGCCGACGACGGCGCGGCTGATGAACCGGACGTACTGCGCCGGCAGCGGATCGTCCAGGCGCAGCTGCGCGCGCAGCTCTCGCTCCTGCTCCGGGGTGGCGTTGGCGCCGCTGAGAATGGCGAGCACGGGGTCGCCGGGGAGCAGGTGGACGATCGAGAAGACGACCACCGACACCCCGATGACCACCGGCACCGACAGCAGGATCCGGCGCCGGATGAAGGTGAGCAGCGAGCGTTACCTCGTCAGGCTCACGTCGTAGAGCACGGGGAAGGTCACCACGTTGAAGCCGAACCCTTGCACTTCCTTGCGCGTGCCCACGATGGTGACCTGATCGACGAGGCCGATGCCGGCGCCGCTCTCCACCAGCATCCGCTGGATCTTCCTGTAGAGCTCCATGCGCGGCCCCTCCTCCACCATGGCGGCCGCCTGGTCCAGGATCTTGTCGATCTCCGGGTCGGACAGCCGCGGCGGGTTGAAAGCCTGGAGCCGGCTGGTGTGGAAGTTCGTGGTGAGGATGGACGGATCCGGGAACCACCAGTTCAGCTCGCCGATCCCGTGCTCGCCCTTGCGCCAGGCCTCGTACATCTGCACGCGCGGCTGCTCGCGCAGCTGGATGTCGATGCCGACGTCGCGCGCCATCCCCTGGATCAGCGGGGCCATCTCCTCGTAGCCGTTGTTGGTGGCGAAGATCCACAGGATCTCCAGCCGCTTGCCGTCCTTGACGCGGATGCCGTCGCCGCCGGCCTTCCAGCCGGCGTCGTCGAGGATCTTCTTCGCGCGCGCCGGATCGTACGGGAACAGCTCCTTGGCCACGGGCACGAAGCCGGGGGTGGGGGGCTGGATCAGCGAGCCGGCGGCCTGGCTCTGGCCGTGGAAGACGACGCGCACGATCGCGTCCTTGCTGATGGCGTGGTGCAGGGCGCGCCGCACCGCCGGGTCGTTGGTGGGAAAGCGCTGGACGTTGGGGAAGATCGTCCACGGCGTGCCGGCGGGGACGCCGCGCAGGATCCGCACGTCGGGGTTGCGCTCGAGCCCGGTGACGTCGGCGTAGGACAGGTCCTCGGCGATATGCGCCTCCCCCGTGGTCAGCACGGCGGTGCGCGTGGTGGCCTCGAGCACGAACCGCCACGTGATCTCCTCGAGATACGCGGGCCCGCGATGGGCAGCCGTCGCGGGCGGCCACGCGTAGTCGGGGTTGCGCACCAGCGTCACGTGGCTCTTCGGCACCCACTCCTTCACCATGAACGGGCCGGTGCCGACGGGCTTGCGCGAGAAGTCCTCGCCCATCTTCCGCACCGCCGTCGGCGACAGCGGCGCCAGCGGCGAGAGCCCCACCATTCTCAGGAACGGCGCATAGGGCTGCTTCAGCCGGACGCGCACGGTATGGGCGTCGACGACGTCGGCGCCGTCGTACGGGCCGAGGAAGGCGCGGGCGACCCCGGGGGCACCCAGCGGCTCCTGGATGCGATCGTACGTGAACTTCACGGCGGCGGCATCGAACGGCGTGCCGTCGTGGAACTTCACGTTCTTGCGAAGCTTGAAGGTATAGCTCTTGCCGTCGCGCGCGACCTCCCACGACTCCGCCAGGCCCGGGAGAACCTTCCCGTCCTTCGGATTGATCACGGTCAGCGTGTCGGTGAACTGGATCAGGATCTTGCGCGTCGCCGCCCGGTTGGTGATGTGCGGGTCGAGCGTGTCGATGTCCTGCCGGGCGGCGTACATGATCTTGCCGCCGGGCTTCGCCTGCGCGAAGGCCGTCAGCGGCGCCAGAAGGAGCAGCCCAAACGCAACGATCGCTCTCATGCTCGTCTCCTCACGCTCACGCGCAGAGCTGGTGGGTGGCGTAGGCGATGGCCCGCGCCGCCGTGACGAGATCACGCAGCGGTACGCGCTCGTCCGGTGTCGGCCATTCCTTGTAGATGCGGATGTCGCCCGCGCCGTACTGCACGGTGGGGATGCCGTGGGACATGAGGATGTTGCCGTCGCCGACATTGCCGAGCCGTCCCCAGCCGCCCACCACCGCCGGCGCGCCGGTGGCGAGCCGCTGGCCCTCGGCGAGTGAGGTGACGAGGCGATGGTCGGGCTTGGTCTCCATCGGATCCTGGAACCACCCGTCCTCCATGCCGTTGGCGGGGATGGTCATCTCGGCGTCGAAGGCGGGATGCTCCTTCTTGATGGCGGCGAGCAGCCGCTGCACGTCGTCGCGCACCGTCTCGAGCGTCTGGCCCGGCACGGTGCGGAGCTGGAAGACCATCTCGCACTCGCGGCTGGACATGCCGGTATAGCTCTTCTGGTAGTAGTGCTCCTTGTGCATGGTGTCGAAGGTATGCGTCGGGAACCCCGGCAGCTCCGGGTGCGGCGTGAAGCGCAGCCAGCCGCCGGGCTTGATGGGGTCGAGGCTCGGCCCGATGCGCCGGATGATCTCGGCCTGCTGCTCGATGGGGTTCATGTACTGCGCCCGCGCCTCCTTGCTGTAACGGAAGAAGAGCTCGGGGCTCTTGGTCTTGATCCGCACCATGACGATGCCCACGCAGACGTTGGCGACCGTGTTGGCGGAGTGCTCCATGTTGATGGCGAGGTCGGTACGCAACCCCTTGGCCATGAGCGCCCGCGTCCCGGCGCCGCCGAGCTTGTGGGCCACCACCGGGGTGACCACGACGTCGCCGCGCAGGCGCGCGCCGGAGCGGACGATGGCCTCCACCGCGCAGATGGCGGCCACCACGCCGCCCTTGTCGTCGTGGGCGCCCATCCCCCACACCCAGCCGTCCTCGAACTTGGCGCCGTACGGATCCACGCTCCAGCCGCTCATCTCCACGCCGGGATCCATGTGGCCGTTGAGCATGAGGCTCGGCCCGCCGCCGGTGCCCTTCAAGCGTCCGATGGGCTGGCGCGTCTTCTGGCCGGGCTTGGCCCAGTGGGTGACCTCCATCATCTCCACGTCGAGGCCGAGGTCGGACATGTAGTTGGCGAACAGATCGGCGATCTTGCCTTCCTCGAACGTGGTGCTGGGGATGCGGATCGCCGCCTGCTCGAGGGCCAGCACCTGCTGGTCGCTGATCCCCTCGGCGATACTGCTCCAGTCGCCGGTGTCCGCCATGGCGCGCCTTACTCGACCACGAACATCTGATCGGTCGCGAACTTGTCCGAGATGAGCTGCGGCGCCCCCGCGCGCACCACCACCATGTCCTGGATGTGGTAGTAGTCCTTGGCGGGCTCGAGCGCGAGCACCATCCCCTCCTCCAGCACGAACTTGTTGCCGCGCGAGATCACCGGCTCCTGCTGGTGCCACCAGCAGCCGACGCCGTGGCCGGCGAGCTGGCTCGTGTACGACCAGCCGTGCCGGGCGAACTCCTTGACGACGAGCTCGTAGACCTCGCCCGCGGAGACGCCGGGCCGGCAGGCATCGATCGTCTTGCCGTAGATCTCACGCGTGATGCCGTAGTCGCGCACCTGCGCCGCGCTCGGCTTGCCGAGCACTGCGTTGCGCGACTGGTGGCCGGGGTAACCGTCGACGTAGGCCACGTAGTCGGTACGGACCACGTCGCCCGTCCGCCACGCGTCGTCGCTCTCGCCCGCGTAGGGAATGTGGTTCCGGCTGGAGTTCAGGATGCCATGCGCCCAGTTGGCGCCGCGGCGCAGGCAGCTGCCGATGAGCCGGCTGTGGACGGCGCGCTCCGTCTCGCCCGGCCGGATGCCGGGAAAGACCTCCAGGAACGCGTCGTCGAGGAGGTCGGCGCCCTTCTTCAGCAGCCGGATCTCGCCTTCCGTCTTCACCCAGCGCACCTCGTCCATCATCGCCGTGCAATCGACCATCTGGAGCTGCGGCAGCTCGCGCTGAACCTCTTCCCAGTGCCCCGCGCTCACGTAGTTCTTCTCGAACCCCACGCGCTCGCCGCCGAGCCCGAGGCCCTTCAGCACCTGGGCCAGGCGATGGTACGGCGACTCCGAGTACGCCTCGTAGACCTCGACGCGATCGACCCACGAGTCGCGGCGTGTGAGCCCTTCGGCGATCTTGTTGAGCACGACGACCGGCGCACCGTTCCGCGGCCAGACGAGGAGGATGCCGCGCACGGAGTCCGGGAGATCGAGATGCCGCGCCAGCGTCCCCGGATAGGCGAGACCCGAGAGATAGGTGAAGTTCTGCCCGGAACGCACCACCACCGCGGCGAGACGGTGACGATCCATGTACTGGTGCAGGCGGGGCACGTTGGCGATGATCTCGCGCTTCGAGTCCGGCATGGCTCCCCCTCTGCGAGCGGAATGAGGCTGTGTAAAGAATGGTGGGCTGGGACGGGATTGAACCGCCGACACCAGGATTTTCAGTCCTGTGCTCTACCAACTGAGCTACCAGCCCACCACGGAATTGTGAGGGTATCAAAGGCGGGTCGGAGTGTCCAGGAAGCGGCCTCCTGGCATAATCGGGAGCATGACAAATGACCTGGATCCTCGGCCATACCTGGCCTCCGCGGAGTTCGTGGACAGCGGTGATCCCGGCGTGACGGCCTTCGCCCGGGAGGTGGCGGGGAGCGACGGCGACGCCCTGGCCCGCGCGGTGCGCCTCTACTACGCGGTGCGGGACGACATCGTCTACACGCCCTACTGCGACTTCACCGACGTGGAGACGTTCCGGGCCAGCGCCTGCTTGAGCCGCCGCGCCGGCTTCTGCGTCGGCAAGGCGTCGCTCCTCACCGCGGCGGCGCGGGCCGCCGGCATCCCCGCGCGGATCGGCTTCGCCGACGTGCGCAATCATCTCTGCACGCCGCGGCTCCGCGCGCTGATGGGCACCGACACCTTCGTCTACCACGGCTACACGGATCTCTATCTCGACGGACGCTGGGTGAAGGCCACCCCGGCCTTCGACCGGGGTCTGTGCGAGAAGTTCGGGGTGCGGGCGCTCGAGTTCGATGGACGCGCGGATTCGCTCTTCCAGCCCACCGACATGGCGGGCCGGCGCCACATGGAATACCTGCGGGATCGGGGAGCGCGGGCGGACGTGCCGGTGGCGGAGATCATGGCCGCCTTTGCCGCGCACTACCCGGCTCTCGTCGCGCGGCCGGCGGCCCCGTCGGCCACCCAGTTCAGGACGGAAGCGGAGGACGTGTCCGGGCGCGGCTAGCCGGTGCCGGAGAGGTCCTTGCCGATGTCCGACTCGAAGACGATCTCGTCGTTCTCGTCCACGGTGAAGGCCTCGTGGAGCACGAAGGGCACCTCGTGCTGCACGAGGAAGCGCGTGAGCTTGGCCACCGCCAGCGGATGCGAGTCGAGGTGGAAGGACAGCGCCACGTCACCGAGCTCGTCCACGGCGAAGATGGCCCAGTCGCCCACGATGAGGGCTTCCATCTCCTCCTCGTAGGTGACCCCGCCCTCGAATTCGGGCGAGCCCTCGGCCAGGTCCCGCAGCTCGGCGAGCTTGGCCCGGCGCCGCGCTTCGTCCATCAGAAGCCCTTGAAGACGCCGTCCGCCGCCATGTCGCGGAAGGCCTGCTCGTAGGCGCGGATGCTGCGGGCGAGGTCGTCGTCGGTGTGGACGGCGGAGATCCAGCCGTGATGGCTGGCGCAGTCCACGCCATTGTTGAAGAGCGCGCAGCGGAGCATCTGGTAGAGGTCGTGGCGCCGCGGGCGGTCGAAGCCCGCCAGGCCCGGCTTGCCCTCGAAGGACACGTGGAAGATGGAGGCCTCGCCGAAGCAGAGGCCGGGCACGCCCACGCGCTTCATGGCGTCGGTGAGCCCGGCGCGCAGCTCGTCGCCCGCCTTGTTGGCGCGGGCGTGGAGGCTCCCGTCCGCGACCAGCTCCAGCGTGGTGATGGCGGCGGCGGCGGAGACCGGATTGGAATTGTAGGTGCCGTTCTGCGCCACGCGCTGGCTGCGATCGAAGACGGGCTCGCCGCGGTGGGCCATCATGCTCATGAGCACCTTCTTGCCGACGACGGCTCCGCCCGGCAGCCCGCCCGCCACGATCTTGGCGAGCGTGGTCATGTCCGGGGTGACGCCGAAGTAGGCCTGGGCCCCGCCCGGCGAGTAGCGGAAGCCGGTGATGACCTCGTCGAAGATGAGGACCACGCCGTGCCGCTCGGTGACGGCGCGCAATTCCTGGAGATAGCCCGGAATGGTGGGCGTGGTGCCGGACTGCCCGCCCGCAGGCTCGAGGATGACCGCGGCCACGTCGCCGCGCTGGAGGAGCGTGTCCACCGCCTTGATGTCGTTGGGCGGGCACAGGAGCAGCTGGTCCAGCGTCGCGGCGGGGACGCCCGCCGACATCGGCACGTCGTAAGGCGGATTCACCGCCGCCACCACGCCATCGTGCCAGCCGTGGAAGTGCCCGTGGAACTTCAGCACGCGGGTGCGGCCCGTATAGGCGCGCGCGATCCGCATCGCCAGGTGGGTGGCCTCGGTGCCGGACATGGTGAAGCGCACCATCTCCGCGGAGGGGATGAGCTTGCAGACCAGCTCCGCCCAGCGGACCTCCAGCTCGTGCGAGGCGCCGAGATGGGTGCCGCGGGCGGCCTGCTCCTGCATGGCCTTCACCACCGCGGGATGACAGTGGCCGAGGAAGAGCGCGCCGTGGCCCATCCAGTAGTCGATGAGCTCGTGGCCGTCCACGTCCCACTTGCGCGGCCCCAGCGCGCGCTCCACGTAGATCGGGAAGGGCTTGAGGTGGCGGCCGTCGTGGGTGATCCCGCCGGGAATGACGGCGCGCGCCCGCTCGTAGAGCGCTGCCGACTTCGGATGCCGCGCGCGGTACGTCTGGATCACCTTGGAGTCGTTGCTCGCCTCGCTCATCTCGCCCTGCCTCCCCGTCGGCTCTTCGATGTGGTCAATCGGCTGTTCCTGTCGGGTGCCCCGGCGGTTGCGGCCACCCGCAGCAGCTCCAGAATGCCTGTATGGGCCCCCGAGGGCAAGCGGTCCACGGTGGGCTCCGCCCGCCGCGTGACGCCATCCACCGCGCCCGCCTGGACGCAGGCCAGCACCATGGCCTGCTCCTCGTCGCTCGTGTGGAGGAGATCGCGCCCGGCCAGCCGGGAGAGCTCGGCCACGATGCCGTAGGCGCCCCAGTTCGACGTGCCCGCGACCACCAGGTGGTTGACCTTCACGACCGACGCGAACTGCCGCGCCTTTGCGCTCACGCGCGCCACGCGCGCGCGAACATTGCCCATGCCGATCTCGTTGCCGCCGTCGCCCACCCCCACCGTGACCGGTCGGCGCACCCCGCGGGGCGGGCGCGCGACGAAGAGGGCGTCCAGGGGGCCGTTCCAGTCGCGCACGGATTCCGCGCGCATGCTGAGGTAGTCGCCGGCCGCGTTGCGGCCCGGGCGCTCCACCGCCACCAGGAACGCGGGCTCGTACTCGGCAAGAACCCGCCGCGCCGCCGTTTCCGCGTCAACGGCGGAGGCGTGAAAGGTCACGATGTCGGTGGGCTCGCCCAGCACCTTGAGGGCGGCTTCCAGCGGGGGCACGGTGACCGCGTCGGTGACGTAGATCACCTCCGAGCCGAGCCGGCGCAGCGCGCGGCCAAGCGCCGCGGCGCCGGGCGGCCCGTCCGTCTCGGGCAGACCCGGGCCGAGCGCGAAGCCGGTGGTGAGGACGGCGCGGCCGCCGCGATGGAGCGCGCGCGCCGCCGCCGCCGCCCCGCCCGCGACGAAGAAGCGCGCGATGCCGCGGGCGCCCGGATCCAGCGCGAGGAGGTGGTCGATCATCGCGGTGCGGGGGCCGGGCGCGGAGCCGGCGCGGGCCGGGGCGCGGGGCGCGACGAGGGCGGCAAGGGCGCGGGAGCCTGGCCCGCGGTGCCGGCGGGGGCCGGCGCTTCGCGCGCCTCGGGCGGCGCGGGCGTGATGGCCGGCTGCATCACGGTGAAGAAGAGGCTGGTCGCCTCCACTCCCTCCTGATCGAACGTCACCACCAGGCCGGAGCGATAGAAGAAGACGTCCCGGTCGTTCTGGGTGGTGGCGCGATCGGGCTCGCCCCAGCCGGCGACCACGGTGTCCTTGTTGAAGAGGCGGGGCCGCGGGTCCAGGCGCAGAACCCGAACGGTGGTGGCGCTATAGCCGCCGGACAGCAGGATCCCGAACTCGACGGTCATCCGGTTGAAGCCGGCCGGCGACTGGTCGCCTTCGAACGTCCACTCGAAGGTGTCGTAGCCGTCGACCTTCCGCTTGACCTCCTTGGTAGGCGGGCCATAGCGCTCGCGCACCTGCTCCGCGGAGGTGACGGCGGGCACGATGCCGCCCCAGTCCGCGGCGCGCGCGGCGGGAGGCGCCAGCGCGGCGCCGAGGAGGATCAGCCCGAAGGCCAGCGCGGCGAGCGAGCGCATCAGAAGCCGAGCGCGGTCCCGTCCGCGCGCGCGTCGGCGCCACCGCGAAGGGTGCCCCGGTCGAGCGTGATGCCGTGGCCGTGGCCCATCTGCGTGAACCAGTCCGAGACCACGCGAATATTGTGGCCGCGCTGGCGGAGATCCTCCACCACCGCCGCCGGCACGCGGCCTTCGAGACGGAACAGGTCGGCGGCGTCGGCGGGCACGAGCCGGCCGTACATGAAGCGAGGCCGCTCGATGGCCTCCTGGATCTCCATGCCGTAGTCCAGGACGTTGGTGAGCACCTGGACGTGGAACATGGCCTGGCCGTCCCCGCCCATACTGGCGTAGCCCAGCACGGGGGCGCCGTCCCGCGTGACGAGATTGGCGAGCAGCGTGTGAAAGGGCCGCTTGCGCGGCGCGAACACGTTGGGATGGTCGGGATCGGTATTGAAGTAGGCGCCCCGATTCTGGAGCACCACGCCGGTGCCGGGCGGCACCACGCCGGCGCCGAATCCCTTGTAGAGGCTCTGGATCACGCTCACCACATTACCCCGCCCGTCCGCCACCACGAACCCGGTGGTATCGCCGTCGGCATCGCCCCAGGTATGCGCCTGCGCCTTGCGCGGGTCGAAGGCCGCGCGGCGGCCTTCCGCATAGCCCTTGGAGAGCAGCCGTTCCACCGGCACGCGCGCATGGGCCGGGTCGGCGATCCAGCGATCGCGATCGGCATAGCCGAGCTTGGTCATCTCGAGCAGGAGGTGGAGATGCTCGGCCGAGTGCACGGGCAGCGCCGCGACGTCGTACCCCTCCAGCAGATTCAGGGTGAGGAGCGCGGCCAGGCCCTGGGTGGGCGGTGGCGTCTCGTAGACGGTATAGCCGCGGTAGGTGGTGGCGATCGGCTCCACCCACTCCCCCGCGTGCTCCGCGAGATCGGGCGCGGTGAGATAGCCATGCTGCTCCAGCCGCTGCGCGATGGCCTGCGCCACCCGGCCGCGATAGAAGAGGTGCGGATCATCGGCAAGCTCGGTGAGGGTGCGCGCCAGATCGGGCTGGCGGAAGAGGTCGCCGGTGTCGGGGTACGCGCCGCCCGGCATGAAGATGCGCCGCCACTCCGCGTCGTCGAAGAGCTCGGCGCGATCGCGGACGGCCTGGCACACGATGTCGGTGAGGGGAAAGCCCTCCCGGGCGTAGTGGATGGCGGGCTCGAGCAGGCTCCCGAGAGAGCGCGTGCCGAAGCGCTCGAGCAGCACGCGCCAGGCCTCGGTGACCCCGGGCACGGACACCGCGCCGGGGCCGACCGCGGGCACGGCGGACAGCGCGCGCCGGCCGAGCTCCTCGAGACTCGCGCGCGAGCCCGAGCGGCCCGCCCCGTTATAGCAGTGCACGCGCCCCGTCGCCGCCTCGTGGTACAGGCAGAAGAAATCGCCGCCCACGCCGCAGTAGTTCGGCTGGGTGACGGCGAGCACCGCGTTGATGGCGACGGCGGCGTCGACGACGTTGCCGCCGCTCTTGAGCACCTCCACGCCGGCCAAGCTGGCGAGAGGATGGCAGGCGGCCACCATGCCGTGCCGCGCCATCGGCGCCTGGCGATGCGCGTATCCGATCTGGATCATGTCAGCTCCCGGCGAAGAGTTTGGTGATCTCGTCCTGTGGAAACGTGGGCAGCGGCCGTGTCCGCCCGCCCTCCACGAGGGTCGCGCCCTGGCTCCGCTCCGTCACCGCGCCAATCGCGGCGCACGCGATGCCCGCGCCCCGGCAGGCGGCTTCCACGCGCTCCGCGTCCGCCGGCGCCACCGCCAGCAGCAGCGCGCCGGAGGCGATGGTGCCCAGCGGGTCCAGGCCGAACGCCGCGCAGAGCCGCGCGCCCTCCGGCAGGAGCGGGATCCGCTCGCGCTCCAGCCGCACGCCCGCTTCCGCCGCCTCGGCCAGCTCCCAGCAGGCGGTGGCCAGCCCGCCCTCGGTGGGGTCGTGCATCGCGCGCACGCGCGCGGCAGCGGTGGCCAGCCGCGCCTCCGGCACCACGCTCAGCCCCGGCCGGCGCAGCAGCTCGCGCGCCCGGGCGACCACCTCCGCGGGAACGCCCCGCCGCATCGCTTCCTCGCCGCGCTCGCGCGCGATGATGGCCGCGCCCTCGAGCGGCACGCCCTTGGTGAGCAGCAACGTGTCGCCCGGCCGCGCGCCCCCCGTCGTCACCAGGGCGTCCTTCGCCACCTCGCCCAGCATGGTGCCCGACACGATGGGACGCGTGAGCCCGGCCGTCACCTCGGTGTGGCCGCCGACGAGCGCCACTCCGAGCGCCGCGCACGCTTCCGTCACCTCGGCGAACAGCGCCTCGACGTCCGCCTCCGTCGTCCGCCCCTCGGGAAGGAGGAGCGTGGCCAGGAACCAGGCCGGGCGGGCGCCCCGCACCGCCACGTCATTGGCGTTGACGTGCAGCGCGTACCATCCCATCGCGTCGGTGGCGAACGTGATGGGATCGGTGGCGGCGACGAGATAGCGATCGCCGAAGTCGATCACCGCCGCATCCTCGCCCACGCGCGGTCCCACCACCACGCGCTCCGCGGCCGCCCCCTCGGGGGGCCGCGCATACTTCCCGAAGAGCCGCTGGAGCACGTCGCCCGAGAGCTTGCCGACGGGGAGCGACGGCATGGTGCCGGCAGTATAGCAAGGCTAGCGCGGGATCAGGAGCGGCAGCAGATCGGGAAGCGAGCGGAGCCGGTGGTCGGCTTCCGTGAAATCGTGGCCGAGGGTGGCCGAGCAGGGCACCACCGCGCAGCGCATGCCCGCCGCCCGGGCGGCGAGGAGCCCGTTGCGCGAGTCCTCCACGACCAGGCAGTCCCGCGGCGCCAGCGCAAGGCGCCTCGCCGCCTCGAGGAAGACGTCGGGAGCGGGCTTCCCGCGCGGCACCTCCTCGCCGGAGACCCGGAGCTCGAAGCAGCCCATGAGCCCGAGGGCATCCACGGTGGCGGCGATGACCGGAAGCTCCGCGGAGGAGGCCAGGGCCAGCCGATAGCCGGCGACCCGCACCCGCTCGAGCACGTCGGGCACGCCGGGCAAGGGCCGGGCGGTCTCGTGGATGAGCCGGATTTTCGTCTCGCAGAACTGGCGCACCAGGTCCTCGATGCCGGTGCGCAGGCTCCGCCGCTCGCGAAGGATGCGGAAGCTCTCGGTGGTGGTGCGGCCCACGAATTCGTCGTTCTCGGCCTCGTCGTAGGGCGCGCCCTGCGCGGTCATGACCTGGCACATGGCTTCGTAGCCGATGGGCTCGGAGTCGAGGAGCACACCGTCCATGTCGAAGATGACCGCGAGGGGGCGCGGGGCGGCGATCACGCGATCGAGAGCAGCTTCAGAAGGTCGGCGGTGAGGTCGTAGAGCTGAGCGCAGCCCGCTTCCCCGCCGAGGATCGTCTGGATCCGCTTCCGCAAGCCTGCGTCCACCACCTGCCCCACCATCGCCTCGATGCGCGCCTGCGGCTCGTCGCAGATCCCGCGATAGGGCAGGCGCGACGTCACCGAGTGGGCCGCCGCGATCACGCCCCGGTCGAGGTCGATCTCGAAGTGCACGTCGAAGCCGTGGACATTGTCGTGCATGGCGTGAAAGCAGTCGAGGCGCCGCCCGGTGCGCACGAGGCGGAGCAGGCGGCGTCGGTGGAACACCTTGCGGGCCTCGGGGGGCGGGCAGTACAGATCGAGCGTGGCCGCCGCGGTCACCGGCCGCGACTCGAGAAGGGCGCGGCCCTGCGCGCCGTAGGTGAAGCAGGAGCCCGGCAAGTCCACCCAGCTCGAGATGTCGAGGTCCCAGAACACGCGCGCGTCCGCTCCGGGCAGTGCCTCCACGCGCACGCGCGGCACGCGGCTCACCTGGCGCGCCAGGCGGGCCACCTCGATGCCCGCGTCCACGAAGAGCCCCGCGCCCGGACGCGACCCGGTGACCTCGAGGAGGCGCCGCGTGAACCCGCCCACCATGCGGGTCCCCGCCAGCAAGGGCAGCGCGGCGGGGAGCGACGGGTCGACGGCGTCGGCCAGCGCGGCGCCGCGCGCCTCGCGGATCTCGTAGCCCGGCGACGTCGTGCAGACCGCGGTCAGCTCCACCGCGGCGTCGTCATCCCGCACCCGGACGGTATGGGTGAGCGCGTCCGACGGGACCGCATCGGTCCAGCCCTCCGTCTGCCGCTCGTAGCGGTCGCGGCCCTCGAGAAACGGTGAGCCGATCACTTGAAGCGCCGGAGCCGCAAGCTATTGAGCACCACCGAGACCGACGACAGCGCCATCGCCGCGCCCGCCAGCACGGGCGAGAGGAGGATGCGCGCCACCGGGTAGAGCACTCCCGCCGCCACCGGAACCAGGACGAGATTGTAGCCGAAGGCCCAGGCCAGATTCTGCCGGATGACGCGGATGGTCTGACGCGAGAGATCGATGGCGGTGACCACACCGCGCAGGTCGCCGCGCATGAGCGTCACGTCGGCCGCCTCGATGGCGACGTCGGTGCCCGAGCCCATGGCGATGCCGACATCGGCCTGGGCCAGCGCCGGCGCGTCGTTGATGCCGTCGCCCACCATGGCGACCACACGGCCGCCCTCCCGCAGACGCCTGACCTCGGCGGCCTTCTCCTCCGGGAGTACCTCCGCCAGCACGCGGCTGATCCCTGCCTCGCGCGCCACCGCCTCCGCGACCACCCGGCTGTCGCCGGTCAGCATCACCACCTCGAGGCCGCGGGCGGCGAGCGCGGCCACCGCCTCCCGCGCGGTGGGCTTCAGCACGTCCGCCACCGCGATGAGGCCCAGCGGCTCGCCGCCGAAGGCGACGAACACGCTGCTCTTGCCCGCGGCGGCCAGGGCCACCGCTTGCGCCGCGAGCGAGCCCAGCTCGATCCCGCGCGACTCCATGAGCCGGCGATTCCCGAGGAGGATGCGGCCGTCGGGACCGCGGGCGTCCACGCCCTGGCCGGGGACGGCTTGAAACTCCGCGACGGGCGGCAAGGCGAGGCCGCGCGCCTTGGCCTCGGTGACGATGGCCTCGCCCAGCGGGTGCTCGGACCCCTGCTCCGCGGCGGCGGCGAGCGCGAGCAGCTCGTCCGCGGCCCCGGGGAACCCCGAGAGCGGCACCACGTCCGTGACCACCGGGCGACCCGCCGTGAGGGTGCCCGTCTTGTCGAGGACCACTACCGCCGCGCGATGAAGCACCTCGAGGGCCTCGGCGCTGCGGATCAGCACCCCGAGCTCGGCCCCGCGCCCGGTCGCGACCATGATCGCGGTGGGCGTGGCCAGCCCCATGGCGCAGGGACAGGCGATGACCAGCACGCCCACCGCGCTGGCGAGGGCATGGAAGACGGCGGGCTCAGGACCGAACAGCCACCACACCGCGAAGGTGAGCGCGGCGACGCCGAGGACGATGGGCACGAACACGGCGGCCACGCGGTCGGCCAGACGCTGGATGGGCGCCTTGGATCCCTGCGCCTCCTCCACGAGCCGGATGATGCGCGCGAGTACGGTGTCCGCGCCCACGCGGGTGGCGCGGAAGGAGAAGCTGCCGGTGCGGTTCACCGAGCCGCCCACCACGCTCGAGCCCGGCCCCTTCTCCACCGGCAGGCTCTCCCCCGTGAGCATGGACTCGTCCACGCTGGAGGCGCCGTCCTCCACGATCCCGTCCACCGCCACGCGCTCTCCCGGCCGGACGCGGAGCCGATCGCCCACCGCCACCGAGGCGATGGGCAGATCCACCTCCCCGCCCGCGCGCAGCACCCGGGCGGTGCGGGGCTGCAGCGCCACCAGACGGCGGATGGCGTCCGACGCGCCGCCGCGCGCGCGCGCCTCGAGCCATCGGCCGAGCACGAGAAAGGTGATCAGGAGCGCGGACGCCTCGTAATAGGGCATGGCGCCGGTGGCCATGAAGCGATGCGGCCAGAGCGTGACGGCCAGGCTGAAGAAGTACGCCGCGCCGGTGCCCACGGAGACGAGGGTGTTCATGCTCGCCGACCGGTGGCGCAGCTCCTTGACGAAGGCGGCGTGGAAGGGCCAGCCCACCCAGAACTGCACCGGCGTGGTCAGCGCGAGCAGCACCCAGGGATTTCTCAGGAGCTCGGGGGCCCATGGAAATATCCCGGGCATGCTGCCGAGCAGCACCGGCACGGAGAGCGCGACGCCGACGAGGAGGCGCTCCCGGAGACGGCGGTCCTCCTGCGCGCGCTCGACCCGCTCGCGGTCGGCGGTCTCGGGCGTGGCCGCGATCTCGTCGGGCACCGTGTAGCCGGCGGCGGCGACGGCGGTGCGCAGCGAGGACACCCCGACCTCGGCGGGATCGAGCCAGACAGTGGCGCGCTCGGTAGCGAGATTCACTGCCGCGCGATCCACGCCCGGCACGCCCTGGAGCGCGCGCTCGACCTTGCCCACGCACGCCGCGCAGTGCATCCCCTTGACGGGAAGGTCGACCCGGGTCTTCTCGGCGGTGGCCATGGCGTCCTCTAGCGCCCGCCGAAGCGGGAGAACACGTCCAGCAGCTCGTCCATCTTCTTCTGCCGATCGCGCCCGTTGCCGGAGCGCATGGCATCGGTGACGCACGAGCTGATGTGCCGGGCGAGCAGGAGCTTCTGGACCTGCTCCACCGCGCCCTGCACGGCGGTGAGCTGGAGGAGGATGTCCACGCAGTACTTGTCCTCCTCGACCATCCGCTGGATGCCCTGGACCTGGCCCTCGATCCGGCGCAGGCGGCCCAGCGCCTTGCCGCGCGTCTCCTCGTCGATCATGGTCGTCCTCCGTGGACAGTGGTGCGAATCGCGAGCATGCGGCAGAACACCAAGCCCGCCGCCGCGGCGGCGAGGTGCTTCAGCGCGTGACCGCTCACCAGCCCGGACCGCGCGAGCACGGGAGCGTCCGCCAGTTCCAGTCCCTTGGAGGCGGCATAGAGGAGGACCGCGAGTCCCCAGTAGCCGCCATGCGTGTACCGCGCGGGAAAGAGCCACGCGAGGAGGGGAATGGCCAGCATGGGGAAGAACTGCACGAGCCCGTACGCGCGCAGATCACCCCGGCCCTGCTGCTCTCCCACGTGCCACCACAGCACGCTGCCCGCTCCCGCCAGCAGGAGCGGGCCCAGGAGCGCGAGGCCGACGCGAGGTCCGATGCGCTCGCCGATCATGGCGGCGAAGAGGCCCATGAAGGCCACCGTCATCGGCAACCGGTCCCAGACCAGGCGGACATTGCCGGGATCCAGGTGATACCAGGCGGAGCCGAAGGCGGTGAGGCCGACGCCCGCGAAGAACACGGCCCACGGCCAGCGCTCCCGGTCGTCCACGACCGTCATGCGGCCGCTCCCGCCCAGGACCAGCCCCAGCCCGGCCGCTCCCGCGATCAGGAAGGCGAGATTGGACAGGACGTTGAGGCCATTGGGCATGCCCAGGAACGGGCGGGTGTCGGCGAAGCGATGGTAGGTCGGATCCTGCGCCACCGGCGGCACCCACCACGCGATCACCAGGGCTGCCGCCAGCACCCCCAGCAGGACTGCCATCCGCCCGCCCCGCCCCATATGGCTCCCCCCTATACCCTACGGGGGTACTCTACCACCAGCGTCAAGGGGCGAGGTCAAGCGGCGGGGTCAAGCGACGGGCGCGGTCGGCCCCCGGCTAGGCGGGCAGGTCCGGGAAGAGCGAGGGCTGCTCGGCGGAGGCGAGGGCGCGCCGGCGCCGCTTGGCCTTGGCGGCCTTGGCGGTCTTGCCGGCCCGGGCGGCCGGGGCCGGACGCTCGCGGCGCGGCTTCACCCAGCCCTTTTGCCGGGCGATCTTCTCCCCCTGCTTGATCAGGAGAAGGTCCACCAGCCGCGCCAGGGGATTGCTGAGCAGCTCGAGGTACCGCTCCCAGTAGCGGGGGCTATACGCCAGGGTCTTCATCTGATCGGCGGCCAGGGTGAGCGCGGTGCGGTCCCCCTTGCGGGCGGCGAGCCGCAGCTGCTCGAGGATCTTCGCCCGGCTGATGCGGGACGGGCGGCTCACGCCGCGCCGAGCTCGCGCCGCAGCACGCGGGCGGCCTCGACCATGGAGCGTAGCTTGGCGAGCCCGACCCAGCGCGGCGTTTCCCACAGCCCGCAGTCGGGGACGAGCCAGAGGCGCTCGGGCGCGATGTGGCGGAGAGCCAGCCGGGCCCGGTCCACGATCTCTTCCGGCGTCTCCACCCGGAAGGCCTTGACGTCCACCACGCCCACCGCCACTTCCTTGTCCGACGGAAACTCGCTCCAGAGCTCGATCTCGCTCATCTCGCGGTTCGCGTACTCGAAGACGAACTGGCTCACGTGGGCGTCGAGGAGGCGCGGGTAGAGCGCGCGGTAGCGGCGGGGAGACGCGAAGGAGTTGTTGTGCGCGTTGCCGAAGCACACGTGCAGCGCGGTCTTGACGCGCGCGCCCTCCAGGCTGGCGTTGAGCGCCTCCACCATGGGGCCCGCCTCGCCCTTCACCGCCCGGTGCTTGCCGGCCGCCATCACGTAGTTGGGCTCGTCGATCTGGACGAACTCGCAGCCGGCGGCCACCAGGCCCCGCACCTCGGCGCGGACGATCTCGATGAGGTCCGCGATGAGCGAGTCCTCGGAGGCGTACGGCCCCCCGCGGCGCAGCGGCATCAGGAGCGTGATGGGGCCGGGGACGGCCACCCGCATGGGCCGCTCCGCATGGGGACGGGCGAAGCGGAACTCGTCCACGATGCCCAGGCCCTGCGGCGCGGTGACGCGATCCACCACCTCGTAGGGGCAGTGGGTGTCGTAGTTGGGCGGACCGATGCGGCGGGGTATGGGCAGCGCGCGGATGCCGGACAGCCGATCGTAGAAGCCGCGGATGAAGGTCACCCGGCGCATCTCGCCGTCCGAGATGACGTCGACGCCGGTCTCCACCTGATCGCGCATGGCGATCCGGACCGCGTCGTCGTAGCACTCCTGGAGGTCCACCGGCCCCAGCCGCCCCGCCGCCGCCGCTTCGCGCACGAGATGCAGCCACGCGGGAAGCCCGTGGCTGCCGCAGACGGTGGTGGGGATGAGCGGCAGGGCGCCGGGGGTCATGGTCACCTGAAGGTCACATCATACTCTTCGCGGTGGTACGACGGCACCCCCTGCACGGAGATCTTCCGGCCGATGAGGGCGCTCAGGCGCTCGCGCCCCTCGCGCTCCTCTCCCTCGAGGCGGTGGGCCACGTCCGGGTGCGCGCGCACCACCACCTCCTCGCCGGAGGCATCGGCCGCCTGCGCCTGGATCTTGCGGAAGATCTCGGCGGCGAGGGTGGCGTCGGACTTCACGTGCCCGCTCCCCTTGCAGGTGGGACAGGAGGCGTAGAAGACCGAGTGGAGATCCTGGCGCGCCCGCTTGCGCGTCATCTCCACGATGCCGAGCTCGGAGATCTCCAGCACATTGGTGCGCGCCTTGTCGTCGGCGAGCGCCTTGGTGAGCGCCCGCGAGACCTGCTCCCGGTGCTCGGCCCGCTCCATGTCGATGAAGTCGAGGATGATGATGCCGCCCAGATCGCGGAGGCGGATCTGGCGCACCGCCTCCGCCGCCGCCTCCAGGTTGATCTTGAGCACGGTCTCCTCGAAGTCGCGCTTGCCCACGTACTTCCCGGTGTTCACGTCGATGGCCACCAGGGCCTCGGTGTGGTCGATGACGATGTACCCGCCGGACTTCAGCCACACCCGCCGGCGGAGCGCCTTGTCGATCTCCTTCTCGATGCCGGTGGCCTCGAAGATGGGGAGCTTGTCCTCGTAGCGCTTCACCCGCGCGGCGAGCTGGGGCACCAGCGTGTTTGCGTACTGGAGGACCTTCTCGTAGCCTTCGGCGGTGTCGACGAGGAACTCGTCGACCTCGGGCGAGAAGAGGTCGCGCACCACCCGGAAGGTGAGGTCCATCTCCTCGTGGAGAAGCGCGGGGGCCTTGGCGGCCTCGCAGCGGCTCTGCACCTGCGTCCACAGGCGGCTCAGGAACTGGATGTCGGCGGCGAGCTCCTCCTCCCCCTTGCCCTCCGCCACCGTTCTGACGATGAAGCCGCCGGTGGGGGGCCGCACCGCCTTCACGATGCTGCGCAGGCGCTCGCGCTCCGCCTCGTCGTGGATGCGCCGGGAGACGCCGATGTGGCGCGACTGGGGCATGTAGACGATGTAGCGCCCGGGAATGGAGATGAAGGACGTGATGCGGGCGCCCTTGGAGCCCAGCGATTCCTTGGAGACCTGGACCAGGATCTCCTGGCCCTTGCGCAGCATTTCCTCGATGGGCGCATGCGCGTGGGCGACGCGCGTCTCCGCCTCGTCACCGAGGTCCACGTCGCCGGGGTCGTCCTCCTCGCCCGGGTCGCCGTGGTCGTCTTCCTCGCCGAGGTTGGCGGTATAGTCCCCGCCGTAGAGAAAGGCGTCCTTGCTCAGCCCGATCTCGACGAAGGCCGCCTGCATGCCGGGGAGGACGTTGGTGACCACGCCCTTGTAGATGCTCCCCACGATGGAGCGACGGCGGGCACGCTCGACATACAGCTCGGTGAGCTGGTTGCCGTCCTGCACGGCGAGACGGGTTTCCGTGACGCCGACGTTCACGACGATCCGCTTTCCCACGGCAGCCCCCGACGGATCCGGTGTGCTCCACCGGCCCGGCTGTTCGGGTTACTGAAACTGCCGCATTCGAACCGAGAGGAGGAGCCCCAGAGCCATGAGGGACACCACCATGGACGATCCCCCGTAGCTCATGAACGGGAGCGGAATGCCGACCACGGGCAACAGGCCGGTCACCATCCCCAGGTTGATCAGTGTCTGGGTGGCGAACAGCGCGGTGATACCCAGGGCGACGATACGTCCCCGAGGCTCGCGTGCGCTCGCGGCGATCTCGAACCCCCGGAGCACCAGGAGCCCGTACGCCATGATCAGGACGAGACAGCCCGCGAAGCCCCACATCTCAGCGAACACGGCGAAAATGAAATCCGTATGCCGCTCCGGGAGAAAGGCGAGACGGCTCTGTGTCGCGCCGCTGACCCCCTTGCCCAGAAGCTGGCCGGAACCGATGGCAATCTTTGCCTGGATGACATTGTACGCCGTTCCGAGCGGATCGCGGAACGGGTCGATATAGACGAGGAGGCGCTCCCGCTGGTACTCCTTCAGGGCGAACCACGCCACCGGCATGAGGGCCACCCCGGCGGCGATGAGTCCGGCGAAGATCTTGAGCCGGATGCCCACCCCGATGAGCACGCAGGCCAGCACCGGCAGCAGCACCAGCGCGGTGCCGAGGTCGGGCTGGCGCACCACGAGGACGAAGGGCACCCCCACCAGGACGGCAGTCCCGATCAAGGCGCTTCGCGACAGCGGTCGCCCCCATCGCGAGGTGAGGGCCCAGGCCAGCGTGAGCACGAAGATGAGCTTGAAGAGCTCGGACGGCTGCAGGGTGAAGGGGCCGAGGTGGATCCAGCGGCGGGCGCCGGAGACGCTCCGGCCCAGGATGAAAACGGTGAGCAGGAGGCCGAGACCAAGGATGTAGAAGGCGGGCGCGGCCCGCACGAGGTTGCGATAGTCGAGCGCGACCACCATGAGCAGCGCCAGGCAGCCGACTCCCACCCATACCAGCTGGCGGAAGGCGATGCTCCCGGTGGGAGAAAGGCTCCAGAGCGAGATGAAGCTCAGGCAGATGAGGACGAGGGCGGCGACGAGCAGCGGCCAGTCGACGTTCTGGAGGAGACGGCGGTCGATCCGGAGGATCACGAACCCGCGGCCAGCGCGGCCATGGCCACCTTCTCGAGGAAGATGGCCTGGTAGATCTGGCGCGCGATGGGCGCGGCAATCGCTCCGCCGTGGCCCCCGCCCTCGACGAACACCACCACGACCATCTGCGGGTCGTTGACGGGGGCGAAGGAGGCGAACCAGGCGTGGTCCTGACCCTTGGCGCTGCTGCTATTGGCGATGGTCTGAGCGGTGCCGGTCTTGCCGCCGATCTCGAGGCCGGGCAGCCGCGCCGCCACTCCGGTGCCCACGGCGTCGTTGACGACCCCGGACATCGACTGGCGGAGGAAGGCCCACACCACCGGAGACAGATTCACCTGCCCGTTCATCTGGCTCGACTCGGAGTAGGCGAGCTGGCCGTCGGGGCGCTCGACTCTCTGGATGAGCCGCGGCTTCCAGAGCACGCCCCCGTTGGCGATGGCCGCGGTCAGCCGAGCGACCTGGAGCGGCGTCACCAGCAGCGCGCCCTGGCCGATGGACATGTTCAGCGTGTCACCGGAATGCCAGGGTCGCCCGCGCTCCCGGCGGCCCTCGGGGGACGGGACCAGCCCCGATTTCTCACCGGGCAGGTCCACGCCGGTGGGGCTGCCGAGCCCGAAGGCGCGGGCGTAGCGCGCGATGGCCTCGGGCCCCACCTTGAGCCCGTGCTGATAGAAGAAGACGTCGCACGACTGGACCACCGCGCCCCGCAAGTCCACGTGACCGTGACCGCCGGGCTTCCAGTCCTTCCACGTCCGAGTGCCGGAGGTGTACTCGCCGTTGCAGTAGACCCGGTCCATCGGCGTGAGGCTGCCTTCCTGCAGCCCCGCCGCCGTCACGATCATCTTGAACACCGAGCCCGGGGGATACTGGCCCTGCAGTGAGCGATTGAGCAGCGGATGCGCGGGATCCTTCACCAGGCGCACCCACGCGTCCCGGTCCATGTTGCCGGCGAAGGTGTCGAGGCCGAAGGCGGGACTCGAGGTCAGCGCGAGGATGTCACCGCTCTTCGGGTCCAGCACCACCACCGAGCCCGAGCGGCCGGCCATGGCGCGCTCCGCCACCTCCTGCACGCGGCGGTCCACGGTGGTGATGACCTGGGCGCCGGGCCGAGGCTCCTCGCGCTGCATCAGCTGCACGGAGCGCCCGAGGGCATCCACCTCGATGCGCTCGCCTCCGTCACGCCCGCGCAGGTGCTCGTCGAGGAGGCGCTCCAGGCCGGTCTGGCCGATCATGTCGCCGCGCCGGTAGCGCCCCTGCTTCATCTGCTCCTCGCTCACCTCCCGGACATACCCGAGGACGTGGGCGGCGAAGGTGCTGGTCGGATACACGCGCTGAGGCTCCACCTCGACCACCACCCCGGGGAGGTCCAGCTTGGACTCCTCCACCTTGGCCACGTCCTCCAGCGAGAGATCGCGGCGGATGCGCACCGGCCGGAGGGAGTCGGCCGGCACCTTGGCCAGCGAGTCCTGCAGCTCGGCGAGCGGGATCTTGAGCATGACCGCGAGGCGGGCGAGGACGGTGTTGCGGTCCTCGATCTCGCGCGGGATGAGCGAGAGCGTGAAGGCGGGCCGGTTGTCGACGAGCGCGAGACCGTTCCGGTCGAAGAGGATCCCGCGGGGCGCCGCCACCGGCCGCACCCGGATACGGTTCTTCTCCGACATGTCGCGGAACTTCGTGCCCTCGAGCACCTGCAAGTACCACAGCTGACCCAGCAGCATCACGAAGGCCGCCGCCACCATCACGGTGAGGGTGAGGACGCGCTTGCTCCAGGCGTCCCGCCGAGGCCCCGGTCCGCTCGCCATGGCGCCGGCCTACCGTCCCCGCCGCGGCGAGCGCAACACGAGCTGAGCGCGCACCATTTCCGAGGCGGTCACCGCCACCAGGCAGGCGGCGCCGAGGACGCCGTTGTAGAGCGCCTGCGGGAGGATCACGTCCGCCAGCAAGGCGGGGAGGCTCGCCGGGTAGTGGAAAAGCTGCAGCAGCCCGAAGCGCAGGAGCCCCTCCGCCACCGTGAGGAGGACGAGGCCGGGGACCTGCACCAGCGGGTTGGCGACGGAGAGCCGGCCGCCCGCGAGGCCGAGGGTGAATCCGGCGAGGGCCTTGGTGAGCGCCTGGATGCCGACGAGGCCGCCCGCGCCCACATCCTGCAGCAAGCCGGCGAAGAAGCCCGCCACGCAGCCGGCTTCGGGTCCGCGGCGCAGCGCCCAGAACACGGTCATCATGAAGGGCAGATCCGGCGTCGCCCCCGCCACCGAGAGCATCTGGATGACATTGGTCTGCGCCACGCTGCCGCCCAGAGTGAAGAGGAGAAGCCAGCGCATGCTAGCTCTCCTGCCGCGGGAACAGCCCCGCCAGGTCCTGAGTGGTCTGGCCGGTCAGGAGCAGCACTTCCTCCACGCGCGCGAAGTCCACCACCGGGGCCAGCACCGCGAAGTGGAAGAGCGCCGAACCCTTGTCCTCGATGGCGATCACGCGTCCAACCGGCAGGCCCTTGGGGAAGACGTTCCCCTGCCCGGAGGTCACCACGGTATCGCCCACCACGATGCCCGCGCCGTCGCGGGCCATGAACTTGAAGCGCACCGCGCCGCCGGGATCGCCTTCCACCAGCCCGGGCGTGCGAGTCCGCTGCACCATGGCGCCCACCGTGGAGGCAGGATCATTGAGGAGCTGCACCACGGAGGCGCCCGGCCGCACCCGCACCACCCGACCCACCAGGCCGTCCGGCACGATCACCGGCGTCTGGGTGGCGATGCCCTCGCCGATGCCCCGGTTGACGGTGAGGGCGCGCACCCAGCCGCCGCCCTCCCGACCGATGACCTCGCCGGACATGGTGGTGATGGGCAGCCGCTCGCGCAGGCCGAGCAGGCGCCGGAGCCGATCGTTCTCGTCGCGGGTCTCGGTGACCTGGAGGGACTGCACGCGGAGCCGCTCGTTCTCGGCCCGGAGCTCCGAATTCTCGCTCCACGACACCCGCCACTCCCGGTAGCTTCCCCAGAGACCCACGGCGGTGCGGTGGATCCGGGTGAGCACAACCTGGGCAGGAGTGGTGAGGATGGACACGAGGTCGGCGGCCTTGCCCGTCCCACCGCCGCGGGTCTGCACGGTGAGCAGCACCAGGCAGACGAGAAGCACGGTGATCAGAAGGCCGTACCGACGAAATTTCACCGCGGGTCACCCAGGAGGCGACCGGCCGCACGACGCGCTCCCGGGGAGCCGGGTGCTAGGCCGGGATCGCCACCTTCTTCAGGAGATCGAGCTCATCCAGTACCTTGCCGGTGCCGAGCGCGACGCAGGACAGCGGATCGTCCCCGACGGTGATGGGCAGGTCCGTCTCCTGGCGGAGCAGGAGATCGAGGCCTCGGAGCAATGCCCCGCCCCCGGTGAGCACGATGCCCTTGTCAACGATGTCCGCCGCCAGCTCGGGCGGGGTCCGCTCGAGGCAGGTGCGCACCGTGTCCACGATGGCCATCACCGGCTCGCGCAGCGCTTCCCGGATCTCCTCGTCGGTGACGACGATGGTCTTCGGGATCCCGTCGATGAGGTCGCGCCCCTTGACCTCCATCGAGAGCCGGTCGCCACCCATCGGGTACGCCGAGCCGAGCTTGATCTTGATCTCTTCCGCGCGGCGCTCGCCGATGAGGAGGTTGTAGTGCTTCTTGATGTACTGGACGATGGACTCGTCCATCTCGTCGCCGGCGATGCGGACGGACTTGGAGTACACGATCCCGGAGAGCGAGATCACCGCCACCTCGGTGGTGCCTCCGCCCATGTCCACGATCATGTTCCCGCCCGGCTCCTGGATGGGCAGCCCGGCGCCGATGGCGGCGGCCATCGGCTCCTCGATCAGGTACACCTCGCGCGCGCCCGCCTGCATGGCGGAATCGCGCACGGCGCGCTTCTCGACCTGGGTGATCCCCGAGGGAACGCCGATCACGATGCGGGGCCGCACCAGGGTCTGCCGCCGATGCACCTTGCTGATGAAGTGGTGCAGCATCTTCTCCGTCACGTCGAAGTCGGCGATGACGCCGTCCTTGAGCGGGCGGATGGCGGTGATGTTGCCTGGGGTCCGGCCGAGCATGGCCTTGGCCTCGTGACCCACCGCCAGCACCGAGTGATCGGCGTTGTGGATGGCGACGATCGACGGCTCGTTCATCACGATGCCTTCGCCGCGAACGTACACGAGGGTGTTCGCGGTGCCCAAATCGATGGCGAGATCGTTCGAGAACAGCCCCGCTAGCAAGCTGAACAGCATCGCCGCTCCTATCCACTGTGTAAGGGGTTCGTTACAGTGCCGCTGTATTCAATTTAGCACTCGCCCCTGTTTCGGACAAGAGAAACGTTCAAGATTTCACGAAGATGGACGTCACTAACCCAACGGTGTTCGCTGACATGTCAGCCGGCTGACGCCCAGGCCGGCCCGGCCGAGATGTGAAATCGGCGTTTTTTCGCGGGTTAAGGGGGGAGGCGACGATCAGAGGGTGGCCGGACGTGGGGCCGACGGTCCGGCGGGGCCCGAGGAGGCCTAGACCTGGCGGGTCGGAAGGCCGGGCAGGATCTTGTCGCGGTAGAGGCGCACAGCGTCACGAATGACGTTCTCCGCGTCCACCCGCCCGCGGATATGGTCGATGTCGACCGACTTGTCCTCCAGGACCTTGTAGTCGAGGAAGAACCGCTGCATCTCCTTGAGGCGGTGCGGCGGCAGCTCGGAGACGTCCCGATAGTGCGCGTACTCGGGGTCGTCCACGTGGACCGCGATGATCTTGTCATCCTGACCCTTGTCGTCGCGCATCGTGATGACGCCGATGGCCTTGGCCCGCAAGAAGCAGAGCGGCACCACCGCTTCCTGGCCGAGGACGAGCACGTCGAGCGGATCGCCGTCGTCGCAGTACGTCTGGGGCAGGAACCCGTAGTTCGCGGGGTAATGCACGGCGGAGTGCAGCACCCGGTCGAGCCAGAGCAGCCCCGTGGCCTTGTCCAGCTCGTACTTGATCTTCGAGCCCTTGGGGATCTCGATGACGCAGCGGAACTCCCGCCCGATGTCGTCACCCAGGGCCAGATCGTGCCAGGGATTCATCGGCTTCCAGTGTGGCATGCTATGCCGTCGCGATGGATGACTTCGAGATCTGGTTCGACAAGGGCGTCACCGACGGGCTGCCGGTGGTGCCGCCCACGCGCGAGCGGGTGGAGCGGATGCTCGCCGGCACCCGGCGCGATCGAGCCGAGCTGGCCGGAGACATGCCGCCCAACTACGGCCGCGCCACCGTGGAGCGCGTGGCCGTCAACGCGGTGATGGCCGGCTGCCGTCCCGAGTACCTGCCGGTGGTGCTGGCGGCGGTGGAGGCGGCCTGCGATCCCGCCTTCGCGCTGCACGGCATGTCCACCTCCACGCACTTCTCGGCCCCCCTCATCGTGATCAATGGCCCGATCCGGACGCGGCTCGAGGTCAACTGCTCCTTCGGCGTCTTCGGCCCGGGCTATCGCGCCAATGCCACCATCGGGCGGGCGCTCCGGCTCGCCATGATCAATATCGGCGGCGCCAAGCCCGGCGAGACCTCCATGTCCACCTTCGGGCACCCCGGTCGCTATACCTATTGCATCGGCGAGTTCGAGGAGGTCAGTCCCTGGCCGGCGCTCGCGGTGGAGCGCGGCGTCGAGCCCGGGCGCAGCGCGGTGACCCTCTTCGCCGGCGAGGCGCCGCATGGGATATCCGACCATGCCAGCCGTACCGCGCGCGCACTCGCCGGATCCATTGGATGGACCATGTCGGGACTCTGGAACATCAAGCACTTCCCGCTGTACTCGCACACCATGGTGGTCGTGGGGCCCGAGCATGCCCGCGTCTTCGCCGACGATGGCTGGAGCAAGGACGATCTCAAGCGGCACCTGCACGAGACCGTGCGGGTCCCCTACCACACCCTCCTTCCGGACGCGGACAATGGCGAAGGCACCAATCTCCGATTCGCCAAGGGGAAGGAGCCGTCCCCGGACGCCCTCGTGTCCAAATTTCCCTCGGTGGCCGAGCTGCATGTCGTGGTGGCGGGTGGGACCGCCGGCCGCTTCTCGATGGCCATCCCGGGCTGGCTCGGCACCAGGAACGGATCGACGCCGGTAACCGTGGCCATCGAGCAGGACCCCTGACCGCTTGACGGTCGGGGCCGTTTCCGCTATGTTTCCGGCCGGTCACAGGTTCACGCCGCCAGGCTCGAGCTCAACGCCGCAGGAGCCTCAGGTTCCGCGGCGTTTTTCTTTGCCCTGCCGACGTGGGGCTCCACAACGACGCGAAGGGGTACGGCTTCATCTCCCAGGAGGGCGGCGAAGACGTGTTCGTCCACTTCAGCGCCATCCAGGCCCAGGGCTTCAAGAGCCTGGCCGAGGGTGAGCGGGTCGAGTTCGAGGTCACTCGCGGTCCCAAGGGACTGCAGGGCGGCGAACGTTCGTCGCCCATCGTGGACCTTTCGACAGGGGGCCGAAGGGCCCCCGGAGGGCCAGAACGGCCGGGTTCCCGAGGATTTGGGGCCCCGGCCGGTGCCTCTTTGAGGGCCAATAAGCTCCTTGACAGGCGGCCAGCCCGATTGTTAAGTTATGCGCGGTCGATATGTTCGCAATTGAACAGAAACGTCGCTTGACCCGTACTTGAACCAGCATCGCGAGTAGTTAGAGGAAGCGCCCAGAGGACCCCGGTCCTCCTGGCGCTTTTTTTGTTTTCCCCCGATCCTGGGGGAGCCCCGGCCATGGTGGCTGGGGATCACGCGGGTGGCTGATCGCCGCTCAAGAGGAGAGGGAACCGAGGTATGGCACAAGGTACGGTCAAGTGGTTCAACGACGCGAAGGGCTACGGCTTCATTCAGGTCGAGGGTGGCGAGGATGTCTTCGTGCACTACAGTGCCATCCAGGCCCAGGGCTTCAAGAGCCTGGCCGAGGGTGACAAGGTCGAGTTCGAGGTGACCAAGGGGCCGAAGGGGCTCCAGGCCTCGAACGTACGGAAGGCGTAGAGCCTCCAGACCCCAGGACAGAGACGACGACGGCCCGCCGGGATCCCGGCGGGCCGTCTTATTTTTCGGACCACGCCGGGCGGGGGACAAGAAAAAAGCCCCGACGGCGCTTGCGGCCTTCGCTCAACTTGGCCGCCCCGCTGGTGAAAGAGCGGGACCGTCGGGGCCGGTGGTTCCTGGATCCTCCAGGGCCACCTGCAACTGCTACATCCGGGCCTTAGGAGGTGACCACCTCACAGATCACCGTAGGGGTACACATCGGCTGGATCACCTCCCTTTCTCGGCGAGGCCAGACTCGGGCCCAGGTCCCTTCGACCTCGCACCGGACGCCGACTCCCGGCCCGAGGCTCGGTCACGTCGTCGCCGGCGAAATTGCCGACGGGAGACGCTGATGGAGCCTGTGTGCGCCCCGACCGATTTTGGATCATCGTACCTACACGCCGGAGGACGCGCAAAGGGTTTTTTCACTTCACCGCGATCCGTCCTTCGTTCTTTTCCAGCACGCCCTTCCCCACACCCTCGACCTTCTCGAGATCTTGCGCCTTCCGGAACGGACCATGCGCCTGGCGGTAGCTGATGATCCGGTCGGCGGTGCCCGGCCCTACTCCGCTGAGCTTCATCAGCTGGGCTCGCGTCGCCTCGTTGATGTTGACCTTGCCCTCCGCTCGGGCGGGCTTGTCGTCCCGGGCCGGCTTGTCGTCGGCGCCGGCGCCCGCGGTGACCAGACCCAGACCCAGCGCCGTGACCATCGCGATTCCGATCGTTCGCCCGAATCCACCTCGCTTCATCGCTCGCTCCTCCCCTGGGGTATAGGTTGACGGCACGTCCTGCTGGAGAGATTTGAGCGGCGGCGGGCGGAAACGACAATGTCCGAAGTTCGATACGGCCCAGCGACCACACGGAGATACATTCCGGGGCAGGCCCCCCTCGCCGGGCGACTCGGCGGAGGATCAGGGCGCGAGGCGGAAAGCGAATTCACCCTCGACGATGTGGCTGTCCACCGAGAGGACGCGCCACTTGACGGTGTAGCGTCCGGCGCCGATCGGGAGCAACGGCACCCGGAGACGCTTCGGCGCTCGCGCTTCCAGCTGCGCCTCGCCGCGATCCACGCGCTTCCCGCCCCCGTCGGTGACGTGCACGGTGGAGAACGCGGCCTCCAGCCGCTCGGTGAATCGCAGCCGCACTTCCGCGGGCGCCGTCTTCACCGTGCTACCGGGGCGCGGCTCGGCGCCTTCGAGAAAGGAGTGCGCGGCGGCGCCGGCGGCGACGGTGGCGACGGTGAGGAGCGCGAGCACGGCACCGCGCGCCGCCCTCATTCCGCGTCGCTTCGGCCCTGCGCCTTGAGATAGTCTTCCCACTCCCAGGGCAGCAGCGACTGCTTGCGGTTATTGCAGTCCTTGCAGGAGGGCACCATGTTGCCGCGCGAGGAGCGGCCGCCCCGGATCAGCGGCACGACGTGGTCGGCGGTCAGCGCGCGGTTCCCCACTCGCCGCCGGCAGTAGTGACACATGCCGTCGGCGATCCGGCGCTTCCACCAGGCGCTCTGGCGCAGCTCGCGGGCGCGGGCCTTTTCCCGGCGCAGCTCAGCCTCTCCCACCGAAGGAACGAAGCGCGGCTCGGCCATCAGCGCCCCCCTCACCCGCCCTCGACCGCGGTCAACCGCTCGGAAAGCTCCTCCCATTCCTTCATGAGCCAGGCCACCTGCTCCTCCGCCTGCCGGCGGGACTCGGAGATCTCGCGCGCCCGGTTGCCGTCGCGGTAGAGGTCCGGATCGGCCAGCGCCAGCCCGATGTCCGCCAGCCGGGTCTCCATCTCGGCGATCTGCTTCTCGATGGTCTCGAGCCGTCCCCGTATGGCCTTGACCTCTCGCTCCAGCGCCCGCCGTCCCGATTTCTCGGGCACGCCTTCTCGCCGGGGCGCCGACGGCTCGCGCGGGGGCGCGGCGCGAGGGAGCGCCGGCGCGGGAGCGGGCGAGGACGGGACGGGCGCCGAGGGCGGGCGGATTCGGGCCGCCGGCGCAGGCGCCTTTGCGCCCAGGCCGGCGCGGGACGGCACGGGCGCGGCCACCGCACCCGTCTGCGCCGCGCTGGCGGCGAGATAGTCGTCGTAGTTCCCGAGGTAGTCGGTGAGCCTCCCGCCCTGCACTTCCACCACCCGGGTCGCGATCCGGTTGATGAAGTAGCGGTCGTGGGAGATGAAGACGATGGTCCCGGTGAAGCCCGCCAGAGCCTCCTCGAGCACCTCCTTGGACGCGAGATCGAGGTGGTTGGTCGGCTCATCCATGCAGAGGAGCGCGGCCGGGCGCACCAGCATCTTGGCCAGGGCGAGCCGCGCCTTCTCTCCGCCGGAGAGCACCGCCACGCGCTTGTCCACCGAATCCCCGCCGAAGAGGAACGAGCCCAGGATGGTCCGGAGACGGGTGTGGGTGGCGTCGGGCGCCGCCTGCTCGATCTCCTCCAGCACGGTATGCGCGGGATCGAGGGCATCGAGCTGATGCTGCGCGTAGTAGTGCACCTCGACGTGGGCGCCCAGCACGCGCTCGCCCGCATCGGGCGGCAGCACGCCGGCCAGCATCTTGAGCAGGGTGGACTTGCCGGCGCCGTTGATGCCCACCAGCGAGATGCGCTCCGCGCGCTCGGCGGTGAAGTTCACCCCCGCGTAGACCACGTTGTCGCCGTACGCCTTGCGCACTCCCTCCAGCCGCATGACGATCCGGCCGGTGCGGGGAGGCTGCGGAAACCGGAAGTGGATCTTCCGGGCGTCGCCGTCCACCTCGATCCGCTCCACCTTCTCGAGCATCTTGATCCGGCTCTGCACCTGCCGCGCCTTGCTGGACTTGTAGCGGAACCGGTCGATGAAGCGCTCGATCTCCTCGATGCGCTTGGCCTGGTTGCGGGCCCGGGCCTCGATGAGCGCCCGCCGCGCCTCGCGCTCCACGAGGAAATCGTCGTAGTCGCCCGGATACACCACCACCTCGCCGGCCGCGAGCTCGGCGATGGAAGTGACCATCCGGTTCAGGAAGTAGCGATCGTGCGACACGATCACCACGCTCCCGTCGTAGGACGCGAGGAAGTTCTCGAGCCAGCCCAGAGACTCCAGGTCGAGATGGTTGGTGGGCTCGTCGAGGAGCAGGAGGTCGGGGCGCAGCAGGAGGAGCCGCGCCAGGGCCGCCCGCATCCGCCAGCCGCCCGAGAACTCGCCGAGCGGCCGATGAAGCCCGGTGGGGGCGAAGCCGAGGCCGCCCAGGATCATCTTGGCCTCGGCCTCGAGTCGATAGCCGCCGAGCGCCTCGAAGCGATGCTGCACCTCGCCGTAGCGGTCGGTGAGCCCGGAATCCGCGTCGGGGCGGGACATGGCCTCGGCCAGCCGCTCCAGCTCGGCCTCCAGCTCCCAGACCTCGTCGAAGCCGGAGAGCGCCTCCGCGAGCACGGTGCGATCGATCCCCCCCGCCACTTCCTGGGGCAAGTACCCCACCGTGACTCCGCTGTCGAGGTGCACGCGCCCCTCGTCGGGCTCCTCGGCGGCGGCCAGGATGCGGCAGAGCGTGGTCTTTCCCGCCCCATTGGGCCCGACGAGCCCGATGCGCTCGCCGCGGCCCACGCGCCAGGAGCACCCGCGCAGGATCTCCTGCCCGCCGTAGCCCTTGGAGACCGCTTCGAGCGCGATCACGACCTAGCCGTTGGTCTGCACCCGCTCGGGGAGGACCTTGTAGATCACTCGCACCTCGCCGGGCTTGCGATACGGATACTTGTCCACGCCCATGTACTTCTTGGCGAGCGAATCGATATGGGCGTCCGCTCCCGTCTCCGTCATCTCCGCCACCCGGCCCTTGATCTGCAGGTACCGGTACGGGTTCTCCGGGTCCAGGATGGCCAGCGCCACCTTGGGCGTGCGCCGCACGTTCTTGTCCTTCACGCGGCCCTTGGCGCTGTTGAAGCGCAGGTGGGTCCCGTCCCAGTCGAACCACACCGGCGTCACCTGCGGCGCGCCGTCGGCGCCCACGGTGGCGAGGCTGGCAAAGGCCTTCTTCTGCGTGAGCACGTCCTTGAATCCATCGGGAATGGTGGCCATCACTTGGCTCCTTTCTTGATTCCGTCCATCACGTTGAACGCATGCCGCACCGACTTGATGGCGAGCGTGCCGCCCATCAACACTCCCACATCCATGGTCTCCGCGATCTCGGCCTCGCTGGCGCCCAGGTGGAGGACCTCCTCCACGCGGTGCTCGATTCAGTCGAAGCAGTTCTGGGAAATCGCCACCGCCAGCGCGGTGAGCTCCTTGTGCTTCTTCGACAGGGCCCCGTCGGCGAATACGCGCTTGCCCAGATCGCCGAAGGCGCCCGGCACCTTCATGGAGCTGCCGGCCATGAGCCCGTTGAGACGCTTCCGTTCCTCGGTCCTCTCGTGCAGGTGGAACATCAGCTTTCCTCCTTGGCGGGGGCGGAATCCGGTGCGCCCGGACTCCGGGAGTCCATGAGGGATCGCGCGCGCGCTTCCGCCATCCCGCGCACCGCGAGAAGCAGCCGCATGAGACATTGCTGGACCAGTCCCGCGTCCTGGGCGGTGGGATCCGCCATCCAGGCCCGCGCCGAGTCGCGATTGTCAGCCTGGAACCCCAGCGTGGGGGACAGCGCCTGCAGCCGGAGCAGGAGATCGTCCGGCGGCAATCCCGCCGCGCGCAGGCGGGACACCACCGCGCCCCGGACGGCGGCATTCCAGATGCCGGTGAGGGCCTCGAGCAGGGCGGCATAGCAGGTGGCGTCGGGCTTCTGCCCCAGGTGCTCGAGCACAGCGGCGACGAGCGGATGCACCGCCGGCTGGCCCTCATCATCCACGCCGACGAAGCCGGCCAGGAGGGGGTCATTGGTCAGCACGGCGGGACGCTGCAGCAGCGCGATGAGCTCGGACACCGGAACCGGGGGCAGCCCGGCCAGACGCTCGAGCAGGGGGGAGTCACCGCTCACCGTGGTCACCGGTCGCCCCCCTAGTGGCCGCCGGTGCAGCCGGCGCACCGGCAGAGCGCGCGGAGCGCCGGATAGGGATAGAGGCTCTGATGGTCGTCGGACCACTCGACGCGCAACCCTTCGGGCTGGCGCTTGATCTCGCGCGGCCAGGCCATCGCCTCGGTGAGCGGCGCCGGCGCATCGGGCGCCCGGGCCGGATCGTCGAGCCGCAGGCGGTCGAAGGGGTAGATGCTCGAGTGGCCGTCAGCCCACGACACGCCCAGCGCGTAGCGGCCCACGAGGTGAATGTCCTTGGGCTCGCCGGGGTTGCCTTGCCCCAGGATGGGGAGGATGCCCTTGATCGTCATGTCCCGCCCCCGGCCGTCGCGCGCGCGAGCCGCTGCCCGGCCAGCAGATAGTGCACGGCGAGGTTCTGATGCGGACCCCAGGACCGGGCGCGGCGGCGGATGGCACGGTCGCTGAGCGCCCGCCCTCGATTGTAGAAGTGCTCGAACGCCTTTCGCACCGCGAGGTCACCGGCGGGGCAGACGTCCCCGCGACCCAGGCCGCGCGCCAGATACCACTCCGCCGTCCAGCGTCCGAGCCCGCGGAGGGCGGTGAGCGCCTCGATGACCTCCTCGTTGGGCCGCTCGGCCAGCGCCGCCAGGTCCAGGGCGCCGGACGCGATGGCGCGCGCAAGGCCGATGATGTATTCCGCCTTTCGCCCGCTGAACTTCATGGCCCGGAGCTGGGAGACGCGGGCGCGCGCCAGCACGGCGGGCTCGGGGAACACGTACACCGTCTCCCCGCCCACTCGCAGGGACGAGCCGAAGCGGCGCACCAGCGCCGCGCGCAGCGAGAAGGCGAAGGTGAGGTTCACCTGCTGCGCGCAGATCGCGCCCACCAGCATCTCGAAGGGCTCGGGCATGAGAGTGGGCCGCAGCCCGTGGAGCCGCGCCACCAGATCCCCCAGCACCGGATCCGCCTTGGCGGCGATGTAGAAGCCGACGAGGTCCAGGTCGGCGCCACAGAGGCGCCGGGCCTCCGCCACCGCGGCGGCGAGAACGGCGGGGCGCCGCGCGCCGGGGACGCGCACGCTGATGCGGGGGTCGTCCGGCTCGCCGGTCCAGCGGAGCTCGTAGCCGTGCCAGCCTCCGCCCACGCGCACCGCGCGGCGGAGCACGCCCTCGCCGAGACGGTTGACCGGATCCTCGCCCCACGTGCGGAAGCGGGAGAGCGTGCGCGTCAGATCCAGCGGAGGGGGAACGTCGAGGATTGCTTCCATCGCGGCGGTTCAGTGTACCAGAGCGGGGCCCCCCGCCGCTCGCCTAGCGGCTCAGGTGATAGGGGACGTCGGTGACGACGACGTTCTTCCGGAAGAGCAGGGCGCCCTTGATGACGAGGGCGGTCTGGTTGTGGAGGAGGTGCTGCCACCACTTCGCGGGGATGAACTCCGGGATGATGATGGTGACCATGTGATGCTCGCCCTGGGCGAGCAGATGGTCGAGGTAGTCGAGGAGTGGGTTCAGCAGCATGCGGTAGGGCGACGAGAGGACGACCAGCGGGAGCCCGCAGCCCCATTTCCCCCACTTCTCCTCCAGCCGCCGCGTCTTCTCGGGGTCCGTCTCCACGTACACCGCCTTCGCGACCGGAGACAGGGTGCGCGCGTACTGGAGCGCCTGCACCACCCCCTTGTGGAGGTCGCCCACCAGCACCAGCACGGTGTGCTGGATGGCCGGCGGGCCGTCGTAGTCGTCCAGCGAGAGCTGGCGGGCCACCTCCCGGTAGTGGCGGTTAATGCTGAGGAAGTGCGCCACCAGGGCCACCGCCAGGATGACCACGATCCAGGCCCCGTCGTGAAACTTCGCCACCCCGGTGATGGTCATCACCAGGCCCGTGGTCAGGGCGCCCAGCGCGCTGATGGTCAGCCGCCACCACCAGCCCGGCGGCCGCTTCACCAGCCACCGGCGCACCATGCTCAGCTGCGACAGGGTGAACGAGGTGAAGACGCCCACCGCATAGAGCGGGATGAGCGCATGGGTGCTGCCGTGGAAGATGAGGATGAGGACCCCCGACGCCACCGCCAGGATGATGACGCCGTTGGAGTACACCAGTCGGTCCCCACGGCTGATGAACTGGCGAGGCAGGTAGCCGTCGCGCGCCATGAAATAGGCGAGCCGGGGAAAATCGGCGAAGGCGGTGTTGGCGGCGAGCACGAGGATGACCATGGAAACGGTCTGGATGAAGTAGTAGAAGAGCCCGCCCCCGAACACCTGCCGCGAGAGCTGGGAGATCACGGTTTCCTCGTCGCGAGGAACGATCTGGTAGAGATCGGCGAGGGCGGTGATGCCGATGAAGAGGGCCACCATGACGATGCCCAGCACCACCAGCACCGACTGGGCGTTACGCACCTCGGGCGGCTTGAAGGCGGTCACCCCGTCCGACACCGCCTCGATGCCGGTGAGGGCGACGGCCCCGGAGGCGAACGCGCGCAAGAGCAAGAAGAGGCCGATCTCGCCCATGTGCTCGGCGCCGGTCGCCCGCGGCGGCGGGGGGGCGCCGGGACCGCCGAACAGGTAGGAGACGACCCCGTACCCGATGAGCGCGAGATAGCCGGCGATGAAGAGATAGCTCCACACCGCGAAGATCCGGCCGGATTCCCGCAGACCGCGCAGATTGGCCACCCCGATGAGCGCGACCATCCCCACCCCGAGCAGGACCCGGTGGGCATAGAGCCCGGGGACCGCGGAGGTGAGCGCGGCCACACCCGCGCTCACGCTCACCGCCACCGTGAGCGTGTAGTCGATCAGGAGCGCGGCGCCGGCCACCAGGCCGGGATAGACGCCCAGGTTGTCCTTGGTGACGAGATAGTCGCTGGCGCCCTGCGGGTACTCCGCGATGGTCTGGCGGTAGGAGGTGATGACGATGGCGATCACGAGGCCGATGGCGGCTCCGATGGGCACCGAGAAGGACAGCGCGCCCACTCCCGCCAGCAGGAGCACGCGCAGGATCTCCTCGGTGGCATACGCGACCGAGGAGAGATTGTCGGAGGCGAAGACGGCGAGACCGGTGACCCTGCCGAGGCGCTCGTGGCGCGCCTGCGCGGTGGCGATGGGACGCCCCACGATCCGCTGCTTGAGGCGGCTGATCTTCATCGGTCGGGAGCGAGACTACCACGTCAGCGGAGATGGAAGGGTACGTCCACCACCACCACGCGCTTGCGAAAGAGGAGGGAGCCCTTGATGAGGAGAGCGGTCTGGTTGTGAAGCAGGTGCTGCCACCAGCGGCGCGGAATGAACTCCGGAATGACGATGGTGACCATGTGGTCCTCGCCGAGGGCCAGATGGTGATCGACATAGTTGAGAAAGGGGGCGAGGATGGAGCGGTAGGGTGAGCTCAGCACCACCAGGGGGATGCCCAGTCCCCACTTCCCCCACTTCTCCTCCAGCCGCTGCGTCCGCTCCGGATCCGTCTCCACGAAGACCGCCTTCACCGACGGAGACAGCGACTGGGCATAGCGGAGCGCGGCCGAGACGCCTTGATGGAGATCGCCCACCAGGACCAGCACCGTGTTGCGAATGGGCGGGGGCGGGTCGTAGCGCTCCATGGACAGCTGGCCCGCCACGTCCGCGTAGTGCCGATGCACGCCGAGAAACAGCAGCACCAGCAGCGGGATGAGCAGCACCACGATCCACGCGCCGTGCGTGAACTTGGTGCCGGCGATCACCAGCATGACGAGGCCGGTGATGGTGGCGCCGGCCGCGTTCAGCCACCAGCGCCACCACCAGCCTTCCTCCCGGCGGGTGAGCCAGCGGCGCACCATGCTCGCCTGGGACAGGGTGAAGGAGATGAATACGCCCACCGCGTAGAGCGGAATCAGGGCGTGGGTGTCGCCGCGGAACAGCGCGATGAGCGCCGCCGCGGTGGCTCCCAGGATGATGATGCCGTTCGAGAAGACGAGCCGGTCGCCCCGGGTGCCGAACTGGCGCGGGATGAAGCCGTCGCGGGCCAGGAAGTAGGCGAGCCGCGGAAAGTCGGCGAAGGAGGTGTTGGCGGCGAGGATCAGGATGAGCATGGTGACGACCTGGATCTCGTAGTAGAGGAGACCCTGCCCGAAGATCAGGCGGGCGAGCTGGGACACCACCGTTTCCTCCACGCGGGGCACCACGTGGTAGTGGTGCGCGAGAAAGGTGATGCCCATGAACAGCACGATGAGGATGGCGCCCAGCCAGACCAGCACCGTCCGCGCATTGCGCGACTCGGGGGCCCTGAAGGCGGGCACGCCGTCGGAGACCGCCTCCACGCCGGTGAGCGCGGTGCACCCGGAGGCGAAGGCGCGCAGGATGAGGAAGAGGGACGCGGCCTCCAGGCCTTCGCCCGCCATCTCGGAGCGGGGCGGCATGCTCATCTCCCAGCCGAATATCCAGCGGGTGAAGCCGTAGGCGAGCATGCCGCCGAAGCTGGCGATGAAGATATAGGTCGGCGCCGCGAAGAGCGCGCCGGATTCGCGGATCCCGCGGAGATTGGCGGTGGTGATCATCGCGATGAAGGCCACTCCCAGCGCGATCCGGTGGTCGAACAGCGCGGGAAAGGCCGAGGTGATGGCGGCCACGCCGGCCGCCACGCTCACCGCCACCGTCAGGACATAGTCGATGAGGAGCGCCGCGCCCGCGATCAGCCCGGCGTAGGTGCCGAGATTGTCCTTGGCCACGATGTAGGCGCCGCCGCCCAGGGGATAGGACTGGATGGTCTGCCGATAGGAGCTCACCACGATCGCGATCAGCAGCGAGATGGCGATCCCGATGGGAATGGAATAGACGAGCGCGGCGGTGCCGGCGAGGACCAGGATGAGCAGGATCTCCTCGGTGGCATAGGCCACCGAGGACAAGGCGTCCGAGGCGAAGACGGCGAGGGCGGCGCGCCGGGACAGGCGCTCGTGGCGCGCCTGCGCGGTCGGGATGGGAGCCCCGACGAGCAGGCGCTTGAGCGGACTCATCCTCATGATTTCCCCCAGCGGCGCCTACGAGGTTAGCTGCCGGGTTCGGGCCTGGGACGCCCTTCCGCCGTCCAGCGCGGATTCACCCCGATGACACGGGTCCCCCGTTTCCCCTCGCGGGGAGATTCGGCGCAGCAGCTGGATGCTACTCCTCCGCGCCGCCCCCTGGCAACCAAGGCGCCGGAGAGGGCAGAAGAATCGGGACGGTCAGGCGCGCCCGACCGTCCCGCGTGCCGTCACCCGCCGGAGGGGGGCTTGTCCTTCACGGCGGGATCCGCCGGCGGCGCCTCCTTGGGATCGGGGGTTTCGACGCCCCGCTTGAACTCGCGAATCGCCTGACCGAGCGAGCGGCCCAGCTCCGGGATCTTTGCGCCCCCGAAGAGGACGAGGACGATGACGAGGATCAGCATCAGCTCCTGCGCGCCTAGTCCGAACATGGTGGTCTCCTCTCAGGTGATGATTCGTGCCGCGGGCGAGAGGGAGCTAGGCGAGAGGCGGCGCGCGAAGGCGGGCGGCGCGAGGCGAGGCGAGCGAGTGCGCGCACACGGCGAGGACCGAGGCGGCGGCGCGAACGCGCGGAGCCGCCACCGCCGCTGACACCGCGATGAGAACCGCGGGCATGCCCTCGAGCACCGCCCACAGCGCGCCGTCGCCGTCCTGCCCGTCGAAGTAGCTGGGCGTGAAGGCGGAGTCGGGCGAGCCGAAGGTGGCCGACCCGAAGGTCGCCAGCAGCGCGAGGAGCAGGAGCAACCCGAGCCCGGACCGGCGCCTCAGCATGTCCGGAGGTTATCCGGGAGGCCGAGGCGTGTCAAACTAGGCCCGCGGGCGCCCGGACCCGCAGTGGGGTTCACGGCCGCGCCGCGAGGAGGATCCATGGAAATTCTGATCCCGGATATTCCGGTGATCGAGAAGCTGGTGCGCACCGCCGTCATCTACGGCTTCCTGCTGGTCGCGTTCCGGCTCGCGGGCAAGCGGCAGCTCGGCCAGATGTCTCCCTTCGATCTCATCGTCCTGCTCGTCATCAGCAATGCCGTGCAGAATGCCCTCATCGGCGACGACAACTCGCTGGGGGGTGGTCTCCTCGGCGCCGCCACCCTCCTCGTGATCAACGGCGTGGTGGCCTGGGTCTCCGCGCGTTCCCGCCGCTTCGAGCGCATCGTCGAGAACACGCCCACCATTCTGGTGCGGCACGGCCGCGTGCTCGCGGACAGTCTGCGGCGCGAGTGCATGACCCTGCCGGAATTGCGCGCCGCCCTCCGGCGTGAAGGGGTGGTCTCGTTCCGCGACGTCCGCTACGCCATTCTCGAAGAGGACGGACACGTGAGCGTCATCCCTCGACGGCCCGCCTGATCGTGGATCCCGGCGAGCTGATCAACCACTGGGGCTACGGCGCCCTCTTCCTCCTCGTCATCCTGGGGAACATGGGGCTGCCCCTGCCGGAGGAGACCATCCTGGTCCTCGCCGGCTACATGGCATGGCGCGGCGAGCTCCGGCTGCCCATCGTCCTCGCCATCGGGATCGTGAGCGCGGCGGGCGGCGACAATATCGGCTACTGGCTCGGGCACCGGTACGGGCGCGCGACCCTGGAGCGCCACTCCCGCTGGCTCCTCGGCCATCCGCGCCGCCTCGCCATGATGCAGGACTTCGTGGCCCGGCGCGGATCCCTGGCCGTCTTCGTGGCCCGCTTCGTTCCCGGCCTTCGCTTCATGGCCGGGCCTCTCGCGGGCGCGCTGGGACTGCCCTTCTCCACCTTCCTGCTGGCGAATCTCCTGGGCGCGGTGGTGTACGTGCCCATCGTGGTGAGCGTGGGCTACTACGGGCTCGGCTACGGGCTGGGCGCCTATCTCGAGCAGCTCCGGGAGCTGGGCACCGATCTCGAGGGCCTGGTGCTCCTGATCGCCCTCGTGGCCTTCGCGGCGATACTCACCTGGCGGATCGTGCGGGCGTCCCGGCGCGACGGCGGAGGCACGGGGCCTCCGCCGCCGACGTCGGCGCCGGACGGTCGCGGAATCTAGTGCCCGGCCCCCTCGCCGAACCCGTCGGAGCCTCGCAGGCGCTCCTCCGTGCCCGGGATGTACCGGCGCTCCAGCTCCTGGAAGTGCGCGACGCGGGCCATGACGTGGTGGCTCTCGGTGGGATGACCGGCCTTGAGCCGCTCCAGGTTCCACTGCGCCTGCTCCTCGTTCTTCACCAGCTCGTGCATGTGATTCCACACCGAGTACATGGCGGCGTGGGCGCCGAAGAGCGTGATGAAGATGAACTTGTAGCCGAGCTCCCCGAGCTCGCGGAAGGTGAGCGGGTTGGAGTCCCGGTTCCACTTGAATGACGAGGAGTAGTTGAAGGCCAGCGGCAGCTTCGGATGCGACTGGCGCATGGCGCGGGCAAACTCGATGGCGGGCTCGCGGTCGGAAGAAGACAGCTCCGCCCAGACGAGGTCCACGCCGGCGTCGGCATAGGCGCGGCCCCGCCAGATCGCCTCTTCCATGCTGCCGCCCACCGCCCCGAACGCGTCGGTGCGGGCGATGACGACGAAGTCCCGGTCCAGCCGATTCCGCTCGTCGAGCGCGGCCCGGTACTTCCCGATGGCCTCCTCGCGGCTCACGATGGTCTTGCCGGCGATGTGCCCGCACCGCTTCGGGAAGCGCTGGTCTTCCAGGTGAATGCCGGCGACACCGGTCTTCACGAACTCCTGCACCGTGCGCATGGTGGAAAGCGCATTGCCGTACCCGTCATCGGCGTCGGCGATGATGGGGACCTCGACCGCGCTCGCCACCATGGAGGCGATCTTGGTGACCTCGGTCTGGGTGAGGAAGCCCATGTCGGGCCAGCCGTTGAGCATGGCCACCGAATAGCCGGAGAGATAGATCGACTTCATTCCCGCGCGCTCGGCGATCTGCGCGTCCAGGGGCGAGTAGATCCCGCCGGTGAAGAGGTATGGCTCGTCTTGCAGCAGGCGCCGGAACGCCTTCCCCTTGCTTTCCATGCCGTTGAACTCCTATCCCGCGAGGAGCGCGTTGGGACGGGTTTCGGGCGCCCACGGCAGCTCGAGGATGCGCTCGGCGCAGATCCCGCAATAGCTGGCGGACTCGAGCTGATACGAACAGGTGGGGCAGCACGGCTCCCCACACTGGATGCAGCCCAGGTGATCGAAGTGGAACTGGATCTCGGAACCGCAGCGGCAGCGCGCCCCCATATGGCCCTCCTCGTTGAGCTTGATCCCCAACAGAGCAAGGCCTGTTCCAGACCGCGAGCGGGACGGGTAAGTGACCAGAAGATCGGGGCTATCGAGCTACGCGGGCTACGCTGAGCGACACGGAGTGAGTTGTACGCGTCCCACTTATTCGGGCGCAATTATTTCATTGAAACTCAAAGCGCTTGATTTGATTCAATCCGAATTTCTAGACTGCCAGAGTCTCTGACGACTCACTACTGAGTCTTATGATTCTCAGTCTTGTAAACCTTCGAGTTAATAGAGTATTTTGACAGCAGCCGGTGGAAGTTTCGCCGGGTTATGCGCGCCCGCTTGGCGGCGAGGGAGATGTTTCCCCCGGCCTCCGCGAGAAAGCGCGTGACCGCCTCGCGCTCGAAGACGGCGACCGCGCGCTCTTTGGCCGGGAGAAAGCCGTCATCCGTCGAGACGCGAAGGGGACCGCCTTCCTGCAAGTACAGCGGGAGATGGGCCAGACCCACCTCCCGAGTGGAGGCGAGCACCACCGAGCGCTCGATGACGTTCTCGAGCTCGCGAAGATTGCCCGGCCAGGGATAGCGCGCGAGGAGGTCGAGGGCTTCCGGCGAGAAGCGGTCCACCTTCTTGTTCACCTTGGCCTCGGCCTTGCGCAGGAAGTGGTAGGCGAGGACGGGGACGTCCTCCGAGCGCTCGCGCAGGGGCGGCAGCGGGATGGTGAAGGTGTTGAAGCGGTAGAAGAGGTCGGCGCGAAACTCGCCGCCCTCCAGCGCGCGCTCGAGATCGCGATTGGTGGCGGCGATCACCCGCACCCGAATCTTCCGCGTCACCGCGTCACCCACGGACTTGATCTCGCCCGCCTGGAGCACCCGGAGGAGCTTGGACTGCATCTCCGGCGGCATGTCGCCGATCTCGTCCAGGAAGATGGTGCCGTTGTCGGCCTTCTCGAACAGCCCCACCTTGTCGGCCACCGCGCCGGTGAAGGCGCCGCGCTTGTGCCCGAACAGCTCCGACTCCATCAGGGAGGCGGTGAGCGCGGTGCAGTTGACGGTGACCAGGGGCTTGTCGCGCAGGTTCGAGTAGCGATGGATGGCACGCGCCACCAGCTCCTTGCCCGTTCCCGACTCGCCGCGGATGAGCACGGTGGTCGGCGTGGGCGCCACCCGCGCGATCAGCTCGGCGACCTCCTTCATCTTGGGGTTCTGGCCGATGATGAAGTCGCCCTCCGCCTGGCGCTGCATCTCGCGCAGCATGAGCGAGTAGCGGTCCTCGAGCTCCTCCGACCGCTTGCGCTCGGCGAGCAGGTCCCACATGAACTTCGCACTCGCCCCGCCCATGACCTCGGTCAGGGGGGCCTTGAGGCGATGAATCTCCGCCGCCACCGAGGGGCTGCCGGTCACGTCGATGATGAGGTCCACGCGGGGATCCTGGACCAGCTCGCGGAATTCGGTGGCGACGGGGATATTGAGACGGCGCGCCAGCTCGAGGCCGGGGGCCCAGGCATTGGCATCGGCCACCCCCACGATGGACACCGTGGCGTCGCCCACGATCATCTCGAGAAGGGCGCGTCCCCCCTTCCCCGCTCCCACGATAACGACCTTGGTCACAGCTGCTCGACGGCCACCGGTCCCTCGGACGGCCTAGACGGGCTGGACCTGGCGGCTCGGCGGGGCAAGGTTCTCGAAGGACGCGTACTCGGGAATGAACGTGACCTGCACCTTGCCGGTGGGGCCGTTGCGCTGCTTGCCGATGATCACGTCGGCGACCCGATCCCCGTCGGGCGACTCCAGACCATACCGCTCGGGCCGGTAGAGGAAGAGGATGAGATCGGCGTCCTGCTCGAGCGCGCCGGACTCGCGGAGGTCGGAGAGCTGCGGCTCCTTGGACTGGCGCGCCTCCACCGCCCGGGAGAGCTGCGACAGCGCCACCACCGGCACATTGAGCTCCTTGGCCAGCGCCTTGAGGGAGCGGGAGATCTCCGAGATCTCCTGCTGCCGGTTCTCGGGGGTGCGGCCGCGCATGAGCTGGAGATAGTCGATGACGATGAGATCCAGCCCGTGCTCCGCCTTCATCCGCCGCGCCTTGGCGCGCGCTTCCAGGACCGAGAGCGCCGGCGAGTCGTCGATGTAGATGGGCGCGTCGGCGAGCTTGCCGGCGGCGTGGGTCATGCGCGTCCAGTCCCGCGGGTCCAGGTAGCCGGTGCGGACCTTGTGGGAGTCGACGCGCGCCTCCGCGCACAGCAGCCGCTGCACCAGCTGCTCCTTGGACATCTCGAGGCTGAGCACGAGCACCTTCTTGTGATCGATGACCCCCGCGTACTTCGCGATGTTGAGCGCGAAGGCCGTCTTCCCCATCGAGGGCCGCCCGGCGATGATGATGAAGTCGCTGGCCTGGAACCCCGAGGTCATCTCGTCGAGCTTGCCGAACCCGGTGGCGAGCCCGGTGACGTGCTCCTTCCGCTCGTAGAGCCGCTCGATGTGCTCGAAGGTGTCCTTGAGGATGGCCCGCACGGGATAGGCCGAGCCCTGCATGCGGCGCTCGGAGATCTGGAAGATGAGACGCTCGGCGTCGTCGAGAAGCTTCTCCACCTCCTGGCTGCCGTCGTAGCTCTGCGAGATGACCTCGGTCGAGACGCGGATGAGGTCGCGCAGGAGCGCCTTCTCGCGGACGATGCTGCCGTAGGCGATGAGGTGGGCGGAGGTGGCGGCTTCCTCCACCAGCGCGGCGAGGGCGGCGGGGCCGCCCACCGCCTCCAGGTCGTTCTGGCGCTTGAGCTCCTCGGACAGGGTCAGGAGGTCCACCGGCTCATTGCGCTCGAACAGCCCGAGCATGGTGTCGAAGATCTTCCGGTGACCCTCCTTGTAGAAGTCGGAGGGCTTGAGGAGCTCGATGGCCCGCGGCAGGCTCTCGCGCTCCAGCAGGATGGCGCCGAGCACGGCCCGCTCGGCCTCCAGGCTGTGGGGTGGGATCTTGGAGGTGAGCAGCTCGGCGAGAGTCGCCATCCCCTACTCCCGGCTGACGGAGACCTTCAGCTGGGCGGTGACGTCGGAGTGGAGCCGCACCGGCACGCTGAACTCGCCCAGGGTCTTGATGGGCTCGTCCATCAGGATTCGCCGGCGCTCCACTTCGATTCCGTGCTGGGACAGGAAGGTGGCGATATCGGCCTTGCCCACCGACCCGAAGAGCTTGCCCTCATCGGAGGCCTGCCGGCTCTGGGTGAAGGCCAGCCCCTCGATGGCCTTGGCCTGGCTCTCGGACTCGTTGCGGAGCTTGGCCGCCTGGCTCTCCTGACGGAGCTTGATCGCGTCGAGGTTCTTCAGATTGGACGAGGTCGCGTTCAGGGCCAGCTTGTGAGGCAGGAGGTAGTTCCGCGCATATCCGTCGGAGACGTCGCGGATCTCGCCGCGGCGGCCGAGCTTCGGCACATCGTCGAGGAGGATGATCTTCAT
>DASRWT010000026.1:0-2243 GCA_035654455.1 Candidatus Nitrosocosmicus sp. | reverse complement strand
AACTTGCCGTCGCTTCCTCCGCGCTGTGGGCCGATCCGCACCAGCTCCACCAGGTGGTCCTCAACCTGATCACCAACGCCCATCACGCGATGCGGGAGGCATCAGGTCCCCGCCTGCTCCGCGTGGCCACGCACTTCGACGACGCCCACGCGCGCATCGAGGTGACCGATACCGGTCCCGGCATCCCGGCCGACGTGCTGCCCCGGATCTTCGAGCCGTTCTTCACCACCAAGTCCCCCGGGCAGGGGACGGGGCTCGGTCTTTCCCTGTGCCAGGGGATGGTGGAGGCCCACGGCGGCATCATCCGGGTCGACACCGAGGTGGGCCGCGGCACCACCTTCGTGGTCGAGCTGCCCATCCAGTCGCTGCCCGCCCTCACCATCAACAGTGCCGCGCGGGAGATGCCGGCTCCGATGCGTCCCGGCCGTATCCTGGTGGTGGACGACGAGCCGGTGGTGCTCGAGGTGCTGGCGGGATTGCTGGGCTTGCAGGGACACGAGGTGGAGACCGTGGGCAGCGGCGATGCGGCGCTGGAGCGGATCGCGGCGGCGTCCTACGACCTCATCTTCAGCGACGTCCGGATGCCCGGCCTCGACGGGCCGGGACTCTATCGCGAGATCTCGGCGCGGCATCCCGCGCTTCTTTCTCGCTTGATCTACATCACCGGCGACACGCTGAGCCCCGACGTGGAGGCGTTCCTCTCGCGTACCTCGGTGACGTGCCTCACCAAGCCTTTCGCTCTCGACGATCTGGAGCGGGTCGTCGGCCGCTTCCTGACCACCGGCCCCTGATCCCGGTCTCCGGGGCTCCCTCCCGGGATCGAGTAGTATGGGGGCCGTGTCGGTGACCAACAATGGCCTGGGCTTCACCCCGCGCGAGCTACGCGGCCTCCGCGCCCTCCGCACGCCCGCGGGAGTTCAGCGGGCGCTGGACGACATGCCGTATCACCTCGCCGCCACCGCCTGGTCACCGCGGCGCGTGTGGCGCGAGGGGACGGCGCACTGCCTCGAGGGCGCGGTCTTTGCGGCGGCGGCCCTGCGCGTGCTGGGCTTCCCGCCCTTGCTCCTGGATCTCGAGGCGGTGCAGGACTCCGACCACGTGCTGGCGGTGTACCGGGTGCGGGGACACTGGGGCGCCATCGCAAAGTCGAACTTCTCCGGCCTGCGGTTCCGCGAGCCCGTGTATCGCACGCCCCGCGAGCTCGCGCTGAGCTACTTCGACGACTACATGAACCTGCGGGGTGAGCGCACGCTCCGCGCCTATTCCCAGCCGGTGGACCTCACCCGCTTCGATCGGGTCCGGCCGGGCTGGATGACGGGCGACGACGAGTGCTGGTGGATCGCCGAGCATCTCGTCGGCGTGCCCCACACGCGACTGCTCACGCCCCCGATGGTCCGGGACCTCAGCACCATGGGACGGCGCTCGCTACGCGCGGCGCTCGTCGGCTACCGCGGGACCGCCCGAGCCCGCTAACAGGAGACCGCCATGTCCAGCGCTACGCCCGTTGACGCCCATCAGCCGCTCGAGGCCGTGCACGCGGACGCGCGCCCCTGGGAGACGCTGCGCTGGCCCGGCCAGTGGAGCAAGATGCTCTTCCACCCGCGGGCGGAGCGCCCCACCGAGCCCAATGCGGGGCTGGTGCGCTACGAGCCCGGATCCCATCATCCCTTCCACAAGCACGACTTTGCCCAGGTCTGGTACATCCTCGAGGGCGAGTTCCGGATCGGCGAGGCGACGTACGGGCCCGGCACCATGCTCTTCTATCCCGATCCGCACTTCGAGCCGCCGCTCTCGACGACCACCGGTGGCCTCATGCTCTTCGTGCAGTACCAGGGTCCGGACACCGGGGGCCGCCCCATCTACGACGGCCGCTTCAACATGGCGGCGCGCAAGCCGCTGGAGCAGGAGAACCTCGAGCGCTGAGCCTCAGAGCTCCATGGGCGGCCGGTGGAAGCGGGCGCGCACCCGGTTGATGGCGCCCAGCACGCGGGGGCGGCCGACGATGCGCCGCTCGATCCCGCGCTTGCCGGGGAAGTCGAGCAGGATCAGGCCGATGACCATGGTGAGGAGGCCCTGCCCGGGCACGCCGGGAACGGACATCAGCACGCCCAGGGCGATCAAGGCCACGCCGAGGACGTTCTTGGCGATTCGCCACAGCCAGCGCAGGGCGGGCGAGCGCGGCCACGGGGCCGGGGCGGCGCCCTCCCGGAAGTAGTCGACGGGAAGCGCCACCAGCACCGCGG
>DASRWT010000025.1:0-4596 GCA_035654455.1 Candidatus Nitrosocosmicus sp. | reverse complement strand
CCGCTTGATATAGCCGGAGCGGGTGATGGTGACCACCATGTCGTCATCGGCGAGGAGGTCCTCGATGGTGAGGTCGGTGGTCTCGGCGAGGATCTCCGTCCGCCGCGCGTCGCCGAAGGTTTCCTTCAGCGACAGCAGCTCCTCCCGGATGATGCCCATCAGCCGCCGCTCGGACTCGAGAATGCCCTTGAGGTCGGCGATGAGGGCCAGGGTCTGCTCGTGCTCCTCCACGATCTTGTGGCGCTCCAGCTGGGTGAGGCGCTGGAGCCGCATGTCGAGGATGGCCTTGGCCTGGATCTCGGTGAGCTGGAGCCGCCGCATCAGGCCGTCGCGGGCGGCGTCGGGATTCTCCGCCCCGCGGATAATGGCGATGACGAGGTCCAGCGCGTCCACCGCCTTGCGCAGGCCTTCCAGGATGTGCGCCCGCTCCTCGGCCCGGGCGAGGTCGTACTTGGTGCGGCGGGTGACGATCTCGCGCCGGAAGGCGATGAACTCCTGCAGCATCTGCTTGAGATTGACGATCTGCGGCCGCCGGCCCACCAGCGCCAGCATGATCACGCCGAAGGTGGTCTGCATCTGGGTGTGCTTGTAGAGCTGGTTGATGGCGATCTGCGGGATCTCGCCCCGCCCCAGCTCCAGCACCACGCGGATGCCCTCGCGGCTCGACTCGTCGCGGCGCTCCGAGATGCCCTCGATCTTCTTCTCGCGCATCAGCTCGCCGATCTTCTCGATGAGCGTGGCCTTGTTCACCTGGTACGGCAGCTCGGTGACGATGATGGCCTCGCGCCCGCCGCGGAGCTTCTCCACGTGCGCCTTGGCGCGCAGGGTGATGATGCCGCGCCCGGTGGTGTAGGCCTCGCGGATCCCGTTGCGGCCGTAGATGAAGGCGGCGGTGGGGAAGTCCGGCCCCGGGATCACCTTCATCAGGTCCTCGATCGACGTGTCGGGATTGTCGATGAGGAGGACGAGGCCGTCCACGATCTCGCCCAGGTTGTGGGGCGGGATATTGGTGGCCATGCCCACCGCGATGCCCGAGGAGCCATTGATGAGGAGGTTCGGCACCTTGGTGGGGAGGACGGTGGGCTCCTGGAGGGACTCGTCGAAGTTGGGGATGAAGTCGACGGTGTCCTTCTCGATGTCGGCGAGGAGCTCGTGGGCGATGCGGGACAGCCGCGCCTCCGTATAGCGCATGGCCGCGGGCGGATCGCCGTCGATGGAGCCGAAGTTTCCCTGCCCGTCCACCAGCGGGTAACGGAGGGAGAATTCCTGGACCATGCGCACCAGCGCTTCGTAGACGGGCGAGTCGCCGTGCGGATGATACTTGCCCAGCACCTCGCCCACCACGCGCGCCGACTTCTTGTAGGGGCGGTTGAAGACCAGGCCCAGCTCGGACATGGCATACAGCACGCGGCGATGGACGGGCTTGAGGCCGTCGCGGATGTCGGGGAGGGCGCGCCCGACGATGACGGACATCGCATAGTCGAGATACGACCTGCGCATCTCCTCTTCGATGGGAACCGGCGTCTGACGTTCGGGGGACATGAGGCTCCTTCGGACCGGTGCCGCCTAGACGTCCAGGTTGATGACGTCCAGCGCGTTCTTCTCGATGAACTCGCGCCGCGGCTCGACGGCGTCCCCCATGAGGACGGTGAACATCTCGTCGGCGCCGACGGCGTCTTCCATGGTGACCTTGAGCAAGGTCCGGGTCTCCGGGTTCATGGTGGTCTCCCAGAGCTGCTCCGGGTTCATCTCGCCCAGCCCCTTGTAGCGCTGGAGCGTGGCGCCGTCCTTGGCCTGCTCCATGATCAGGCGCAGGAGCGCTTCCAGGGTGGTGACCTCGGTCTCCTTGCCGCCCGCGTCGATCACGGTGCTGGGCCCCTTGTGCAGGGCGGCGATCTCGGCGTGGGCTTCCAGGAGCTGCGCGTAGTCGGGCGACTTGAGGAGGTCGGGGCTGAACACCGCCGGGTGGGGGCCGGTGACGTGGAGCATGGCGGCGTCGCCGTTGTCGCCTCCGGCCACGCGGACCTCCCAGCCCGCAAGCTCCGCCACCACTTCCTTCACCGCCGCCACGATCTCGGTGTCCCCCACCCCGCGCTTGGTGCCCCGGAACTTGCGGCGGAGGAGCCCGTCGATGATGGCGGCGGGGATGCCGCGGCGGCCGAACTTGCCGAACAGCGAGCGGAACCCCAGCGCGCGCTTGAGGGTATCCAGCAGCGGCTGCTCCTTGAGGGGCGCCGTCTTGCCGGGCACCTTGACGCCGGCCTTCTCCACCCAGTTCTCGAGGAGGAACTCCTCCATCTCGCGCTCGCTCATGAGATACCGCTCCGCCTTGCCCTTCTTGACCTTGAACAGCGGCGGCTGCGCGATGAAGAGATGGCCCGCCTCGATCACCTGCACCATGTGGCGGAAGAAGAACGTGAGCAGGAGGGTCCGGATGTGCGCGCCGTCCACGTCGGCGTCGGTCATCAGGATGACCTTGTGATAGCGCAGCTTGCTGACGTCGAACTCCTCCGGGCCGATGCCGGTGCCCAGCGCGGAGATGAGCAGCCGGATTTCATTGTGGGACAGGACCTTGTCGTAGCGCGCCTTCTCGGCGTTGATGATCTTGCCGCGCAGCGGGAGCACCGCCTGCGTCTTCCGGTCGCGTCCCTGCTTGGCGGAGCCGCCGGCGGAATCGCCCTCCACGAGGAAGATCTCACGGAACTGGGGATCGCGCTCCGAGCAATCGGCGAGCTTGGCCGCGAGCCCCTCGTCGTCGCGGCCGCCCTTGCGGGTGAGGTCGCGTGCCTTGCGCGCCGCCTCGCGCGCCTGCGCGGCGCGGACCGACTTGTCGGCGATCTTCCGCGCGGTGGTCGGGTCCTCCTCGAACGCCTCGCTGAGGCGATCATTGACGATCTGCTGGACGAGGCCCTTCACCTCGGAGTTGCCGAGCTTGCTCTTGGTCTGTCCCTCGAACTGGGGATCGGGGATGCGGATGGAGACCACTGCGGTCAGTCCCTCGCGCACGTCGTCGCCCGACACGTCGCCCTTGAAGCTCTTGAGGAAGCCGTTGGCCTTCGCGTAGTTGGCGATGGTGCCGGTGAGCGCGGCGCGGAAGCCGGTGAGATGGGTGCCGCCCTCGCGCGTGTTGATGTTGTTGGCGAAGGAGAACACGCTCTCCTGGTAGCCGTCGTTGTACTGGAGTGCGACCTCGACCTCGATGCCGTCCCGCTTGCCCTCGAAGAAGAGCACCTTGGAATGGACGGGCGTCTTGTTCTGGTTGAGGTGCTTGATGAACTCGATGATGCCGCCCTTGTAGAGAAAGGTGTGGGTGCGCTCGTCGCGCTCGTCCTCGATGACGATCTTGAGTCCCTTGTTGAGGAAGGCCATCTCGCGGAGCCGGTTGGAGAGCGTGTCGAAGGAGAACGTGGTCTCCTCGAAGATCTTGCTGTCCGGCTTGAACTTCACGATGGTGCCGTGCTTGGTGGTCTTCTCGCCCGCGGTGAGCTCGCCCAGCGGCACGCCGTACTCGTAGCGCTGCGTCCAAACCTTCCCGTCGCGGCGGATCTCCAGATCGAGCCACTCGCTGAGCGCGTTGACCACCGACACGCCCACGCCGTGAAGGCCGCCGGACACCTTGTAGGCGGAGTGCTCGAACTTGCCGCCCGCGTGGAGCACGGTGAGGACGACCTCCGCCGCCGACTTGCCGCTCTCCTTGTGGGTGTCCACGGGGATGCCGCGGCCGTTGTCCCCCACCGAGCAGGACAGGTCGGAATGCAGGATGACCTTGATGCTGTCGCAGTAGCCGGCCAGCGCCTCGTCGACGGAGTTGTCCACGACCTCGTAGACGAGGTGGTGGAGCCCGTAGGCGCCGGTGTCGCCGATGTACATGGCGGGCCGCTTGCGCACGGCCTCCAGGCCCTCGAGGACCTTGATGTCGCTCGCGGTATAGGTCTCGGCGCTCATGCCGCTCCCGACACGGCCAGGGGCCCCGGGTCCAGGACGCTCCCGTCGCGCACCGACCACCACGCCGCGTGGCGCGCGGGCACACCGTCCTCCGCCGTGGTCAGGAACACCTGCCCCGCGCCCTCGATGTGGCGAAGCACATTGGCCTGGACGGCGGGATCCAGCTCGGAGAGGGCATCGTCCAGGAGCAGCACCGGCGCGCTGCCGATGGCCCGCTCCACCGGGCCGGCCTCGGCCAGGCGCAGCGCGAGGGCGAGGAGCCGCTGCTGGCCGCGCGAGGCGTAGCTCCGCATGTCGCGGCCGTCGAGGTCCACGGTGAGGTCGTCCCGGTGCGGGCCCACCAAGGTCTGCCCGCGTCGCCCCTCTTCGCCGCGTCGCTGCCGCAGGGCGGCCACGAAGGAGGTCTCATCAACCCCCTCCGGCACGGTGCCGCGATAGCCGAGCCGGAGATCACCCGAGCCGGCCATCTCCGGGTAGAGCCGCCGCACCTCGCTGTCGAGCTGGGCCAGCGCGAGCCGCCGGCGGCCCAGGAGCTCGATCCCCACGCGCGCCAGCTGCTCGTCCCACGGGCCGAGAGCCTCGTCGAGCGCGGACGGCGCCAGCCCGGCCTGGAGCAGATGGTTCCGGCGCTCCACGACGCGGCGGTAGCGG
>DASRWT010000024.1:0-36650 GCA_035654455.1 Candidatus Nitrosocosmicus sp. | reverse complement strand
CGCTCGGCGATGCTGCCGTGCCCGCCCCGCGCGGCCTCGTGCAGCGCCGTTCGCCCGTCGGCGGCGCGCGCATTGGGATCCGCTCTACGCTCGAGGAGGAGCTCCACCACCGCCGCGTGGCCGCCCAGCGCCGCCTCGATGAGGCCGGTGGCGTCGTCGTCGCCGCGCGCATTGGGGTCGGCCCCCTTGCCGAGGAGCAGCCGGACGATCTCGGCGTGTCCGGCCCCTGCGGCGTCGATCAGCGCCGTGCGTCCCTTGGCGCCCCCGCGCCGCGCGTTGATGTCGGCGCCAGCGTCCAGCAGGGCGCTTACGGTCTCGGTGTGGCCCGCCTGCGCCGCCGCCATGAGGGGCGTGATGCCGTCGGCGCCCGCGCGACCCGGCTTGGCCCCGCGGCCGAGCAGGTCGCGGACGGTGGGAGTGTCGCCCTTGGCGGCGGCGGCGATGAGCGGCTGGGCGCCCGGGCCGCAGCCGCCCGCCAGGAGCCCCAGCGCGAGCAGCGCGGCCAGCGCGCGGCGAGGGGCGGGGCGATCAGCGCTCACGGTAGACGCCGCCGCAGGGAATGGGGTAGGTGAGAGCCAGGCGACCCACCGGATAGCTCCGCTTCGCGTCGAAGCAGCCGGCGGCGATCTTCATCGGATCCGCGGTGCCCCAGAGGTCGCCGTCGGCGTGGGAGCTGCACGCGGCCGTGCACAGCTCGAAGTGGACGTGCGGCACGCCGACGGCGTTGCCGCTGGTGCCGACACGCCCGATGATGCGTCCTCGCGAGACCTCCTCGCCGGTCCGCACCAGCACCTCCTGCAGGTGGCAATACGCGGTGTAGCGCTTGAACTCCGGATGCTCGAGGATGACGCCCAGGCCGCACCCGGGTCCGCCGTCCATGAGCTGGACCGCGCGTCCGTCCGCGGCCGCGATCACGGGCGTGCCCGCCGAGGCGCCGAAGTCCACGCCGGCGTGCCGGAACAGGCGCGGGCGCTTGTTCGCCCCGTCGAGCGAGCGGTACGTGGAGAGGACGAGCGGGGCGTCGGCCGCCGGCACCGGCGCAGCGCGCGTGAAGTATTGCACCGCCCCGGCCGCGCCGGCCAGGACGAGGGCGAGCAGGAGCCAGCGACCGGCCCGCATGTCAGAGCTGCGGCCGGAACAGGCCCAGCCGGGGCCGGCCGCCGACCGACGTGATGAGCTTGATCATGGTGGCGTCGGGCGTCTCGGGCAGGATCACGCAGCCGGCGCCCAGGATGAGGCCGCGCCCTCCGGCCTGCGCGACGGCGTCCTGCGCTTCCGCTTGCGCGCGCTCCGCGGTGCCGTCCTTCAGCGTGCCCCACTGGTCGAGCCCGCCGCACACGGCGCCCGGCACGCGGGCCTGCCCCTCCGCCAGCGTGGGCCCGGCCCGGCGATCGTCCCAGTTCCAGAGGTCCGCGGGCATGGCGGCCAGCCGGTCGAACATGAGGCGCTCGCCGTGGCAATGGAGGATGGTGAGCTTGGACTTCGGCCGCACCGCCTCGAGAATTCGCCGGTCGTACGGCTCGCCGAAGCGCTGATACTCTTCCTCGCTGTGGAAGGCGAGGCTGGCCGCCTGGACGGAGTAGAAGATGCCCTCGCACCCCTCGCGGAAGCACGCGTCCATGAAGGCGAGGATGGTCTCGGTGATGGCGGTGAGGGCGTCGGTGACCGCCTGGGGATTTTCCTTGAGGTCGTAGCCGAGCCGGTCCCCCGCCAGCTTTCGCGCGAGCGAGAGCGGGCTGAACACCGTGGGCACGGTGGAGCAGTCGGCGCGCTTGTCCACCACCGTGCGGATGATGGTCTCGAGATGGGTGGCCCAGCCCGACGACTCCATCTTCACCGGGCGCACGCGCTTCCAGTCCTCCGGCGCATTGACGCCGTGGGACGCGCAGGGACGGTGGCCATCGGGCCGCACCTCGGCGCCTTCCACGCAGCCCCAGTCCTCCACCGCGTAGCCGCCATTGGGCGTGACCTTCAGGAAGTCGGAGTCGTACCGCTCGTGGAAGCGCAGGGTGGACTGGGCAAGCGCGGCCGGATTGCGGTCCACGTCGGGGAAGTGCCGCCAGAAGGCGTACGGCGTCCGGTCGGTGGGCTGGCGCCGGATGGCCGCCTGCACGCGCTCGAGCTTGGTCATCGCGGGCTCCTCGGGGCCGGCTCGGAGGGCCCGACGTCCAGCCATCCGCCGCTGAGCACGGCTCGGCCGTCGGGCGTGGCGGCGCGAAACGTGGCCCGATTCCCGCCGTCCCCGGCGCGAGCGGCCCGCCCCGTCACGGTGAGGCGGGAGGGCAGGCTCACCATGCCGGTGAACCGGCACGCGATCCGCGCCACCGGGGTCTCCGCGCCTCGGGGCTCCCGCGCCAGCGCGGCGGACACGGCGAGCGCGAGCGTGGCGGTGCCGTGCAGGAGGATGGCCGACAGCCCCGCCTGCCGGGCCACCGCCGGATCGGTGTGAATGGGATTCCAGATCCGCGCGCACTCCGTGTACACGTGGGCGAGGGTGGCCGGGATGGGCACCTCGGCGGTCCAGGCGTCGGCGCCCGCCGCCTCGTCGCCGGAGGCCTCGGGCGCTCGGGGAAGCTCACCCTCCGGGTCGCAGGCGACGCCGAGGTAGACACTGCCATAGTCGGTGGCACTCACCGGCGCGCCGTCCACGTCCACCGTGGCATAGCGGGTGAGGACATACGCGCCCGCGCGGCGGGGAGCCACGGCGACCACGGCGGCGGTGGTGCGGAGCCTGTCGCCCGGCCGCGCCCGGCGGTGAATGGTCACATCGTGGGTGGCATGCACGCTGCGCAGCGCGATCTCGTCTCCGAGCTGGCGGGCGCGGCTCTCCACCGCCAGTGGCCACTCGTAGCAGACCGGGAAGAGCGGATGCGCCACGATGCCGCCGGGCCGCAAGGTGTCCAGGTACGCGGGATCGGCGTCGCCGAGCCCGGCCGCATAGGCCATGGGCCAGCGCGCGTCGATGTCCGTCTCGATCTCGCCGATCGGGGCGCCCACCAGGCCGCACGGGAGCTTCAAGGCATTAGTTTTCACTAGTTTCGCCTTGGGAAGTTCATGCACTCCACGAAGATGTCCTGGAAGTCGGGGTGGGCGGCCAGCGACACGTGCTCGATGCGACAGGCCAGCGCGGCGGCGCGCGCGCGCTCCGTCTCGGACATCAGCGCGAGCTGGGCGCCCAGCGCGGCGGCATTGCCCACGTAGCGGATCTTCTTCTCCGGAAGGGCCGGGATGAGGCCGATCCGGAGCGCGCTGCGCACGGAGAGATAGTTGCCGAAGCCGCCCGCCAGCATGAGCTCCGCCACGTCGTCGTCGGGGAGCCCGGCCACCTTCTGGAGGAGCGCGGCTCCGGACGCGATGGCGCCCTTGCAGAGCTGGACCTGACGCACGTCGTCCTGGGTGAGCACGATCTCCCGCTCCGCGCCCGCCTCGCCCGGGCGGGCGAGGACGACCAGGCGCTCCTCGCCTCGCATCTGCACGCGCGCGGCCAGCGCGCCGGGCAGCCGGGAGCGCGCGTCCACGTCGATGAGGCCCGTCCAGTCGAGCACCCCCGCGTCGAGCAGCGCGGCCACCGCGTCCACCACGCCGGAGCCGCAGATGCCCTGCGCCGCCCCGTCCCCGAGGGTGTGCACGCGCAGGTCGCCGTCGGCGAGCCAGACCCGGTCGATGGCGCCGAGCGCCGCCCGCATCCCGCTGCGGAGCTGGGCGCCCTCCAGCGCGGGGCCCGCGGGCGCGGAGCAGGCCCACAGGTGATCCCGCGAGCCCAGCAGCACCTCGCCGTTGGTGCCGATATCCACCGCGATGCGTCGCTCCGGCGTCTCCCCGATCCGCGTGGCCAGGGCCACCGCCACCGCGTCGGCGCCCACGAAGCCGGCCACGATGGGCAGCAGGCAGACGCGGGCTTCCGGATTCACCTTGAGGAAGAGCTCGCGCGCGGCCAGCTCGAGCGGATGCCGGAGCACCGGCGCGTAGGGAGCCAGCCCCACGTGGGAGGGATCGATGCCGAGCAGGAGGTGGTGCATGCAGGTATTGCCCACCACCACCACCTTGTAGATCCACTTCGCCAGCACGCCGGACTCGGCGCAGAGCTGCTCCACGTGCTGGTTGAGCAGCCCCACGATGCGGGTGTGGAGCTTGCGGAGATTGCCCGGATTGAACTGGGCGAAGGCGATGCGCGACATGAGGTCGGCGCCGAACACCGCCTGCGGATTGAGGCTCGACACCGAGGCCAGCTGCTCGCCCGACTCGAGCTCCATCAGGGACGACACCACGCTGGTGGTGCCGATATCCACCGCGATCCCGAACTTCATGAGCGCGGTGTCGCCCGCCTCCACGGCGAGAATCCGGCGCCCCCAGGTGGTGACGGTGACCTCGCCCGCGTGCTCGCGCAGCGCCTGGGGCAGGGTGCGGACGACCTCGGGCGCGATGTCCTCCTCGCGCCGCCCCACCGCGCGGAGCAGCTCCTCGAGGTCGGAGGTCTGGTGGTGCTCCTCCTTGGGCAGCTCCACGTGCGCCACGTCCTTCCGGATGCCCGCGTCGATGGTCACGCGCTCCAGCGCCGCCCCCGCCGGCTGCGCGCCCAGGATCTGGAAGCTCCGCTCGTCGAGCGGGGGCGCCACCGCCACCGTGATCGTCTCCAGGACCCGGCACTGGCAGGACAGGCGATAGCCTTCGCGCACGAGGGCATCGCCGAGCTGGAGCTCGTCCATCACCGTGGGCGGCGGTACGGTGCCGGCGGTGAACTTGACCCGGCAGGAGGTGCAGCGGCCGCGGCCGCCGCAGGTGGCGGTGATGTCCACCCCGGCCGCATGCGCGGCCCGCAGTATGGTGGTGCCCGGCGCGACCTGGAGGGTTCGCGCGTCGGGCAGCACGGTCAGTCCCACGGTGGTCATGCGGACCGAGGATAGCACTGCCGCGATCCTGAGCGGCTCGAATGGTCGCCAGACATATGTTTTGCTTGACTTCTCACGAGGGGTGGCCGATATTTCCACCACCTGATTTCCCAGCGCGCCATGGCCGGTCCGCGGCTCTCCCGGGGGTGTTGGTGGCCCGTTACATCCTGTATCGGCTGGTGTGGCTCGTACCAACCATCCTCGCCATGGCTGTGGTCACCTTTCTCGTGATGCATGCCACTCCGGGAAGCCCCCTCGACCCCGTCGCGGAGGGGGCCAACCCGCTCTCGCCGGAGGCGCAGAAGAACCTCGCGGAGGCCTACGGGCTCGACAAGCCGCTCTGGTATCAGTTCGGGATCTTCCTGGGCAAGGCGGTGCGGGGAGACTTCGGGCAGTCCTTCATCTACAAGACGCGCACGGTGATGGAGATCATGCGGGAGACCTTCCCCATCTCGCTCTTCCTCGGCAGCATGGCGCTGGCGCTGGCCATCGTGGGCGGCGTCACCCTGGGCGTGCTCGCCGCGGTCTACCAGAACAAGTCGTGGGACTACGTCTCGGTGAGCGTGGCCACCCTGGGCGTCGCCGTGCCCAACTTCGTGCTGGCCGTCTTCTTCATCATCCTCTTCTCGTTCATCATTCCGCTCTTTCCCACCGGCGGCTGGGGAAGCCCGAACCAGTGGGTGCTGCCCACCATCACGCTGGCGCTGGCGCCCATGGGCATCATCGCGCGCTTCACGCGGTCGAGCATGATCGAGGTCATCCGCTCGGACTACGTGCGCACCGCGCGGGCCAAGGGGCTGGCGGAGCGGCCGGTCATCCTGCGCCACGTGCTCAAGAACGCGCTGATCCCGGTGGTCACCCTCCTGGGCCCGATGTTCGCCGCGGTGGGCACCGGCTCCTTCTTCGTGGAGTCGATCTTCCGGGTGCCGGGCATGGGCCGCTTCTTCGTGCTCTCGATGACCGGGCGCGACTATCCGATGATCATGGCGGTGGTGCTCATCTACGGCGTCTTTCTCACCCTCATGAACCTGGCGGTAGACCTTCTCTATGGCGCTCTCGACCCCCGCATCCGATACTAGGCTGCCCGGCCCGGACGGGACGGCGCCGGCCAGCGCGCTGCCCCTGACCAGGGCCGCGCTGCGGGGCACCAGCCTCTGGCGGGACGCCTGGCGGCGGCTGATCCGGAACAAGCTGGCGGTGGTGGGCGGGATCACCGTCATCGGGCTCGTCCTGGTGGCGATCTTCGCGGACTTCATCGCGCCCTTTTCCTACACCAAGCCCAATTTCGGGCGGCTCAACGAATTCCCCTCGCGCGAGTTCCCGCTGGGCACCGATCAGCTCGGACGCGACGTGCTGTCGCGCCTCATCTACGGCGCGCGGGTGTCCATGCTGGTGGGCCTGGGGGCGCAGCTCATCGTGGTGGCCATCGGCGTGCCCATCGGGCTCATCTCCGGCTACGTGGGCGGCCGGGTGGATCTCGCCCTCACTCGCTTCGTGGACGTGATGTACGCCTTTCCCCGCCTGCTCTTCGTCATCCTCGTGATGTCGATGCTGGGCGCGGGCCTCATGAACATCTTCATCGCCATCGGGCTCACCGGGTGGGTGGGCATCGCCCGCCAGACGCGCGCCCAGGTGCTCTCGATCAAGGAGAAGGAGTTCGTGGAGGGGGCCCGGGCGCTGGGGGCGGGCTTCTGGCGCGTGATCAGCCGGCACGTCCTGCCCAGCGCGCTCACCCCCATCGTGGTCTCCATCACCTTCGGCATCCCGGAAGCGATCTTCACCGAGGCGGCCCTGTCCTTCATCGGGGTCGGCATCAATCCACCCACGCCCTCCTGGGGCCAGATGGTGGGCGAGAACCAGCAGTTCCTGCGATCGTACTGGCATCTCTGCGTCTTCCCCTCCATCGCCATCGCGGTTACCATGCTGTCGTTCACGTTCTTCGGCGACGGGGTTCGCGACGCACTCGACCCCAAGATGAAGTGACAAGGAGGAGCACCCACATGCGCATTCCCGACGAGCAGCTCGATCTCCTCGCCGCGCGGCTCTCCGCGGTCGGCGTGGGCCGACGCAGCTTCCTCAAGGTGGTGGGCGCCATGGCCGCCTTCGGCGGACTCGGCTTTGCCACCACCGCCCAGGCGGCCAAGCCATCCAAGCCCGGACCCGGCGAGAAGCTGGCCAAGGACCAGGTTTTGCGCTACGGCGGCGGCGGCTGGCAACAGAGCGAGCCCTCCAGCCACGACTTCAACAAGGATCTCTACTGCTCCGGGGTGCCCGCGCTGTTCGCCGGCCTCATGGTGTTCAACGCCGACTTCGTGGCGGTGCCGTGGATGGCATCCAAGGTCGAGAGCAACAAAGACGGCTCGGCGTGGACGTTCACCATCCGGAAGGACACCCGCTGGTCCGACAACTCGCCGGTGACCGCGCGCGACTTCGAGTGGTCGTGGAAGCGCCAGCTCGATCCCGCCACCGCGGCGCCCTACGCCTCCTTCCTCTACGACATCAAGTACGGCGAGGCCTTCAACAAGAAGCAGCTGGCCGACGCCAGGGAGGTCGGCGTCCGCGCCAAGGACGACTGGACCCTCGAGGTGACGCTGGAGGGGCCGCGTGGCTACTTCCCGGTGCTCGCCGCCTACCTCGCCGCGCTGCCCGCCCATCGCGGGGCGGTGGAGAAGCACGGGGATAAGTGGACGGAGGCGGGCAATATCGTCTCCAACGGCGCCTTCACGCTGGAGGCCTGGGAGCACAACAAGCAGATCGTGCTCCGGAAGAATCCGTATTACTACGGGGCCAAGGACGTGCACCTCACCAAGGTCATCATCCCCATCATCCCGGTGGCCTCGGGGGCGCTGCCCTACGAGAACAACGAGCTGGACATGACCGCGCTGCAGGCGGGCGATCTCAATCGCCTGCGCAACGACGCGCGTTCCGGCAAGGATGTATTCAAGTACCCGTTCCCGGGCACCTGGTACCTGCTGCCGCAGACGACCAAGCCGCCCTTCGACAACCTCAAGGTCCGCAAGGCGGTGGGGCACGCCATCGACCGGGAGAACATCGTCAAGGTGAGCCAGGGCCTGGCCATCCCGGCGTGGTCCATGATCCCGCCCGGCTTTCCCGGCGCCATTGACGACCCCAAGATCAAGGCCATCCAGCGCTACGACAAGAAGGCCGCGCTGGAGCAGCTCAAGGGCACGCCCTACGAGGGCGGCAAGAACTGGCCCAAGATCACGCTGAGCATGCGGGACGAGGCTCTCGGATCGAAGCCGCTCGCGGAGGCGGTGCAAGCGGTGCTGCTGGACAGCCTCAACATGAAGACCGACCTGGAAGTGCTCGAGCCGCGGGTGTTCCGCGAGCGGCTCTGGAAGCAGGACCTCCAGTTCGTGTGGATCCGCTGGTTCATGGACTATCCGGATCCCCACAACGAGTACTTCGACACCTTCTACGGTAAGAAGACCACCGGCAAGCGGCAGGCCTGGGTCAACAACGCCTTCGACAAGGAGCTCGAGGCCGGCCGCGACACCCGCGACCCCAGCAAGCGCCTCGAGCACTACAAGAAGGCCGAGGAGATCATGCAGAGCGACGTCGGGTACGTGCCGGTGGCCTGGGTGGTGCGCTATGGCGCCAAGAAGCCCTGGGTGGGCGGCGTCGAGAAGAACAAGCAGGGCGAGTTCGTGGTGGACGGGAACATCTACGTGGACATGTTCCAGCATCTGTACATGCTGGAACGCGGCTAGCCGAGCGCTCTCGGTGGAACGGGACGGGCGCCGCCGCTGTCACTGGGCGGCGCGCCCGCCCCAGACCGCCTATCACGACACGGAGTGGGGCGTCCCCCTCCGGAACGACCGGCGCCTGTTCGAGATGCTCATTCTCGAGGGCGCGCAGGCCGGGCTGTCCTGGGAGACCATCCTCAACAAGCGGCGCGCGTATCGCGCCGCCTTCGACCGCTTCGACGCCCGCCGCGTCGCCCGCTACGATGCGCGCAAGATCCGCCGGCTGCTCGCCGACCCCGGCATCGTGCGCAATCGCCTGAAGGTCGCCGCCGCCGTCACCAATGCGCGCGCGTTCCTGGCCGTGCAGAAGGAGCACGGGTCCTTCGCCGCCTACATCTGGCAGTTCGTGGGCGGGCGGCCGCGCCGGAACGCCCGGCGCTCGCCGCGCCAGGTGCCCGCGCGCACCGCGGAGTCCGACGCCATGAGCCGGGATCTTCGCGCGCGGGGATTCACCTTCGTGGGCTCGACGATCTGCTACGCCTTCATGCAGGCCACCGGCATGGTCAACGACCACCTCGTGACCTGCTTTCGCTACCGCCAGATCCGCTAGCGGGGTCCCGCGAGCCGCGCTCCGCTAGCTAGCCGCGCCGGCCGTGGACCTCGTCGGACTGGCTGGGCAGGAGCGACACGTGGCTGTGCACCGCGAGCCAGCGGCTGCCGCGGCGCTCCAGCACGAAGGTGGCCCGTCCGGGCCGGCGGAACGGACGGCCGTCGGGCGCGGTGGCCTCGGAGCTCCAGCCCGCCGCGATCCAGGCCGCGTCTCCGGCCGCCCGCACGGTGGCGCCCCGGTCGAGCGTGAAGTCGCGGATGCGGGGCCAGATCTGCCGCCACTGCTCGCGCTCGATATTGTCGAGCCCGGCGACGGCGGCGGCGAAGGTGCCGAAGGCCACCGCGTCGGGAGCGAAGAGCGCGCGGCCGGTGGCGAAGTCGCGCGCGCGCACGGCGGCCTCGAAGCGATTGATCCAGTCGGTGATCTCGGCGACGCCGGTCTCGGAGGCGGGCATGAGGGGCATTATCGCCGCGCCCCTACCCTTGTCAATGCGGGAGGGAGCCGCTATTCTCTCCGCCATGGAACCGCTCACCCTCGACGTCCTCCGCACGCTGGCCCAGGAGCGCGGGCTGGCCCTGACCGACGCCGAGCTGACCGGACTCCTTCCCCTCGTGGAGGCGAGTCGCGGGATGATCGGCGCGCTGGACGAGATCCTCGCGCGCGACGACGAGCCTTCCAGCCACTTCCATATCCTGTGAGGGCCTTGCCGTGAGCGAGCTCGTGTGGAAGTCCATCGGTGACCTCGCGCGCGCGATCGCGGCCAAGGAGATCTCCCCCGTCGAGGTCGCGCAGGCGCATCTCGACCGCATCGCCGCGCTCGATCCCAAGCTGAAGGCCTTCATCACCGTCACCGCCGACAGCGCGCTGGCCGCGGCCAAGGCCGCGGAGGCGGCGGTGATGAGCGGCGAGCGGCTGGGCGCGCTGCACGGGGTGCCGCTGGCGCTCAAGGACCTCTACTGCACGCGGGGCGTGCGCACCACGGGCGGCTCGCGCATCCTCGCCGACTGGGTGCCGGCGGAGGACGCCACCGTGGTCACCCGTCTCGCCCGCGCGGGAGCGGTGAGCCTGGGCAAGCTCAACATGCACGAGTTCGCCTTCGGGCCGGAGGGGCTGAATCAGCACTACGGCACCGCCTGGAATCCGTGGGATGCCAATACGCACCGGATCTGCGGCGGCTCGTCCTCGGGCTCGGGCTCGGCGGTGGCGGCGGGTCTTTGCGCGGGCACGCTGGGCTCGGACACCGGCGGCTCCATCCGCATCCCGGCCGCGCTGTGCGGGCTCAGCGGCATCAAGCCCACCTACGGCCGGGTGAGCCGCGCCGGGGTCCTGCCGCTGGCGTGGTCCATGGACCACGTGGGGCCGATGTGCCGGAGCGCGTCCGACTGCGCGCTCATGCTCAACGCCATCGCCGGCTATGACGCGCAAGATCCCTCCACCAGCGTGCTGCCGGCGCCGGATTTCACCGCCGCCCTCACCGGCGACGTGAAGGGGCTGCGCATCGGGGTGCTGCGCACCTTCTTCCTCGAGGCCACCGGGGTGGCGCTGCGCCAGGCGGTGGAAGAGGCCCTCAAGGTGCTGGAGGGCCTGGGTGCGACCGCGCACGACGTGAACCTCGCCACCGCGAAGCACGCGGCGGGGGCGTCCTCCGCGGTGATCGGGGCCGAAGCGTATGCCTATCACGAGGCCTGGCTACGGGAGCGGCCGCAGGAGTACGGGGACGACGTGCGGGAGCGCCTGCGCGTGGGCGCCTTCGTGTCGGCCGCCGAGTACCTCAAGGGCCAGCGGGCGCGGGCCAAGATCCGCGACGAGGTGAACCGGGCGCTCGAGGGGGCGGATGTGCTGGTGTGCGCGACCACGCCGCTGGTGGCCTCCGCCGTGGGCCAGAGCGAGATCGCGTTGGGACAGGACAAGGTGCCGGTGCGCTCGAGCCTGATCCGGTTCACCCGCGTGTTCAACCTGTCCGGGCATCCGGCTGCCTCCATTCCCTGCGGCTTCACCGCGGGAGGGCTGCCGGTCGGCCTCCAGATCGTGGGCCGGCCGTTCGACGAGGCCACCGTGCTCCGGGTCGCCGACGCCTATCAGCGCGCGACGGACTGGCACCGCCGCCGCCCGCCCATCGATCCGCCCGCCGCCACAGTGTGACGCCGGACCCGGGGCCGCCGTCCGACCCGAGTCCGCCGCCCGGAGAGCCGCCCGTACAGATCCCGATCGAGGATGCCCTCGATCTCCACGCCTTCATGCCGCGCGATGTCCGATCGGTGGTGGACGAGTATCTTCATGCGGCGGCGGCACGCGGCTTCCGCGAGGTGAGGCTCATCCACGGACGGGGGATCGGCGTCCAGCGCCGGGCGGTGCGCGCCCTGCTGGACGGACATCCGCTGGTGGTGGCGTTCCGGGACGCGCCGGCGGAGCGCGGCGGGTGGGGCGCCACCATCGTGGCGCTCCGAGGATCGTCCTAGCGAGCGGGCTCGAGCTTGTGTACGACCTTCTGCCCGTCCTTCTCCTCGTAGCTCGCGCGAATCTCGGCGCCGGGCTGCAGCAGGCGGTGATCATCCACCACCGCCCCGGTGCGCATGACGAGCAGCGTGCCGTTCTCGAGCGTGATCGAGCGCGTCGCGGTATCGATGGACTTGATCTTGCCCTCGATCTCCGCCGCCGCCGCCACCCCCGCCAGGAGCGTGATGCCCGTCAGGAATCCCGCCATCGTTTTCAGCATGTGCCGGTCCTCCTCGGTCGAACGGGTGCGCATCACTCAAAGTGTACGCAATGCACTTGCCAGCCCCAGCCATGTAAATGGGAGCACCCGCGTTCCCATAAGCTCGCGGGAACGCGCGCGTTGCCGGCGGCGCGGCTCTCCGGCCACCTGTCAGTGACGGGAATGACCAGGGTAAGATCTGCGCTCGGCGGGGCGAACTTACACGCCACCGAGGGGAGCCGCTAGTCGCGGTCGGCGCGGAGGAGGAGCAGCCGGTCGGCGAACGACGCGATGCGCCCGTCCTCGACGTGGAAGTCGAAGGCCTCGCGGCAGCGCGCGGGCGCGTCGAGGACGAAGCGCTCCAGCTCCGCGCGGGCGGCCGGCGTCATGCGCGCCCGGGTGGTCCAGTCGTCCCACGGCCGGGACTTCGAGAGGACCTTCTCGTCGATCACGGTCAGACCCGCCGCGCGGAGGAAGGCGACCCACTCCCGGAGGGAATAGGCGCGCACGTGCGAAGGATCGCGGCGCCGCTCCACCTCCGTGATGAACGCCGCGCAGTCGGTATCCTCGTGACCGAGGATGTCCTCGACCAGGAAGGCGCCGCCCGCCGACAGCACGCGGGCGACCTCACGGAGCGGCGGGAGCAGGGCGGGGAAGTGATGGGCGGCGATGCGGCAGGTCACCACCGCGAAGCTCCCGCCGCGGAACGGAAGCGCCTCCGCGTCGGCGGCGAGGAAGCGGACGCCGGGGAGGCGTCGCGCGGCGGCGACATCGCGGGCCGCCCGCAGCATGGGCTCGGTGAGGTCGGTGGCGATCACGCTGGGCGAGAAGGCGCCGAAGGCGGCCGCGGTATGGCCGCCGCCGGTGGCGACGTCGAGGACGCGCCGCGGGCCGCGCGCGCGGCCCCACGCGACGAGGGCGTCGAGGTCGGGCCCGCTCGCATGGCCGGGGCTCTGGACATAGGCGGCGGCGCTCGCGCCAAATTGCTCGCGCACCCGCGCCTTCTGGGCGTCGGTCACGCGCGGTCCGCCGGGCCGGTGAAGTGCCGCAGGAGGAAATCCGCCTCCAGGGGCGAGAGATCGAAGCGCCGCGCCGCCTCGTCCAGGAGCTTGACGCGGTCGGCGCCGGGGACGTCGCGAAGCTGGGCGTCCATCCACTTGATCGCGGCCTTCACGGGCGCCTCGCCGGCGGCCATCGCGATCGCCTAGATGTCCCGGACCAGCCGGCGCGCCCGCTCCACGCGGCGACGGTAGGCGTCGAAGGAGTTCACCACCTCGGGCGCCCGTCCCTGCTTCCGGTTCAGCGTGAAGAGCGAGAAGGTGATGTCGTGGGCGAGGGGGAAGTCCCGGTAGAGCTGCCCCGTCACCTTTTGCGGATTCGCCGAGCGCGTGATCTCGAAGTCCTCCGTGCCCCGCAGCGGCGGAACGCGCTCGCCGTGCTTGGTGCGGATCCACTTCATGGTGCCGCCGAGGAGATAGGACAGGAACAAGCAGTCCACCAGCATGGATTCCGTCCAGGGAATCGGCTTCTGGTATCCCGCCACGAAGCGGGCGCCGGTGGCCTGGAGGAAGTTGCTCGCGGTGTCGGGATCGACGAAGTCGCAGGCGCCGAAGATGTATCCCAGGTTCGGGCTGGGGCGGCAGTGATCCACCAGGGTCTCGAGCCGGATGACCCGGTTGCCGATGCCCACCAGCTTCCGCCGCTGTCCATGGGACGCGATGTAGCAGACCTGGAAATTCCGCTTCCGGCGCGCCTCCTCGAGGAGGAGGCCCAGGTCATAGCTGCTGTAGAAGCGGCGATAGACCAGGTTGACCCGTATCCCCTCCCAGGCCAGGGACTGGCGTATCGCCTTGAGGTAGGGAAGGACCGAGGGCTCGTCCTCGAGGAGGCGGCCCTTGCGGTTCCACATGGATTCGAGCACCACCAGACCGGGCATGGCTTGCGATCCCTTTCGGGGGCCGGAGTGGGGACCGGCCGCGACGAGCCCGGATGATATCACGCCCCCCTGCCCACGGCTATTGGATGGCCGGAGATTCATCCAATTGGCCCTTTACATGGGCTTTGTTGTGAGCAAAATGGCTGATGGTGACCTCATGAAGATCCCTCTGGATCGGAGCCCGGGAGGTGAGGGCCGGCTGCCGCTGGCGCGCCAGATCCAGGGCCATATCGAGCGCCTCATCACCCAGGGATTGCTCGCGCCCGGCGTCAAGCTTCCGGCGACGCGAGAGCTTGCCGCCGAGCTGGGCGTGAACCGGACCACGGTGGCGACGGCGTACGAGGAGCTGGTGGCCGCGGGCTGGGCACGGGCGCATGTCGGGCAGGGGACCTTCGTGGCCGACCGGCTCCCGCAGGGGGCGCCCGCGGCGCCGGTCGCGCTGCCGAGGCTGGACTGGTCCGGCCTCCTGTCGAAGCGGGCGCAGGTGGTCTGGGCCGACATGCGCCGTCAGGCGCACGCGAATGTCGCCCGGCCGTCGGCGGGGCTCATCTCGTTCGCGGGGGGCATGCCGGATAGCACGCTGTTTCCCACCGACGCCTTCCGCCGGGTGCTCAACACGGTGATCCGCGCGGAGGGGCGGGAGCTGCTCCAGTACTACGCGCCGGCCGGCTATCCGCCGCTGCGCCAGTACCTGGCCAGCTATCTGCTTCGCTTCGGGGTGGAGGCGCGGCCGGAAGAGATCCTCATCGTCAATGGCTCGCAGCAGGGCTTCGATCTCGTGGCGCGCACCCTCCTCGATCCGGGAGACTTCGTGGCCATCGAGCGGCCGTCCTATCCGCGGGCGATGCAGGTGTTCCGCTCCTTCGGGGCCGAGCTCCTGGCGGTGCCGATGGACCAGGACGGCCTCGACGTGGGACAGCTCGAGCGCCTGCTCGAGCGGCAGCAGCCCAAGTTTCTCTACTGCCAGCCGAGCGCCCACAACCCCACCGGGCTGACCATGGGGCTGCCCGCGCGGCAGCGCCTCCTCGACGTGGCGGCCCGCCATCGGCTGCCCATCGTGGAGGACGGCTTCGACGGCACCCTCTTCTACGGCGAGCGCCCGCCCGCGCCGCTGAAGGCGCTCGACACCTCGGGGCTGGTGGTCTACCTCGGCACGTTCTCCAAGATCCTGTTCCCGGGCCTGCGCCTGGGGTGGATCGTGGCGCCGCCCGAGCTGGTGGAGCGGCTCGAGATGGCCAAGCAGCTCGCCGACATCCACACGAGCCCGCTCATCCAGGCCGCCGTCTACCACTTCTGCCAGCGCCGTCTGCTCGACCGGCACCAGGCGCGCGCGCTCAAGGAGTACGGGCGCCGTCGCGACGCCTTGCTCGAGAGCCTGCGCCGGTTCATGCCGGCGGGAGTCACCTGGACGGAGACCCGCGGCGGCTTCTCGCTGCTGCTCACGCTTCCCGAGGGCATGGAGGCCGCGGCGCTCCTCCCGCGGGCGCAGAGCCGCGGCGTCACCTTCACGCCGGGCAGCGCCTTCTTCGTGGACGGCGGCGGCGCGCGCGCGCTGCGCCTGTCGTTCTCCGCCGTTCCGGTGGCGCAGATCGAGGAAGGCGTGCGGCGGCTGGCCGAGTCTGTTCGCGAGCACGTGCGCCTCCCGTCGGGACGTCCCCTGCGCGAGCCCGAGCTCGCGGTGCCGCTGGTCTGAGGGAGAGGAGGAGCAAACCCGTGAAGTTCGACACCGTCGCCGCCCGGGGAGGCCGCGACCTTCCCTCCGCGAGCCGCCCCCTCACGCCGCCCATCTACCAGACCAATGTCTACGTGTTCGAGGACATGGAGATGGTGGAGTCGGTGTGGGAGGGCAAGAAGGCCGGCTACGTCTACGGCCGCTACGGCACCGGGAATCACACCATGCTCGAGGAGCTGGTGGCCGCGTTCGAGGGAGCCGAGGCCGCGGTGGCCTGCGCCTCCGGCATGGGCGCCACCACCGCCTGGCTGCTGGGGCTGCTCTCCGCCGGCGATCACGTGGTGGCCGCGCGCGACCTCTACGGAACGACCGCCGCCTATCTGGCCACCGACGGCCGCCGGCTCGGCGTCGAGACCACCTTCGTGGACGCCACCGATACCGCCGCCGTCCTGAGCGCGCTGCGTCCGGCCACGCGCGCGGTGTTCGTGGAATCCATCTCGAACCCGCTCCTCCGCCTGGTGGACCTGCCCGCGGTGGCGGCGGCGCTCGCCCCGCGGGGCATCGATCTCGTGGTGGATTCCTCGATGGCCTCGCCGGCGGTGCTGCGGCCCATCGAGCACGGCGCCACCGTGGTGATGCACAGCCTCACTAAGTTCATCTCCGGTCACGGCGACGTCACCGGCGGCCTGGTGCTGGGGCTCAAGGAGCCGATGGAGCGGCTGCGCGCGGCCATGATCCGCGCCGGCACCAACCTCGGTCCCTTCGACGCCTGGCTCGCCACCCGCGGGGCGCGCACCCTGGCCGTGCGGCTGGAGCGCCAGTCCGCCACCGCGCTGGCGCTGGGGCAGTACCTCGAGCGCCACGCCGCGGTGGCCCGCGTTTACTATCCGGGGCTGGCCTCGCATCCCCAGCATGGGCTCGCCAAGCGGCTCATGCCCGCGGGGGTGATGGGGGCCATGCTGTCGTTCGACCTGGCCGGCGGCGCGCTGGCGGTGGAGCGCTTCATGGCGCGCACCCGCCTCATGGAGTTCGCGCCGAGCTTCGGTGATGTGGCCACGACCTGGACCTATCCCGCCCGCACCTCGCACCGGCGCGTGTCGGACGAGGACAAGGCCGCGCTGGGCATCGGCCCCGGGCTGGTGCGGGTATCGGTGGGTCTCGAGGATCCGGCGGACCTTCTGGCCGACCTCGACGAGGCGCTCCGATGACGGTGGCGGCCGGCGTGGCCGCCGCCCCGCGCGTGGCGCCGGTGACGCTCGAGGGGCGGCATGTGCGGCTCGAGCCGCTCGGGCTCGCGCATGCGGCCGCGCTCGTCGCGGCCGCATGCGGGCCCCGCGACACCTACCACTTCACTCTGGTGCCGCCGGACCTGGGCGCCATGCGGGCCTACATCGAGTCGGCGCTCGCCGATCAGGCGGCGGGACGCGCGCTGCCCTTCGCCACCGTCTCGCGCGGGAGCGGGCAGGTGGTGGGGTGCACGCGCTTCGGCAATATCGAGTTCTGGCCCTGGCCGGCGGGCAATGTCCACCAGCGCGGGGCGGAGCGGCCCGACGTGGTGGAGATCGGCTGGACCTGGCTGGCCGCCGCGGCCCAGCGCACGCCGCTGAACACGGAAGCGAAGCTCCTGATGCTCACGCACGCATTCGAGGTCTGGCGCGTGCACGCGGTGAAGCTCAACACCGATGCGCGCAACGCGCGCTCTCGCGCCGCCATCGAGCGGATCGGCGCCCGCTTCGACGGAGTGCTCCGCGCCCACCGGCCGGCCTCGGACGGCGGCATTCGCGACACCGCGGCGTTCTCGCTGCTCGAGGCGGAGTGGCCGATGGCCAAGGCACGCCTTCTCGCCCGGCTGGGCGGGAACTGACGGTTCCACGGCAGTCAATCCAGAAAAGGAGACCACGGCAATGGCAGACACCGGAACACTGAGACTGAAGGTCGGGCTGGCGGAAATGCTCAAGGGCGGCGTGATCATGGACGTGACCAATGCCGAGCAGGCCAAGATCGCCGAGGACGCCGGCGCGGCGGCGGTGATGGCGCTGGAGCGGGTGCCCTCCGATATCCGGCGCGACGGCGGCGTGGCGCGGATGTCGCCGGTGAAGAAGATCAAGGAGATCCAGCAATCGGTGTCCATCCCGGTGATGGCCAAGTGCCGGATCGGCCACTTCGTGGAGGCGCAGATCCTGGAGTCGCTGGGCGTGGACTACATCGACGAGTCCGAGGTGCTCACCCCCGCCGACGAGCACTTCCACGTGGACAAGTTCGCCTTCAAGGTGCCCTTCGTCTGCGGCTGCCGGGATCTGGGCGAGGCGCTTCGCCGCATCGGCGAGGGCGCGGCCATGATCCGCACCAAGGGCGAGGCGGGCTCGGGGAATATCGTGGAGGCGGTGCGGCACATGCGCGCGGTGATCTCGGGCATCCGCCGGCTGAAGTCGCTGGGGCCGGAGGAGCTCATGACCGAGGCCAAGAACCTCGGCGCCCCCTACGAGCTGCTGCGCCTCATCGCCGCGGAAGGAAAGCTGCCGGTGCCGAACTTCTCGGCCGGCGGCATCGCCACTCCCGCCGACGCCGCGCTCATGATGCAGCTCGGCGCGGAGGCGGTGTTCGTGGGCTCCGGCATCTTCAAGTCGTCCGATCCCGCCACCCGCGCGCGCGCCATCGTGCAGGCCACCACCCACTTCAGGGATGCCGACGTGCTGGCCAAGGTATCGGAGGATCTGGGCGAGGCGATGCCCGGCATCGAGACCTCCAAGCTCAAGGAGTCGGACCTCTTGCAGACGCGAGGCTGGTAGTGGCGGGAAGTCTCCACACGCTGCCGCCGGGGCTGCCCGTGCCCGTGGACGATGGGGCCGCCGCCCATCTCCCCGGGGCGGCCGTCCCGGCGGTGACGTTGCCGGCCACGTCCGGGCGCGCGGTCGATCTGCGTCAGTGGGCCGCCGCGCCCGGGGTGCTGTTCTTCTATCCGCGCACCGGTGAGGGCGGGCGCTCCGCCGGCCCCGAGTGGGACGCCATCCCGGGCGCGCGGGGCTGCACGCCGCAGAGCTGCGGCTTTCGCGACCTGGCCGCCGAGTTCGCCGCGGCGGGGGTGCGCCTGGCGGCGGTGAGCACCCAGGACACGGCGTACCAGCGGGAGTTCGCCGCCCGCAACCATATTCCGTTCGAGATGCTCAGCGACGAGGCGCTCGCGCTCACCCGCGCGCTGGCGCTGCCCACCTTCGAGTATCCGGTGCCGAGCGGCGGCCCCCGCACGCTCATCAAGCGCATGGCCTGGTACGTGGACGGCAGCCGCATCGTGAAGGTGTGGTACCCGGTGTTCCCGCCGGACCGCAACGCGGAGATCGTGCTGACCTGGCTCCGGGAGCGGTGAGCGTGACCATCGGCGTGCTGGCGCTGCAGGGGGATTTCGCGCTCCACGCCCGCGCGCTGGAGCGGATCGGCGTGCCGTGGAGAGAGGTGCGCAAGCCCGGGGAGCTGGAGGGGCTATCCGGCCTGATCATGCCGGGCGGTGAGAGCACGACCTTGCTCAAGCTCATGGACGCCTGGGACTTCTTTCCCGCCCTGGAGAAGTTCCATGCGGGTGGGAAGCCCATCTTCGGCACCTGCGCGGGGCTCATCCTCCTCGCCCGGGATGTCGAGAGCCCGCAGCAGCGCTCGCTCGGCTTCATCGACATCACCGCGGAGCGCAACGCCTACGGCCGCCAGAAGGAATCGTTCGAGACCGAGGTGACCGCGGATCTGGGCTCGGGCCCGGCGCCTCTCAAGGTCATCTTCATCCGCGCCCCGCGCATCCGGCGCATGGGGCCGGCGGTCACGCCGCTGGTGGAGCATGGAGGCGAATGCGTGATGGCGCGCGAGGGCTCGGTCCTGGTCGCCTCGTTCCACCCGGAGCTGACGGACGATCCGACCATCCACCGCTACTTCGCGGATATGGCCTCAAGTACTTGATATTCCGCAGCAGTTCGTCCCGATAGCCCCGGCACCACGTGCCGCGCGATCCCCGCTTGACAAGCTCCCCGGCGGGTGGCGCATAGTATGGTCCGACCAGCCTACCAGGGCCGCTTTCGGGCTGGCGGATTCTGACTCGCAGGGTCTCGTTCCTTCATCAGGAGGCAAGCATGGCGCATTTCACGTGCGAGGTCGTCTATCGCGGCATCTTCCAGAAGAACCTGGCCGCCCGCATCGTGCGCGGGATCGTGCTGTCCGCCCGGAAGGCCGGGCGCTGGGGCATCGCCTTCGGCCGCTACGGTGACAGCCCCCAGCGGAACGGCATTCCCGCGAAGGACTTTGCCATCGTCGCCGACACCCAGGAAGAGCTCGAGCAGAACATGGCGCGATACGAGCCGAAGGAAGTGGACATCACCATCTGCGTGGACGACACCCTCGCCAAGGGCGTGGAGTCCTGGGCCTGGTACGGGCTCCAGCCGATCAATCAGCTCACCCTGCCCAACGGGACATTGCTGATGACCTCGCTCCAGCCCGCGGAGGGCCTTCTCAAGGACATCCACAAGAAGGACACCCCCTACAACCTGACCCTGATTCGCGCCAAAGCCTCCTTCTCCGGTCTCTGGGTGTTCAAGGAGGACCACACCGAGGCGCGCATCCTGGGCGCTCTGGCCAAGATCCAGCCGGGCTTCCTGTCGCTGGACGCGGTGTGCGCGGCGATCGCAGAGGCGGAGTGGGGCTCGGATCTCAAGGTGGCGTCCGCCCGCAAGACCTACGACCGGCTGGAGACGCGCGCGGTCAAGGTGACCGATGGCAATACCGAGACGCCGTTCTCCTTCGAGAAGCCCAAGTGGTGGGAGATGCGGGAAGGGGTCAGCATCCCGGCCATTCCCGTGGGGAAGCCCATGGAAGACGGCAAGGGCTATGTCCCCGAGCGCAACCCCTACTTCAAGAAGTTCACCACCCGCACCATGCGGCCGGTGATCGACTTCGACAAGTGCGTCAAGTGCACGCTGTGCTGGATCCAGTGCCCCGACTCCTGTTTCGACGTGACCTCCGACGGGCTCTACGACGCCAACATGGAGTCCTGCTGCGGCTGCGGGGTGTGCGAGGCGGTGTGCCCGGCCAAGGACTGCATCACCATGGTCAACGAGGCGTCCTTCGAGGACAACGCCAGCCAGTGGGAGATGTGGCGGACCGACAAGAGCAAGTACAAGCTCTGGATGACCGGCAAGATCAACGACAAGTCGCACATCGTGCGCTCGCACGGCTTCCGCTTCCGCGGCCAGTACGAGCAGGAGATCCAGCACGACATGGACCAGGGCGGCACCGAGATCACCGCGGGCATCCCCGGTGAGAACGCCGCCAAGAAAGTCTAGCGCGAGGAGATATCAATGGCCGTCGAGACCAAGCCGGTAGCGACCGATGACAAGGAAATGCTCATCTCCGGAAGCGAGGCCTGCGCGGAGGCCCTGACTCTCGCCGACATCGACGTGGTGACCGCGTATCCCATCCGCCCCTACGACACCGTGATGCAGGCCATCGCCAAGAAGATCTCCAATGGGCTTCTGGTGGCCGAGTACATCGTGGCCGAGGGCGAGCACAGCCAGTTCGAGATCGTCAAGCACGCCTCCACGGTGGGGGCGCGAGTCTTCTGCGGCTCGTCCGGGGTGGGCTGGATGTACGCGATGGAGTGCCTCACCGTCACCCCGCCCCTCCGGGTGCCGATGGTGTGCATGGTGGGAAACCGCGCCCTCGACGATCCGGGCGCGTTCGGGGTGGAGCACAACGACGCCCTCGTCGTCCGCGACCTCGGGTGGCTGCTCATCTGGGTGGACACCGCCCAGGAGATGCTGGACACCACGCTGCTGGCCTACCGCATCGCCGAGGACCGGCGGGTGTTCCTGCCCATCGCGATCTCGGCGGACGGGGCCTTCCTCACCCATTCGCAGACCATCGTCCAGGTGCCGACCAAGGCCAAGGTGGACCGATTCCTCCCCAAGTACGACCGGGGCGACCTTCAGCTCCATCCTGACAATCCCATCACGGTGGCCCCTCAGGCCAACGAGGACTGGGTCATCGAGATCCGCCGCCAGAACAACGAGGCGATGAATCGCGCCTATACCGTGATCGAGGAGGCCTACGCCGACTTCCGCAAGGAGTTCGGCCGGGGCCCCGAGAATCCGTGGTTCGAGGAGTACATGACGGAAGACGCCGACGTCATCCTCATGGGCATGGGCACCATCTCGCTGCCCTTCAAGGTCGGCATCCGCAACATGCGGGCGCAGGGCAAGAAGGTGGGGCTCATCCGGCCGCGGTGGTTCCGGCCCTTCCCCACCGAGAAGATGGTGGCGGCGCTCTCGGGGGCCAAGGCCATCGGGGTCATCGACCGCGATTACTCCTTCGGGTCGCCCTTCGGCTCCGGCGTGGTCGCCAACGAGATTCGCGCCGCCATGTACAATTCCGACAAGCGGCCGCCGCTCCTGTCCTTCATCTGCGGGCTGGGCGGGCGCGAGGTGACGCTGGAAGACGTCTACAAGGCCACCGATCTCTGCTACGAGGCGGCCAAGACCGGGAAGTCCCCCCTCAAGACGCTGTGGCTCGGCGTCCGAGAGTAAGGAGATCGATATGGCGGAAGCTTTCACGAACGCGACCCAGCTCCTCCAGCCCTTCAAGGGCGTCAAGAAGGTCACCATCGAGGAGTACTTCACCTCGGGCCACCGGACCTGCCAGGGCTGCGAGTCGGCGCTGGTGATGAAGCTCATGGTCAAGGCGGCCGGTCCCCGCACCATCGTGCTCGGCGCCACCGGCTGCATGTACGTGGCCAATACCACCTACTACACGACGCCGTGGGTGGTGCCGTGGATGCACACCCAGCTCGGGTCGTCCGGCTCGGCGGCGCTCGGCACCGCGGCCGGGCTCAAGGCGCTGATGAAGAAGGGGCGGATGAAGGCGGAGCCGATCAACGTCATCGCCTTCTGCGGGGACGGCGGCGGCGCCGACATGGGCCTGGGGGCGATCTCCGCCACCCTCACCCACCGGGAGTACAACTCCCTGATCCTGATGTACGACAACGAGTCCTACGCCAATACCGACATCCAGCTCTCGGGCTCGACTCCCTACGGCGCCAACACCACCTTCAGCCCGCCCGGCTCCGTGAAGCGGCTGATCCACACCCGGTGGAAGAAGAACATGGCGGGGATGCTCGCCGCCGGCCACCCGGAGTGCCGGTACGTGGCCACGGTGGACGCCTCCTATGCGGTGGAGATGATGAACAAGGTCCGCAAGGCGCTGACCATCGGCGGGCCGACCTTCATCCACTCCCTCGACCCGTGTCCGAAGGGCTGGGACTACGACCCCATGCTCTCGCACGAGCTGGGCGAGCTGGCCGTCGAGACCGGCGTGTTCCCGCTCTATGAAGTCGAGGACGGCGTGGTCCGGCACTATGGCAAGTCCAAGGCCATCGCCGAGGGGCGGCCGCGCAAGCCCGTGCGCGAGTACCTCCTGAAGCAGGGCCGCTTCGCCCACTTCATCGAGGAGGATCTGGACTACTTCCAGGCCAAGGTGGACGAGATGTGGAACAAGTGGGAGATTCCGGGGGTCATCCCCTTCTGGAAAGAGGGCCGGCCGGCGACCGCCGCGCTCTAGCGCTCTCCGCCGCCGCCGGCTCCGCCTTCGATGCTCGATCGAGGGCGGGGATCCGGCGGGCGTCGGAACGGGTTGTGTGTATGTAGCCTCGCCCATCTCCCAATGGAGGGCCAGCCATGACACGTCAAGGACGACGCTCGAGGCGGCAGGTATCGAGAGCGCTCATCGCGAGCCTCGTGGCCGTCGTCTGGGCGGGGGCGATCTCGACGCCCGTGTCGGCGGCCTGGGAGCCCAGCAAGCCCATCGAGTTCGTGGTGCCCGCCGGCACCGCGGGCGGGGCGGACCAGATGGCCCGCCTCATCGCCAATATCTCCGACAAGCACAAGCTCTCGCCGCGCCCCATCATCGTGGTGAACAAGTCCGGGGGCGCGGGCGCCGAGGGCTTCCTCCACGTGAAGGGCAAGAAGGGCGACGCCCACACCATCATCATCACGCTCTCCAATCTCTTCACCACCCCGCTGCATACCGGCGTGCCGTTTTCCTGGCGCGACCTCACCCCGGTGGCGCGCCTGGCGCTGGACGAGTTCATCCTGTGGGTGAACGCGGAAGCCCCGTACAAGACCGCCCGGGAGTTCATGGCCGCCGTGAAGGAGAAGGGCGGCACGATGAAGATGGGCGGCACCGGCTCGGCGCAGGAAGACCAGATCATCACCATTCTCCTCGAGCAGAGCCAGGGCGTGAAGTTCACCTACGTGCCCTTCAAGGGGGGCGGGGAGGTCTGCGTGAACCTGGTGGGCAAGCACGTGGACTCGACCGTCAATAACCCGGCCGAGTGCGTGGGGCACTGGAAGGGCGGCCGGGTGCGCCCCCTCGCCGTGTTCGACACCGCGCGCATCCCGGTAGAAGGGTGGAAGGACGTGCCCACCGTGAAGGAGGCGCTGGGCGCCGATCTCCACTACCTCATGCTGCGGGGCATCTTCGGGGCGCCCGACATGCCCAAGGAAGCGGCCGGATGGTATGTGGCGTTCCTCAAGAAGGTCACCGAGACGCCGGAGTGGAAGAAGTACCTCGAGGAGGGCGCGCTGAAAGCCGCCTTCTCGACCGGGCCCGAGTACGTGAAGTGGGTGGAGGAGAACGAGCAGCTTCACAAGGACCTGATGACCAAGGGCGGCTTGCTCAAGAAGTAGCATGCGCGTCGCCGACCTCGTCACGGCGTCGATGCTGGCGCTGGTGGGCGGCATCGTGGTGCTCGACGCCCTCCGCCTGGGTATCGGGTGGGGCACCGACGGGCCACGCAGCGGCTTCTTCCCGTTCTGGCTGTCGGTGGCCCTGCTCGCCTGCGCGGTGATCGTCCTCGTGCAGGCATGGCGTCGGGCGCCGGGAGCCCCCTTCGTGACCCGGGCGCAGCTGGGGCCGGTGCTCACCGTGCTCTGGCCGGCCACCGCCATGGTGCTGCTCACCCAGCTCATCGGGCTCTACGTGGCGGCCGGCCTCTACCTGGGCTTCTACATGCGGCGGGTGGGCCATCATGGCTGGCGCGCGGTGCTGGCGCTCAGCCTGGCGGTGCCGGTGATCCTCTTCATGGTGTTCGAGCTGTGGTTCCTCGTGCCCATGCCCAAGGGCCCGCTCGAGAGCTGGCTGGGGTACTGATCGGTGGGCTTCGAGGGGATCTTCCTGGGCTTCGAGCAGGCCCTCACTCACCAGAACCTGTTCTTCGCGGTGGTGGGAATCACGCTGGGCACCATCATCGGCGTCCTGCCCGGGCTGGGGGGCGCCAATGGCGTCGCCATCCTGCTGCCGCTCACGATGCGGATGCCGCCGACCTCGGCCATCATCCTGCTCACGTCGATCTACTGGGGGGCGCTGTTCGGCGGCGCCATCACCTCGGTGCTCTTCAATATTCCGGGTGAGCCATGGTCGGTGGCCACCACCTTCGACGGCTACCCTCTCGCCAAGCAGGGCAAGGGCGGGCAGGCCCTCACCGCCGCCTTCACCTCGTCCTTCGTGGGCGCGCTGTTCTCCATCATCCTCATCACGTTCTTCGCGCCCGTGCTCGCGGACGTCGCGCTCCACTTCGGGCCGCCCGAGATCTTCGCCATCCAGTTCCTGACCTTCTCGTCCTTCGTGGGACTGGGCGGCGGCAGCGCGGTGAAGTCGCTGGTGTCCATCTTGCTCGGCTTCATCCTCGCCTGCGTGGGGCTGGACATCGTGACCGGCCAGCTGCGGATGACCTTCGGCGTCACCGAGCTCATGCAGGGCTTCGACTTCATCATCGCGGTGATCGGGCTCTTCGGGATCGGCGAGATCCTGCTCAGCGTGGAGGAAGGGCTGGCCTTCAAGGGCGTGCAGACCGGAATGTCGCCGCGGGTGGTGCTGGAGACGTGGAAGGTCCTGCCGCGCTACTGGCGGACGTTCCTGCGCGGGTCCTTCGTGGGCTTCTGGATGGGCTTCAAGCCGGGGGGCGCCACCCCCGCCTCCTTCATGAGCTATTCCTTCGCCAAGCGCTTCTCCAAGCATCCGGAGCGCTTCGGCAAGGGCGAGCTGGAAGGGGTGGTGGCGCCGGAGACCGCCGCCCACGCGGCCGGCGTGGCGGCGATGCTGCCCATGATCACGCTCGGGATTCCCGGCTCGCCCACCGCGGCGGTGATGCTGGGCGGGCTCATCATCTGGGGCCTCCAGCCGGGCCCCATGCTGTTCAAGGAACGGCCGGACTTCGTGTGGGGCCTCATCGCGAGCATGTATACCGGCAATATCATCGGCGTCCTGATGGTGCTCGCCTTCGTGCCCTTCTTCGCCGCCATCCTGCGGGTGCCCTTCGCCATCCTCACGCCCCTCATCGTGGTGGTGTGCGCGGTGGGCGCCTACGCGGTGCACAGCAGCATGATCGACATCTGGTACATGATCATCTTCGGCGTGATTGGCTATGTCTTCAAGAAGCTCGACTATCCGCTGGCGCCCCTGGTGCTGGCGCTCGTGCTGGGCGACCATGCGGAGAACGCGCTCCGCCAGAGCCTCATCATGTCCCAGGGCTCCCTGACCATCTTCGCCACCCGGCCCATCGCCGCCGCCATCACCGCGCTCGCGCTCTTCTTCTTCGCCATGCCCGCGCTGTCGGCATGGCGTCGCCGGAACCGGCGGGCCCCGGAGACCGCCGGCGTGGCCTCCTAGCCGGGTGGTGGGGTATGCTGTGACCCTGGCCGCGATCAACATCCTGACGGGAGACTCGTGAACCTCGATTTCGCCGCCGGCGTCCTGAAGATCGTGCTCATCGACCTGGCTCTGGCCGGCGACAATGCGCTCGTGATCGCGCTCGCCGTCCGGACCTTGCCCCGGCGCCAGCAGTTTCTCGGCCGGATCTGGGGCACGGTGGGGGCGGTGGGCCTGCGCCTGCTCTTCATCGGCATCATCACCCACCTCCTGCGGATCCCGCTGCTGCAGGCGGTGGGCGGCTTGCTCCTGATCTGGATCGCCATCAAGCTGGTCCGACAGTCCGACAGCGTCGAGGAGGGCCACGTGCGCCACGGCACCTCGCTCCTCGAGGCGATCTGGATCATCCTCGTGGCCGACGTCGTCATGAGCCTCGACAACGTGATCGGGGTGGCCGGCGCCGCGGACGGCGACATGACCCTGGTGGTGTTCGGCATCGCGCTCAGCATCCCCATCGTGGTGTGGGGCAGCGGGGTGCTCGCGACCCTCATGAACCGCTATCCGTGGATCATCCTCATCGCGGGCGGCATCCTGGGCGAGGTGGCGGGCAAGATGCTGGTCCACGATCACTTCGTGGTCAGTCGCCTGGGCGACGTGCCGGACGTGGCGGAGTGGGCGCTCCGCGCCGGCCTGGCGGGGGCCATTGTCCTCGTCGGCTGGCTCGCCGCCCGGCGCCGGGCGGCGGCGGCGAGCGAAGAAGCCGCGGCGGGATAGCATGGACATCGAGCCGGTCAAGAGCACGCGGATCTACGAGGAGATCGTCCGCCAGGTCAAGCAGCTGATCTCGGAGGGCAAGCTCAAGTCGGGCGATCAGCTCCCGCCCGAGCGCGACCTCGCCGAGAAGTTCATGGTGAGCCGGACGTCGGTGCGGGAGGCGCTCCGGGCGTTGCAGAGCCGGGGGCTCATCGAGATCCGCGCGGGGGAAGGCACCTTCGTCCGCGACATCTCCGTGGAGACTCTGATCGAGCCGCTGGCCCTGGTCATCCTGCCTCATCGAGAGGCGGTGGGTGAGCTCTTCGAGGCCCGCCGCCTGCTCGAGCCCGCCATTGCCGCCCTGGCCGCGCGGCGCGCCACGCCCGAGGACATCGGCGAGATGGCGCGGATCCTCGAGGAGCAGGCCAAGGAGGTCGCGCAGGGCCGGACGGGGCTCATCCAGGATGCGGCCTTTCACGGCGCCATGGCCGCCAGCGCCCACAACCGGGCCATCAGCCGGATCGACGGCGCCCTCATGGACCTTCTCACCCAGAGCCGGGAGGAGTCCCTGCACACGCCCGGCCGCCCCACGCGCTCCCACGAGGACCATCAGCGCATCCTTGACGCGATAAGGCGCCGCGACGAGGTGGGGGCCCATCGCGCCGTGCTCGACCATCTCACGGCCGTGGAGCGGCTGGTCATGGGGACCCAGAGCGTGCACCCGGCGGGCGGGACGGGGGCCGTCGCGCGGAAAAAGAAGCCCGTGGCCTGACGCTTTCCCTGAAGCTTCGGCAGGTGTAGCCCTTCGTAAGTCCGCGTGGCGGCAAGATTATTCGTTGACATTCGAGAGTCCCTTCCGTAGCATGGGCGGATAATCCAGGCCCTGGACGGGCCTAATTTTTTCTGTACCCATGTCTCGGCGGTGGAGGACTCGCTCGATGGCGCAGGCAAAGGCGCGCGGCCGCTCGCGGGCGAGGTCCGCCAAGCGCCCCGGCCGCGGCCCCAAGTACGTCTACGCCTTTGCGAACGGCAAGGCGGAGGGGTCGAGCGCGCTCCGGGATCTGCTCGGCGGCAAGGGCTGCGAGCTGGCCGAGATGACCAACCTCGGCATCCCGGTGCCCCCCGGATTCACGATCACCACCGAGGCGTGGCGGGCCTATGTGGACGGCGGCAAGCGGCCGCCGGCGGGGCTCTGGCCCCAGGTGCTCGCCGCTCTCGCGCGGCTCGAGGCCGCGGCGGATCTCAAGCTCGGCGATCCCGAGCGTCCCCTCCTGGTTTCGGTTCGCTCCGGCGCGCGCGCCTCCATGCCGGGCATGATGGACACCGTCCTCAATCTCGGCCTCAATGACCGGACGGTCGAGGGTCTGGCCCGCTGGACCAAGAACGAGCGCTTTGCCTGGGATTGCTATCGCCGCTTTCTCACCATCTTCGGCGACGTGGTGCTGGGCATCCCGCGGCACGCCTTCGATCGGCTCCTCGACGAGGCCAAGGCTCGCGCGGGCGCCCGCACCGACGCTGACGTGCCGCCCGCCGTGCTGCGCGAGCTCGTGGCAAGCGCGAAGGCGCTGGTGCAGGAGAAGACCGGACGGCCGTTCCCCCAGGACCCGGCCGAGCAGCTCCGCCTCGCCGTCAACGCGGTGTTCGACTCGTGGTTTGCCAAGAAGGCGGTGGACTACCGGCGTATCCACCGGCTTCCCGACGACTGGGGCACGGCGGTGACGGTGATGGCCATGGTCTTCGGCAATCTCGGTGACACCTCCGGCACCGGGGTCTGCTTCAGCCGCGATCCCTCCTCCGGCGAGCGGCGGTTCTTCGGCGAGTTCCTCGTCAATGCCCAGGGCGAGGACGTGGTGGCCGGGATTCGCACCCCGGAGCCGCTGGCCGCGCTCGAGAAGCGCATGCCCAAGGTCTTCGCCCAGCTCGTCGCCATCAAGAACCGGCTGGAGAAGCACTATCGCGACATGCAGGACATGGAGTTCACGGTGCAGGAAGGCCGGCTCCACCTCCTGCAGACCCGCTCCGGCAAGCGTACCGCCGGCGCCGCGGTGCGCATCGCGGTGGAGATGGTGCGGGAGCGGCTGATCGACCGGAAGACCGCCGTGCGCCGCGTGGACGCGGGCTCCCTGCAGCAGCTTCTGGTGAAGACGGTGGACCCGAGCGCCAAGTACACGGCGCTGACCCAGGGTCTCGCGGCCACCGCGGCCGCCGCCACCGGGACGGTGGTCTTCGATCCGGACCTCGCGGTGGAGAAGGCGCTCCACGAGGAGAAGGTGATCCTCGTCCGCGCGGAGACCTCGCCGGAGGACGTGGCCGGCATGCACGCCTCCCAGGGCATTCTCACCGCCCGCGGCGGCCTCACCTCGCACGCGGCGGTGGTGGCCCGCGGCATGGGCAAGGCCTGCATCGTGGGCGCGGGCGAGGTGGTGGTCGAGGAGGAGCGCCGGCTCTTCCGGGTGGGCGGGGCGGTGGTGCGCGAGGGGCAGACCATCACGCTGAATGGCGCCACCGGCGACGTGGTGCGGGGCGCGCTGCCGCTCATCGATCCCACGCTCTCCGCCGAGTTCAAGGAGCTGCTGGCCTGGGCGCGCGAGCTCGCCACCACCCGGGTGCGGGCCAATGCCGACACGCCGGAGGACGCGCTGAAGTCCCGCGAGTTCGCGGCCGAGGGCATCGGGCTCGTCCGCACCGAGCACATGTTCTTCGCGGAGGATCGCATCCCCATCGTCCGCGAGATGATCATGGCCGGGGACGCCCAGACCCGCCAGAAGGCGGTGGACCGGCTTCTGCCCTTTCAGCGGGAAGACTTCGTGGGGATCTTCACCGCGATGAAGGGCCTGCCGGTGACGATCCGGCTCCTGGATCCGCCGCTCCACGAGTTCCTGCCCAAGTACAAGGACGTGCTCGAGGAGTACACGCGCCTGGACGCCCGTGGGATCAATCCGGCCCGGCATCAGGAGCTGGGCGAGATCAAGGCGCGGCTGGAGGCGCTTCAGGAAAGCAATCCCATGCTCGGGCACCGCGGCTGCCGGCTCGGCATCACCTTTCCCGAGATCTACGACATGCAGGTCCGGGCCATCATCGAGGCCGCCTGCGCGGTGGCCCGGCTCGGGGTGGGGGTGGAGCCGGAGATCATGATCCCGCTGACGGGGACGGTGGCGGAGATGCGCCTCACCGCCGACATGACCCGGCGCGTGGCGGAGGTGGTCCAGAGCGAGGCCGGCGTGCGCGTGCCCTACACGGTGGGGACCATGATCGAGGTGCCCCGCGCCGCGCTGGTGGCGGGCAAGCTCGCCGAATACGCGGAGTTCTTCTCCTTCGGGACGAACGACCTCACCCAGATGACGTTCGGCTATAGCCGCGACGACATCGGCAAGTTCCTGCCCTTTTACCTGGAGAAGAAGCTGCTCCCCGCCGACCCCTTCGCGGTGCTGGACCAGGAGGGTGTGGGCGAGATGATCACGATCGGGATCGAGCGCGGGCGCGCGACGCGGCCGGGGCTCAAGGTAGGAATCTGCGGCGAGCACGGGGGCGACCCCTCCTCGGTGGAATTCTGCCACCGGGTGGGAATGACCTATGTGTCGTGCTCGCCCTACTCGGTGCCGGTGGCGTGGGTGGCCGCCGCCCAGGCGCAGATCGCGGATCCCCGTCACGGGCCCAAGGCGCGAAGCAACGACCGAAGAAGGGAGACCAAGCGGTGAAGATGTCAGGAGCGCGGATCTTGCTGGAGTCACTGAAGAAGGAAGGCGTGGACATCATCTTCGGCCTGCCCGGCGGCGCGGTGCTGCCGATCTACGATGTCCTGTACGACTTCGAGGGCATTCGCCACATCCTGGTTCGCCAGGAGGCGGCGGCCGGCCATGCGGCGGAGGGATATTCCCGCACCACCGGTCGGGTCGGTGTCTGCCTGGTGACCTCCGGGCCCGCCGCCACCAACCTGGTGACCGCGCTCCAGGACGCCCTCATGGATTCGATCCCCCTGGTGGCCTTCACCGGGCAGGTGCCCACGCATCTCATCGGGAACGACGCCTTCCAGGAAGCCGACAATGTCGGGATCACCCGCTCCGCCACCAAGCACAACTTCCTGGTGAAGGACGGCGATGATCTCGCCGGCACCATCAAGGAAGCGTTCTTCCTCGCCCGGAGCGGCCGGCCGGGGCCCGTACACGTGGACCTGCCCAAGGACATCCTGGTCAAGGAGTGGGACTTCTCCTATCCGGATACCGTCCACCTCCGCTCGTACAACCCCACCTACGACGGCCACCCCGGCCAGATCAAGAAGGCGGCGCGCTCGCTGATCCGCGCCAAGCGGCCGGTGCTCTATGTGGGGGGCGGCGCCATCTCCGCCGACGCGTCTCCGGAGCTGCTCGAGCTGGCGGAGCTGGCCCAGATTCCCCTCACGCAGACCCTCATGGGGCTGGGCGCCTTTCCCATGGCGCATCCCCTGTCGCTGGACATGCTGGGAATGCACGGGACGTATTACGCCAACATGGCCGTTCACCACTCCGACGTCCTCATGTCGGTGGGGGCGCGCTTCGACGACCGCGTCACCGGCCGGGTGGACGCCTTCGCGCCGAACGCCGAGATCATCCACGTCGACATCGACCCCTCGTCGATCTCGAAGAACATCCCGGTGGCCATCCCCATCGTGGGCGACTGCAAGCGCGTGCTGGCCAAGCTGCTGGAGGCGGTGCGCGAGGAGCTCAAGTCCTATCCGGCGGGCGTGATGAAGGAGACGCGGCGCCAGTGGGCGGCGCAGATAGCGGAGTGGCGGCGCGACCAGCCCCTCCGCTACGAGTGGAGCGACGACGTCATCAAGCCCCAGTTCGTCATCGAGGAGCTCTCGAAGCTCACCGACGGGGAGGCGTTCGTGGTCACCGGGGTGGGGCAGCACCAGATGTGGGCGGCCCAGTACTACCGGTTCAAGCACCCGCGCATGTGGTGCACCTCCGGCGGGCTCGGCACCATGGGCTACGGGCTCCCCACCGCCATGGGCGTGCAGGCGGGCAACCCCGGCCGCCTCGTCGTCAACATCGACGGCGACGGGTCCTTCCAGATGAACAGCCAGGAGCTCGCCACCTGTCACGAGGAGCGCCTGCCCGTGAAGACCATCATCATCAACAACGGCGGGCACGGCATGGTGCGGCAGTGGCAGCGGATCATCTACAAGGAGCGCTTCAGCGCCATCGATCTCGGGCCCAGCCCCGACTTCGTGAAGCTGGCCGAGGCCTACGGATGCACGGGAATCCGCGCCACCAAGCCCAGCGAGGTGATGCCCGCGCTCGAGAAGATGATCGCCACCCCGGGCCCGGTGCTGGTGGACGTGTGGGTGGACAAGCACGAGTGCGTGTTTCCGATGGTGCCCGCGGGCGGGGCCAACACCGACATGATCGTCGCGCCTCCCAGCCGGGAGGTCCGCGATCGCGCGGCCAAGTCGCAGACGGGGTTCTAGCGTGAGCGGCGACGACCAGCGCAAGCACACCATCGCCGTCCTCGTGGAGAACAAGTTCGGCGTGCTCTCCCGGGTGGCGGGGCTCTTCTCCGCCCGCGGCTACAACATCGAGAGCCTGTCGGTGGGCGAGACGCTCGACCCCACCGTCTCGCGCATGACGCTGGTGGTGCGCGGCGACGCCTTCGTCATCGAGCAGGTGATCAAGCAGCTGCACAAGCTCATCGACGTGATCAAGGTGACCGACCTCAGCGAGGAGGACCACGTGGAGCGGGAGATGCTCCTCCTCAAGGTCAATGCGGAGCCGGGGGCCCGCGCGGAGATCCTCCGCATCGGGGACATCTTCCGGGCCAAGGTGGTGGACGTGACCCCCACCACCTACACGCTGGAGGCCACCGGCGAGGAGGGGAAGATCGAGGCCATGATCGAGCTCCTGCGGCCCTTCGGCATCCAGGAAGTGGTGCGCACGGGGAAGGTGGCCATCGCCCGCAGTCCCAAGAATCGCGTGCGGAAGGTGGAGGAGAAGCTGGGCAAGCGGCCGGGGCCGCCGCGCCCGCAGAGCCAGGATCCGAAGGTCGTCGGTTTCGCGGACTAATCACTTCCAAGGGAGACCCATCATCATGCCGGCCAAGATCTATTACGACCAGGACGCCGACCTCGGCCTCCTGCGGGGCAAGAAGGTCGCCATCATCGGCTACGGGAGCCAGGGGCACGCGCACGCCCTGAACCTGAAGGATTCCGGCCAGGACGTGGTGATCGGGCTCTACAAGGGCTCGAAGAGCTGGACCCGGGCCGAGAAGGCGGGGCTCAAGGTCATGAGCGTCAACGAGGCCGCCGCCGCCGGCGACATCATCATGATCCTCCTGCCCGACCAGACCCAGCGCCAGGTGTACGAGGAGTCCATCAAGGGGGCGCTCGGCAAGGGCAAGATGCTGATGTTCGCCCACGGCTTCAACATCCACTTCAATCAGGTGGTGCCTTCGCCCGACGTGGACGTGTCCATGATCGCGCCCAAGGCGCCCGGCCACGTGATGCGCGACCTGTTCACCCAGGGACCCGGCGTGCCCGCCCTGGTGGCGGTGTACCAGGACGTGTCGGGCAAGGCCAAGGACCTCGCGCTGGCCTACGGCAAGGGCGTGGGCTGCGCGCGCGCCGGCATCATCGAGACCACCTTCAAGGAGGAGACGGAGACCGACCTCTTCGGCGAGCAGACCACGCTGTGCGGGGGCGTCTCCCACCTCATCAAGAACGCCTTCGAGACCCTGGTGGAGGCGGGCTATCAGCCCGAGGTCGCCTACTTCGAGTGCATGCACGAGATGAAGCTGATCGTGGACCTCTTCTACCAGGGGGGCCTGGCCTACATGCGGTACTCGGTCTCCGACACCGCGGAGTACGGCGACTACACCCGGGGGCCGCGCATCGTGGACGATCGGATCAAGGCGGAGATGAAGAAGATCCTCACCGAGATCCAGTCGGGTCAGTTCGCGCGGGAGTGGATCCTGGAGAACCAGGCCAACCGCGCCGGCTTCCTCGCCATGCGGAAGCGGGATGCCGAGCATCCGATCGAGGAGGTCGGGGCCCGGCTGCGGAAGATGATGTCCTGGATCAAGCCCCCGCGGGAGTAGGGACGGCCGCGGGGGGGCGGTCGCGGTGCGCATACCGGTGGCCGCCGAGGGATTGCCATTCATCTTTCCCCCGGCGGTGGCCGCGTGTATTCTGGCCTGGATGGGATGGCCTGTCGTCGCGGGGATTCTCGCGGCGGTGGCGCTCGCGTTCCTGGCGTTTTTCCGGGATCCCGAGCGGACGGCGCCGGCGCTGCCGGGGGCCGTGCTGGCGCCCGCCGACGGCAAGGTCATGGGCATCGCGGAGGTCGAGGATCGCTGGGTGGGCCGAGCGGTTCGCCTCTCGATCTTCCTCTCGCCCCTCGATGTCCATGTGAACCGCGCCCCGGCGGCGGGCCTCGTGCGGGATGTGGAATACGTGCCCGGGCGCTTCCTCGCCGCGTACAAGCCGGAAGCCTCGGAGCAGAACGAGCGCTGCACGGTGGCACTGGAGGCGGACGTGGCGCGGCTGTCGGTGCGGCAGATCTCGGGCGTTCTCGCCCGGCGCATCGTGTGCCGGGCGCGGCCGGGCGACAAGCTTCAGGCGGGGCAGCGGTACGGGCTGATCCGCTTCGGATCACGGACAGATCTGCTGGTCCCGGCGGGAACGGAGCTGCGGGTCCAGGTGGGAGATCGGGTCCGAGGCGGGGAAACCGTCATGGGGGTGCTGAAGGCATCATGAGACGACGGCATATTCCGGGCGAAGGGGCGCGCGGAGCGCGGAGGCGGCGCTGGCAGGACCTGCGCGAGCAGCGCCGGCGCGGGATCTTTCTCTTGCCGAGCCTGCTCACCACCGGCAATCTCTTCTGCGGCTTCCTGGCCCTCATCCTCACCACCCAGCGCCGGTTCACCGAGGCGGCGGTGGCGGTGCTGGTGGCCATGGTGCTCGACCTGCTCGACGGAAAGGTGGCGCGCCTCACCAAGACCACCAGCCAGTTCGGCGTGGAGTTCGACTCCCTCGCCGACGTGGTCTCGTTCTGCGTGGCCCCCGCCTTCATGCTCTACAACCTGGCGCTGGCGCCCCTCGGCCGCGCCGCCTGGCTCGGGGCCTTCCTCTACGTGATCTGCGGCGCGCTCCGGCTTGCCCGCTTCAACGTGTACACCGGCGTGGTAGACCGCCGCTATTTCGTGGGCCTGCCCACTCCCGCCGCGGCGGGCATGGTGGTGGCGGTGATCCTCCTCTTCGACGGCGAGGAGACGCTCGAGCGCTGGCAGGCGGGCGCCATCGCGGTGGGCACCTACATCGTGGCGCTGCTGATGGTTTCGACCTTCCGCTACTGGAGCTTCAAGGAGATCGACTTCGCGCGGCGGCGCCCGGTGGGGCTGCTCCTCCTCGTGGTGCTCGGGGTGCTCATCGTGGCCACCCATCCGCAATGGTTCCTGCTCGCGCTCTTCTCCGCCTACCTGCTCAGCGGCCCCACGCGTCCTCTGTGGGCGCGCCGTCGCGAGGGCGGCGTGCCGGTGGACAAGGCGCCCCGGGACGCGCACTGACCGGCCGAGACGCCGACCCCGAACACCCCGGAGAGACGACACGCCCATGACGACGCACAAGATCGCGCTGCTGCCCGGTGACGGGATCGGAGCGGAAGTGACTCCAGAGGCCCGCCGGGTGCTCGAGGTGGTGGGCAAGGCCACCGGCACCAGCTTCGAATTCGAGGGGGGCCTGGTGGGCGGCGCCGCCATCGATGCCACCGGGGGGCCGCTGCCCGACGCGTCGCTACGGATCTGCCAGCAGGCGGACGCCATCCTCTTCGGCTCGGTGGGGGGGCCCAAGTGGGACAATCTCCCCCAGGAGACGCGGCCCGAGCGCGGGCTCCTGCGCATCCGCAAGGAGCTGGACCTCTTCGCCAATCTCCGCCCCGCCAAGTGCTTCCCCATGCTGGTGGATGCCTCGCCGCTCAAGCGCTCGGTGGTGGAGGGGACCGACCTCATGGTGATCCGCGAGCTCACCGGCGGGCTCTACTTCGGCGAGCCCCGCGGTCGCGAGGCGCTGCCGGGCGGCGGCGAGCGCGCAACCAACACGATGAGCTACACCACGAAGGAGATCGAGCGAGTGGTTCGCGCCGCCTTCGACGTGGCGATGAAGCGGAAGAAGCGGCTGGCCTCGGTGGACAAGGCCAATGTCCTCATCGTCTCCCAGCTCTGGCGGGACACGGTGAACCGCGTCGCGAAGGACTATCCCCAGGTGGCGGTCGAGCACGTGCTGGTGGACAACTGCGCCATGGCGCTGGTGCACAAGCCCACCCACTTCGACACCATGGTGACCGAGAACACCTTCGGGGACATCCTGTCCGATGAGGCGGCGATCCTGGCCGGTTCCATGGGCATGCTGCCCTCCGCGAGCCTGGGCGGCAAGGTCGGGCTCTACGAGCCGGTGCACGGGACCGCGCCCGATATCGCCGGCAAGGGCGTCGCCAATCCCATCGCCGCCATCCTGTCCGCGGCGATGCTGCTCCGCTACTCGCTCAACCGGGGCGCGGACGCGGATCGCGTGGAGGCGGCGGTGCTCAAGGTGCTCGAGGCGGGCCACCGCACGGCGGATATCCGGACCGCCGGCGAGCGGACGGTGGGCACGCAGCAAATGGGTGATCTGGTGACACGCGAAGTCGAGAAGTCCTACTAGCGAGAGGGGATCGGACCAGTCATGGCGTCAGGAGTGCGGGTGGC
>DASRWT010000023.1:0-18256 GCA_035654455.1 Candidatus Nitrosocosmicus sp. | reverse complement strand
TGGTGGAGCAGCTCGCCTCGCTCTTCCTCACCACCCAGGTCAACGAGGCGGTGGCCTACGTGCTGCTGGTGCTCGTCCTCCTGCTGCGCCCCACCGGCCTGCTCGGCGGCCGCTCGACGTGAAGCGCTGGGCCCGCTGGTTCCCCGCCGCGCTCGCGCTGCTCCTGCTCGTGCTGTCCGTGTATCCCCTCTGGGCCACCGGCTATGGGGTCCGGGTGATGCTGCAGCTCTTCATGTGGATCGCGCTCGCCCAGTCCTGGAACCTCATCTCCGGGCTCACCGGCTATGTGTCCTTCGGGCACGTGGCCTTCTTCGGCATGGGCGCCTACACCACCGCCATTCTCGTGGTGAAGGGCGTGGCCTGGCCCCTGGCCGCGGTGGCCGGCGGCGTCATGGCGGTGGTCCTGGCCTTCGTGATCGGCTGGCCCTGCCTCCGCCTCAAGGGGCCCTACTTCGCCATCGCGATGCTGGGGCTCAACGAGGTGCTCCGCGTCATGGCCTCGTACTTCGAGGGGCTCACCGGGGGCGGGCTCGGGCTGTCCCTGCCCACCCTCGACGCGAGCGTGCGCATCTACTACGCCATGGGGCTGGTGGCGCTGGCGGTCACCGCAGCGACCTACGTCATCGTGACCTCGCGCTTCGGGCTCCGGCTCATGACCATCCGCGAGGACGAGGTGGCGGCGGAGGCCATGGGCATCGATACGTTTCGGTACAAGATCTATGCATTCCTCCTCTCCGCCGCCGCGCCTGGGATCGTGGGCGGCCTCGCCGCGCGCGACATGGGCTATATCGAGCCCATCTCCGTCTTCCCGCTCGTGACCACCATCACCATGATCGTGATGGTGCTGTTCGGGGGGAAGGGGACCATCTGGGGGCCAGTGCTGGGCGCCGTCATCCTCTTCACCTTCCAGGAGCTGGTATGGGCGAATTTCCCCCACGCCCATCAGATCCTGCTGGGCGGGATCATCGTGGCGGTGGTGCTGGTGATGCCGCGCGGCATCCTGGGCGTGCTCCAGCAGCGATACAACCTGCCGCGAACGGTGTGACGCCGTGGCCGCCATCCTGCAGGTCCGGAACCTGGTGAAGCGGTTCGGCGGCGTCACCGCCATCAACGGCGTGTCGCTGTCGCTGGAGGCGGGCAAGATCTATGGACTCATCGGGCCCAACGGCTCGGGCAAGACCACGCTCTTCAACTGCATCACGGGCATCGAGCGGCGCGACTCGGGGGCGGTGGGGTTCAAGGGCCGCCGGATCGACCGGCTCAAGCCGCACCAGATCTTCCACCGCGGCCTCGGGCGCACCTTTCAGATCATCCGCGTGTTCCCCGAGCTGACCGCGCTGGAAAACCTCCTCGTGGTGACCACGAGCGAGTTCAAGCCCGCGCGCGAGCGGGCCGAGGAGCTGCTCCGCTTCGTGAAGCTCGAGACGCTGGCCGACGAGTACGCGGGGAACCTGTCCTACGGCCAGCAGAAGCTGCTGGAGTTCATTCGCGTGCTCATGAGTGATCCCGACCTCATCCTGCTCGACGAGCCGGCGGCGGGCGTGAACCGGACCCTGCTCAACGAGCTGCTGGACGCGGTGAAGGCGCTGCGCGACCGGGGCAAGACCATCTTCCTCGTGGAGCACGACATGAAGGTGGTGATGGGCCTCTGCGAGACCGTGTTCGTGCTCGACCACGGGGAGAAGCTCGCGGAGGGGCCGCCGGGCGTGATCCAGGCCGACGAGCGGGTGATTGAAGCCTATTTTGGCCGCTAGCGCGCTGCTCGCGGGCTTCCTCGCCGGGCGCTCGCTCCACTGGCCGCTCATCCACGACGCGCCGCTCTTCCACTACGTCGCCTGGCTCATGGGTCAGGGGCTCGTGCCCTATCGCGACATCTTCGACATGAACCTCCCCGGCGTGTATCTCCTGCACTGGGCGGTGCTGGCGACGGCGGGCGGGGGTGATCTGGCCTGGCGCCTCTTCGATCTCGCCTGGCTCGCCGCCACCGCGGCGCTCCTCTACGTGTTCTGCCGGCCGCTGGGGGGCGTGGTGGGCGCCGCCGGTGCCGCGCTGCTCTTCGTCCTCTATCACCTGGCCGGCGGCGCCTGGCATGTGGGCCAGCGTGACTTCCTTCTCTGCCTGTTCCTCGCCGCCGGCGCCTGCGGCGTCGCGCGCGCGTGGGACCGCGGCGGATCGCGACTGGCGCTGCTCTGGGGCGGGGCCGCCCTGGGCGCGGGTCTTACCATCAAGCCCTATGCGGCGGGGATCTTCTGGCTGGGGAGCGCGGCGGCGGGCGCGGCGGCGGCGCGGCGCGCCGGACGCGCGGCGTTGCCGGGCGCGGCGGCGGTGCTGGGCGCCGGGTGTGCGGCGCCCGCGCTGGTCTTCGGCTGGCTCGCCTGGCGCGGCGGCCTCGGCGCGTTCTGGGACACCCTGGTGGGCTATGTCATCCCGTTCTATAGCCAGCTCGGCCGCGAGCCGCTGTGGGCCGCGCTCGGCTGGCACGCGCACGGGCGGGTCCTCCTCGCGCTCCTGGCCGCGCTGGCCCTCTGGGGTCTCCTCGTCCCCGCGGCGCCGTCATTCGGGATCCGGCGGCCGCTCGCGGCCGTGGGCGTGGGGGCGGGCGCGCTGCACTTCGTGCTGCAGGGCAAAGGCTGGGAGTACCACCTCTACCCGCTGGTGTTCTTCCTCTGCGCTCTCGCCGCGCCCGCGGGCGAGGCGGTGATGGCCGCCGGCGCGCCGCGCGCGCGCGAGGTGGCCCGCGCCGCCGCCATTGTCCTGTTCGCCGCCACCGCGATGGTGCTGGGCGCCAAGGCCGTGGAGGCGATGGACGCCCAGTGGATCGACGCCAAGGCGCGGCGCGTGGCCGCCATCACACGGGATCTCGGGCCGCTGGTGCCCGCCGGCGGCACCGCCCAGGTCCTGGACGTGACGGCGGGGGGCATCCACGCGCTCTTCCGGCTCCAGCTCCGCCAGCCCACCCGGTTTCTCTACGATTTTCACTTTTTCCACGACGAGGGCGCTCCGCGCATCCAGGGGCTCCGCGCGGAGCTGGTGCGAGGGCTCGAGCAGGGCCGCCCCGCCGCGGTGGTGGTGCTGCGTGATTCGTGGCTGGAGCGGGGCTATGATCGGCTCGATCGGTTTCCCGAGCTGCGGGATCTTCTCGCGCGAAGCTACTCGCTGGCCGTGCAGGGCGACGACTACCGGATCTATGCGAAGCGAAGCGATTCATAGCGTCATCCGCGCCTACGACGACCCGATCGTCCGGGCGTATTGCTGGGGGCGCTTCGGCATCCTGCGCCAGCGCTTCCTGGACGAGATCGGCCAGTACCTCCCCGCGCGGGGCCGGGTGCTCGACGTGGGCTGCGGCTTCGGGCTCTTCTCGCTCTACTACGCCATCACTCAGCCCGGTCTCACGCTGGAGGGGCTGGACCGCAATCCGCGCCGGATCGCGATGGCGCGCACGGCGGCGGCGCGGCTCGGGCTCCTCAACGCGCGCTACGAGGTGGACGACGCCCGGCATTTCCGAGGCGGCGATCTCTACGACGCCGCCTACATGCTGGACATCGTCCATCACATCCCGGCCGATACCGTGAAGCCGCTGCTCGAGCAGCTCGCCAAGGCGCTGCCCGCGGGGGGCCGGCTCCTCGTCAAGGATGTGGACAGCCGCCCCGCGTGGAAGCGGTGGTTCACCCACGCGCTGGATCTCGCCATGGACCCGCGCACGCCGGTGCACTACTGGCCCGCGGAGGCGCTGACCGGCCTCCTCGAGGAAGTGGGCTTCCGTGTCCATCGCCATCTGATGGTGGACTTCCTCCCGTACCCGCACATCCTCTATATCGCCGAGCGGCTGCCGTGATCTCGACCCTCCTCCGTGCCGAGGCGATGACGGCCGGCTACGGCAAGATGGCCATCCTCCACGGCGTGAGCCTCATCATCGCCCCCGGCGAGCTGGTGGCGGTGATCGGCCCCAACGGCGCCGGCAAGTCCACCGCCTTCAAGGTCATCGTGGGCTTTCTCAAACCGACGGAGGGCCGGGTGCTCTTCGACGGCGACGACATCACCGGCCTCCGGCCCGATCAGGTGCTGCGCCGCGGCCTGGCCTACGTCCCCCAGGGGCGCATCGTCTTCCCGCAGATGACCGTCCTCGAGAACCTCGAGATGGGGGGCTATACCGAGCGCAACCCGGCCCGGATCCGCGCGGCGCTGGAACGCGTCTACTCGCTCTTCCCCATCCTGGCCGAGCGGCGGTACCAGAAGGCGGGCACCATGTCGGGCGGCGAGCAACAGATGGTGGCCATCGGCCGGGCGCTGATGACCATCCCCAAGCTGGTACTCCTGGACGAGCCCTCGCTGGGGCTGTCGCCCAAGTACGTGTCGCTCATCTTCGAGAAGCTCGTGGAGATGAAGCGGTCCGGCTATACCCTCATGCTCGTGGAGCAGAACGCGGCCAAGGCCCTGTCCGTGGCCGACCGGGGCTATGTCCTCGAGCTGGGCCGGAACCGTATCGAGGGGTCCGGGCGAAGCTTGCTCGATGATCCCGAGGTCAAGCGTCTTTACCTCGGCGGGTGAATTAAAGTACAATCCGCGCCATGCGCCTGGCCCGCCCTGCTCTCGCCGCCGCCGTCGTCGCCGCCGGAATCGCGCTCGGATTCCTCGGCTGGTCTCAGAGCTCGACGGCCAAGACCGAGTCCGAGCCCGCCAAGGGTGGGCATGCGCCGGCGGCGCCCAACGTGCACATCGCGTCGGGACAGAAGGTGTACGCGCAGTACTGCGCCACCTGCCACGGCGACAAGGGCCTCGGTGATGGGCCCGGGGGCGCGAACCTCGCTATCCGGCCGCAGAACCTCGCCGACGGCCGCATCCTCAACGCGCTGCCCGACCACATGCTGATCCGCGCCGTCTCGGAGGGTCCGCAGTCCATCGGGCTGTCCAACCTGATGCCGCCCTTCAAGCCGACCCTGTCGGACGCCCAGATCTCGGACGTCGTCGCCTATATCCGCACGCTGGCCGAGCCGGCCTACGATCCCGCGAAGGTCCTGCCGGTGCCGGTCCATCGCGACGGCCCGGTGCAGCCGATCTTCTTCAGCCATGTCATTCACGCGGGCGCGTTCAAGATCGACTGCCAGTACTGCCACTCCGGCGCCCGCCGCTCGAGCGCGGCGGGTCTGCCGTCGGTGGAGCGCTGCATGGGCTGTCACAAGATCGTGGCCGCTCAAGGCAATCCCGAGGTCCAGAAGCTGCACGGGTACTGGGAGCGCAAGGAGCCCATCCCGTGGGTGCGGGTGTTCAAGGTGCCCGAGCATGCCAAGTTCGTGCACAAGAATCACATCCAGGCCGGCCTGCCCTGCCAGACCTGTCATGGCCGCATCGAGGCGATGGAGCAGGTGGCGGCGCCGGTGACGGGACAGAGCCTCACCAACGACGTGCTGAACCTCGCGCTGGCGCCGAACCTGGCGCCCAACCCGCTGTCCATGGGCTGGTGCGTGGAGTGCCATCGGGCCGCCAATGGCGGCCAGATCGCCAGCCTCACCTGGCTGCCCAAGCCGATGCCCAAGCTGGCCAAGGAAAAGTTCGCCGCGCCGCTCGAGTGCGTGACCTGTCATCACTGAATCAACATGCTTTTCGCATGTTGACCGTGGTGTAACCTGGTCGCGGCGTTCCGCGAGTAGATTTCAACCGAGCTTTCACGAGCACGTCTGTGATGTCGATCCCGCCTCCTTCTACTCCTTCTCCTCAGTCTGATTGCTCCTCTTCCTCTCGTCATTCCACTCCGGCTGAACGAGCTCAGCTTGTCTTTCCTGCTGGCTCCCTGGGGGAATACAACCTTCCTCCGGAGCTGTCCGTCGTCCTCACTCATGGGCAGGGTGTGAATGTCTGGGATACGGGCGGGCGGTTGTTTACCGATTTCACCATGGGGTGGGGGTCGGTGCTGCTGGGGCATGCGAATCCGGCGGTGACGGCGGCGGCGGTGGCGCAGGCGGAGCGGGGAGCGAACTTCGCCTATGTCAGCGCGCCGGCGCTGGAGCTGGCGGAGGAGATCGCGCGTGCCGTCGGATGCGCGGAGCGGGTGCGGTTCTGCGCTTCGGGCACGGAGGCGACCGCGTACGCGGTGAGGCTGGCGCGGGCCTATACGGGGCGGCCGCGGGTGCTCAAGTTCGAGGGGGCGTATCACGGGGCGAACGAGGTGGGGACGGTGAGCCTCTTCCCGTCGCGGTTGCTGGACTTTCCCGCGGGCGAGCCGACCTCGGCCGGGGTGACGCCGGGGGCGGTGGCGGACATCCTGGTGGCGCCGTACAACGATCTGGCCGCGACCATTCGAATCGTGGAGGCGCATCGCGGGGAGATCGCCGGCATCATCGTCGAGCCGCTGCATCGGTGCACGCCGCCGCGCCCCGGCTTTCTCCAGGGGCTGCGGGAGCTGACGGCGGAGGTCGGCACGCTCCTCATCTTCGACGAGACCGTCACCGGATTCCGGCTCGCCTATGGCGGCGCGCAGGAGTACTACGGCGTCCGGCCCGACCTGGCCTGCCTCGGCAAGGCCCTCGGCGGGGGCTATTCCATCGGCGCGGTGGCGGGCCGCGGCGACGTGATGGATCTGGTCCGCGAGGACGGCCTGGGCGGCGGGCGCTATGTCTGGTGGGCGTCGAGCCTGGGCGGCAATCCGGTATCCAGCGCGGCGGGCGTGGCCACCCTGGGCGAGCTGCGGAAGCCCGGCGTGTATCCGCGCCTCTTCGCGCTGGGCGAAACGCTCCGGAGCGGGTTGCGCCGCGTCCTCGCCGAGGCCGGCGTGGTGGGCCATGTCCAGGGCGACGGCCCGCTTGCGGCGGTGGTGTTCACGGACCGCGAGGTGGTGGACTACCGGAGCGCGTTCGCCTCGGACCGCAAGCGGGCGCGGGCCTTCCTGCTCGGGCTCTTCCGGCGGGGGATCTTCCTCAATCCGATGTCCACCAAGTTCTATCTCTCGCTCGCCCACGACGAGAGCCACATCGCGCGCTTCCTCGAGGCGGCGGGCGCCGCCCTCCGCGACCGCGTGAGTTAGATAAGGAACAGCTAGAGCAGGTCGGCCACCGCAGCGCGATAGCGGGTGATCGCAGCCAAGTGGGCGGCGGCACTGCGTCCGGCAATTCGCTTGTGATGGTCGCTCACATAGGTGGTGTGGGCCGTGATGTGGGTGACTCCGGCCTTTTTCCAGAAGCCGATCTCCCGCCGCCAGTCCTCCTCGCTCCCGACCCCGGGAGAAACCCACACCTCGATGCCCAGTTGCGCCGGGTCGCGCCCGGCCTCGCGGGTCAGCGCCCGCACCTTCTCGAACGCCCCCAGGGCGGCGTCACCGGCGGGATAGACAATCGGCATGATGCCGTCGCCATATTTCGCCGCGCGCCGGAAGGTCGCTTCGGCGTGCCCGCCGAACCAGATCGGCACTCGCCCCAAAGCGGGCCTGGGGTTGATCCCGACATCGTCGAGTTGATGGAACTCGCCGGCGAAGGTGACATGAGGTTCGGCCCATAGTGCTTGCATGACCCGTACCTGCTCCTCAGAACGGCGGCCGCGATTGTGGAAGTTCTCGTTGAGGCCGACGAACTCGATCTCGTTCCAGCCGACCCCGATTCCCAGGCGAAGACGTCCACCGGACAGCTCGTCGAGCGAGGCGGCCTGCTTCGCGACCAGCACCGCCTGGCGCTGCGCCAGGATCAGCACGCCGACGGCAAAGCCGATTGTCCGTGTGCACCCGGTAAGGAAGCCGTAGAGCACGAACGGGTCATGATAGGCGTTCGTGGTGGTGCCAACTCGACGGGCGCCAGCATTGAAGGAAGCGGATGCCGCGATCGAGGAGGCGAATAGGCCGGTTTTCGCCTCGGGATTGGCCCCGAGCACGTGATCAGGCGCGAGGAGATGAGAGTAGCCGAGGCCCTCCGCCGCCTGCGCATAATCACGCAAGACCGCGGGACCGGTGCCGATATCGGCGACCGGAATCGAGCATCCGAGGAGCATGCGGATCAGAGAATCGCGGTGAAGCTGCGCAGGTCGGGGCAACCGTCCAGCCCCTCGACCATCTCGCGCACCACTGACACGCGCTCGGGGGGGAGCGCGATGGCCGCGCACTCCTCGAACTTGGCGCGCAGCGCGGCCGCGCTCAGCGGATTGCCGGGATGTCCGGGCACCTCGCGCGGCCCGATCTCCAGCTCGCGCCCGTCGGTCAGGCGCACGCGCACGCGCGTCCACATGTGGCGCTCGTGGTGGCCGTCGAGGGACGGGTCCACCACCATCTTCACCCGCGGCATGAGCGCGCGAATGGCCGGATCCTGCACCTTGGCGTCGGTGAAGGTCTGGATGCCCAGGTGCTCCTCCACCAGCGCCGCCGCCGCCGAGTAGACGCCGGAGAACTTCGCCTCCAGGCCGGTGCGCGGCTGGTCGTGGATCAGGATACTGGGCACCGAGGCGTGCACCCCGATGGTGACCTCGCGGATGTCGTCGGGGCGCAGCCGGTGTCGCTCGCGCAGCTCGCGCGCGCCGTCGATGATGGAGTGCGTGCACGCGCAGGAGGGGTACGGCTTCACCGCCACCCCGGTGGTGAGGATCTTCCACGGGCGGCCGAGGGTCGCCAGATGCTCGGGGTGGAGGTCGCCCGCGCCCAGCACCGCGAAGAAGCCCTGCGGGCCCTCCAGCGCCTGCTCCGACGCCGTCCAGCCCTCGCGCGCCATCAGGGCGGCGAGCACGCCGCTCCGGGCGGCATGGCCGGCATGGAAGGGCTTGGTCATGGTGCCGAAGTTTTCCTTGAGCCCGGACGCCTGCGAGGCGGCGACGCCGAGGGCCACCCGCGTCTGCGCCGCATCCAGCCCGAGCAGCCGCGCCGCCGCCGCGGCCGCGCCGAGGGTGCCGAGCGTACAGGTGGCGTGCCAGCCGCGGTAGTAGTGCGGGGGATTCACGACCTCGGCGAGCGTGGTCTCCACCTCGAAGCCGAGGAGAAAGGCGTGCACGAGGCTGCGGCCGTCGGCCAGGGCCAGCTCGCCCGCGGCGAGCGCGGCGGAGAGCACGGGGGCCGAGGGATGTCCCATCATGGCGAAGTTGGTGTCGTCGTAGTCGAGCGCATGGGCGGCGGTGCCGTTGGCGAGCGCGGCCCACGTGGCGCCGGTGCGCCGGCCCGCGCCCACCACGGTGGCCAGCGGCGCTCCCCCTTCGGCCTCCGCGATGCGCTGGATGATGCGAGCGGGCGGCTCTACTGCGCCCGCTAACATGACGCCGAGACAGTCGAGGATGGCGCGGCGCGCGGCCTCCACCGCCTCCGGCGGGCAGTCCTCCCACCGGCTCTTGACGATGAACTCGGCGACGCCGGCGGTGGCGCCGGTCCCGACAATGGCCGCAGATTCGGTCATGGTGACTACGAGGGTAGCCTCCGGGGGGTGCCGTGGTCAATGCCGTGACCGCGGGGTATCATCCCCCTGCATGCTGCGCTCGCGCTCACGGCATCTCGCGATCGGCGCCGCCTTCGTCCTTCTGCTCCTCCCCACGGCGCCGGCGTCCGCGCAGCTCTTCTTCTCCACCCACCCCAATAGCGGCTTCCATATCGGTCCTCTCATCGTGCGCGCCAACGTCAACCCGGACGATCCGACCGCGCACGTCAATGTGCTGTGGAGCGTGGTGCCGCCGCCGTCCACGCCGCGGACGGCGGGCGCGGTGCCACAGGACTTCTATCTCCTCTGGCCCGGCGAGGTGATCAGCGGCGCCGCGCCGGGCAAGCCGGACGCGGAGCTGGCGAAGATGGTGACCGCGCTGGGATTCGACGTGATCGGAGAGGGGCGGATCCCGCTCTACGCGCAGAGCCTGAACGATCCCGACGCGGCGGCCAAGGCGGAGCCGGTGCCCGGCGGGGTGCCCTACGTCACCTTCGTCCAGTCCGGCGGGGCGCTGGGTTTGTCCCCGCCCGCCACCTGGATCCGCATTCCCTGGACGTCGCGCCTGCCGGACCCGCGCTGGCTCATGGACCTGCGCTTCCGCAGCCCCTCGCTGATCAAGCCCAAGAAGGCCTCCTGGGTGGAGGCGGCGGTGCTGGGCGAGAAGTACATCGCCTCGATCAGCTTCAATGAGGTGCGCGACCGTCCCCTGTTCCAGATGTACTTCGCCCACCGCGATCGCGCGGTGCGGCTGGCGGATGCCCCCGCCGAGCTCGCGGTGAACTTCTCCCACTCCGACGAGCTGAAGATCGACGAGGTGTTCCCCCGCAATACCATCCGGCGGCTGTCCGAGTCGCTCGAGAGCACCGAGGTGGTGTCGCTGTTCCTCGACACCTCGGAAGGCATCGCGCCCCAGCAGGTGACCGTGCAGTACGGCTACTTCTCGAAGCTGCAGGCGGCGGCGCTGGTGGCCTTGCCCGCGATCTTCCTGGCCCTCGGCTATGCGGTGGGCCCCGCGCTGGCTCGCGTGGGCGGGTACGTGGGCGGCTGGCTGGTGGCCAATGTGCGGATGGGCGGGTGGAATCGCGGCCCGGCCGGGCGCGAGACCGGGACCATCGTCTCCCCGGAAGTGGTGGCCCGGATCATCCCCGGCAAGACCACGCTGGCCGAGGTGCTCGCGCTCTGCGGCCCGCACCCGGAGCAGCGCGAGCGCTTCGCGCCGGAGCGGCGCCGGACCCTGGTCTATCGCGGCAAGCGGACGCGGCCCACCGCGGGCCGCGTCTTCGGGTGGTTCTTCACCGTCCGGCACCTCGAGGTGGAGGAGCACGTGGTCACCATCGAGATGGAAGGGGATCGGGTCCGCGACGTGCAGGCCGACGTGAGCCGCTCCCGGCTGCACGTCGGCGAGCCCGTCTGAGCGGCCACTAGTAGGCGGTCGCGAAGCGCTGGGGAAACTGCCTGGTGATGGCGGCGGCCAGCGGGTCGGCAATCTTCGCCATGTGCCCCGCCGCGGTGCGCGCGTTCTTCCAGGCCTGGGGCTGATTGCCGGCCGCCTGCGCGTCGATCACCTCCTTGAGCGTCAGCACGTGGTGCTTCACCAGATCGGCCACCGCCTCCTTGGGCAGGTTCGGATTCGCTCCCGCCAGGAAGGCGCCGAAGTCGTCGGTATAGGCGACCAGCTCGGCCACCGCCTTGTCCTGCTTGACCTTGTCCTTCGAGGCGGCGCCCACCGTGTAGTCCACCACGAAGCCGATGTGGCGCCTCCAGAGCGGCAGGAAGGCCTTCTCCGCGTCCGCGCCGTACACGGAGCCGATGGCGCGCGCGAGATCCTGCGAGTTGCCGTCCAGCGCCGCCGCCGCGGCCTCGAACTCGGCCTTGCGGCCGCCCAGCGCGGCGCCGGTGGCGTCGGCGGCGAGATAGACGTGCTCGCGGAGGGTCAGGTTGAGCGTCGCGCGCAGAGCCGAGCCCGGCGCCACGCCGTCCCCCGGGTACCTTGCCGGGAACTGCCTGGCGATGGCGCCCGCGAGCGGATCACCGATCATGGCCATGTGGCCGGCGGCGGCACGGAGCGCGCGGTAGGCCTCGGCCTGATTGGCGGCGGCCTGCGGATCGATGACGCTCTTGAGCGTGAGCACGTGATGCTTCACCAGCTCGGCCACCACGTCCCGGGGAAGGTTCGGGTTGGCCGCGGAGAGAAAGGCGCCGAAGTCCTGCGTATAGCCGAGGAGATCCGCCACCGCCTTGTCCTGCTTCATCTTGTCCTTGGTGGCGAGGCCCACCGTGTAGTCCACCACCATGCCGATGTGCTTTCTCCACAGAGGCAGGAACGCCTTCTCGGCCTCCGGGCCATACACGGACCCGATGGACACCGCGAGGTCCTGGGAATTGGCGTCGAGCGCCGCGGCGGCGGCCTCGAACTCCGGCTGGCGGCCGCCCAGCGCGGCGCCGGTGGCGGCGCCGGCCAGGAAGACGTGCTCGGCGAGGAGCGCGTTGTAGCCGGTGCGGAGATCCGACGCGCTCTTGCTGCCGTGGGCGGCGAGCGCGGGCGCGGAGGTGAAGCCGAGTACGGCGACGAGCATCCAGGCGATGCGCTTCATGGTCTGCCTCCTGTGGGGGTGAATCGACACGAGGCCCTCAACGGACGAAGACCTCGCCGATCATGTTCGGGTGTCGCTCGCAGAAGTACGGATAGGTCCCGGCCTCGGCGAAGGTGCGGCGAAAGCTGGCCTGCTTCCCCGCGAGGCGGGACTCGAAGCGGCCGTCCTTGCCGCCGGGCGTCCCCGACGTCACCGTGTGGGAGATGTCATCGGTATTGGTCCACGTCACCGTGGCGCCCGGCGTGATGATCAGCGGCGAGGGGCGGTACGCAAAGAGCCGGATGGTGACCTCACCGTCGGCCGCCTCCGCGTCGCGGGCGGGGAGCGGGCGCGAGACGGCGGCCAGCGCCAGTCCCCCCACCATCAGGGCCGCGAGGGCCCGCCTCGTGAGCCGTGTCATGGATCTGCCTCCTTTCCACCCTCTGCTACGCGTGCGAGGGGCGGGCGGATTGGCGCCGAGAAGGAGCGAGCCGAGCGGCGCTGACGGAGGCGGTTTGGTACTACGCGCGAGCGGGCGGCGGCGGATTCATCGACGGCCGGCGGCGAGACGCAAGGCTTCGGGACGTCGCCGCAGCGCGGCCATCGCCCAGCAGCCGAGAAAAGGCCCCGGCGCCAGCACCAGGAAGGCGTAGCGCCAGCCCACGTGCTGAGCGAGCAGCGGCAGCCCCCAGATGGTCACCAGGGTGAGGGCGAAGCCCAGGCTGGTCTGGAGCGTGAGCGCGGTGCCCATGTAGGCGGGCTGGGAGAGCTCGGTCACCGACGCGGAGAACTGCGCGGAGTCCGCGATCACGCTGGCCCCCCAGATGAGGCCGAAGGCGACGAGGAGCCAGGCGGGGCCGGCATAGGCCCAGGCGCTGGCGAGACAGCAAGCGCCCGAGATGGCCATCGCGCCGATCGTGACCGTGGTGCGTCCGATGCGGTCGGCCAGCCAGCCCCCCGCGAAGGCGCCCGCGGCGCCGGCCACGCCGATGATGGCGAAGGCGGCCAGCCGGGGCGCCCCGGGATCGCCCGGCGGCAGCGCCTCGGCCAGGAACACCGCCAGCCAGGTCCACACCGCGTAGAGCTCCCACATGTGACCGAAGTAGCCGAGATTCGCCAGGAGCACGGCGCGATCGCGCAGCACGCGCCCGAGCTGGCGCGGATCGAAGGGCGCGGGCGCCGGCGCATAGGGTCCGTCGGTGACCAGCGTGGCGACGATGAGCGCGCCGGCGAGGGCCAGCGCGCTGGACACGGTGAGCACGGCGACATGCGAGAGCCCGCGCGCGTCGAGCAGGCCCGCCACCAGATGCGGCGTGGCGCTCCCGAGCGTGAGGGCGCCCACCAGCGCCCCGATGGCGAGCCCGCGGCCCCGCCCGCTCACATGTCCCGCGGCGATCTTCATGCCGGGCGGATAGACGCCGGCCAGCGCCACGCCGGTGAGGAAGCGAAGGACGAGCGCGGCGCCGATGCCGTCGGCGACCCAGGCGAGCAGCAGGTTCACCAGCGCGCCCGCTACCGCGGCGAGGGCGAACATGCGGCGCGGCGGCAGCACGTCCGGCAGATTGAACACCGCCGAGCCCAGCGCGCCCACCACGAAGCCGGCCTGCACGGCGGCGGTGAGCCAGGCGGCGCCGGTGGGCGTCAGCGCCCAGGCCGCCACGAGGGCGGGCATGACGGCGGTGGCCGAGAACCACAGCGTCATCGCCAGGAGCTCGGCGGTGGCGAGCAGCAGCAGGGCGCGCACGGCCGGCTGACGCACGGCCCTATCCTACCGTCTCGGAAAGACGGCGTGACGCGTTTCGATTGGTATCCTGGGGGGGCTCCCAATGAGATACGCCCGGCTCGGACTCGTTCTCGGCGCGCTGCTGCTGACCTCCGCCTGCGCGGGGCAGCGCATCTCGAGCGCGCCCGCCGGCTCGACGACGACCCTGCCGCCCCGCGAGCCGTCCGACAGCCCGGCGGGGCCGTCCGCCATCAAGCCCGCCGTGCCCGCGCCCCAGCCTTCGCCCGCCGTGCCCTCGCCCCGTCCGGCCTTCGTGCCGGGCTACGAGGAGAAGGGGGAGGCCTCGTGGTACGGCAATCCCTATCATGGGCGCCGCGCCGCCAGCGGCGAGATCTACGACATGAACCAGATGACGGCCGCGCATCGCACCTTGCCGTTCGACACCCGGGTCTGGGTGGAGAGCCTGGTGGACGGAAGCGGGGTCGAGCTGCGCATCAACGATCGCGGCCCGTTCAAGGATCCCGAGCGGCGGATCATCGACGTGTCCTACGCGGCGGCGCGGCTCCTGGGCGTGCTGGGGCCCGGCGTCATCCCGGTGCGCGTCCGGGTCGTCTCGCTGCCGGGGGCGGCGCGGCCGGCTCCGACCTCGCCGCCGTCGGCATCTCCGTCGCGCGCCGCGCCGGCCGCCACGGCCCCGCCGGGCGCGGCCGCTTCCGCGCCCGCCGCTCCACCGAGCGCTCCCGCGCCCGCCCCCGCGTCTCCGCCCAGCACCACCGGGGCTGCCGCTGAGTCGGCTCCGGCCGCGTCCGCTCCCGCCGCTCCGTCGAGTGGAACCGCGCCCGCTCCCGTATCGCCGACCGAATCCTCCCCGCCCATCTCACCGTCCGCCACGCCGGTGACGGGCGCCAAGGACTCGTCGGCCGGAGAGAGCGCGGCGCCGCGCGCGGCGGACGCGTCGCAACGTGAAACGGCCGCGGCGCCGCGCGAAACGGCCCAAGCGCCGCGCGAAACGCCCGCGCGCCTGCCCGAGGCGGCTGCGGCCCCGCGCGAAGCGGTCGCCCGCCCACCCGAGGTCGCGGCCGCGCCGCGCGAGACGGCCACGCGCCCGCGCGAGACCGCCGCGGTCCCGCGCGAGGGCTGGTCCGTGCAGCTCGGCGCCTACTCCAGCGAAGCCCGCGCCGTGGACCTGGCGCGGGCCTGGCCGGGCGCGTATGTGCAGAAGGTGGACATGGCGGGGCGGCCGGTGTGGCGGGTGCGCGTGGGCCGCTACCCCACGCGCCGCGAGGCCGAGGAAGCCGCGCAGCGCATGGCGGCCGCCGGCCATCGCACTCTGGTCGTGGAGGACGCCGCCCGCTAGCGCGTCAGGCGCCGCCGGCGAGCCGCCGGACCCCGGAGGCGCGCAAGCCTCCGGGCGCCGGCTGCGGCTCGAAGACCACGGGCTCGCCCACTCGGGGCGGCGGCCCCGACCATTGCGCTCCGCGCAGCACGTAGAGCGCGCCGTCGTCCCCCACGATGATGCCCCACGCGCTCGGCTCGTCGTAGAACTTCACCTCTCCGTTCATGCCCCGAGAATGCGGGCCGGAGGGGGGGCGGCGGAATGCCCAGAATCGGAGACAGCGCGGTGTACCAGGGGAGAGACGCCTAGCGGGTGACCTCGATGAGGCAGGTGGCGCTGCGCGCGCGCGCGATGGCGTTCTCGCGCGACCTGGCCGCCGGCTGCGGGGGCGGGGCGATGAAGAGCGGGCGCGCCGCCTGCGCCTTGATCGTCCATGTGGGCGCATCCGCGGGTGCGGCCCCCGTGGCGGTCGGCCCGCGCATCACGTCGAGGGTGGTGAGCACGCCGATGGCGTCGCCGCGCGCGCTGACCACCGGGCCGCCCACGCCCCGGCGCTCCCTTGGCACGCTGATCTGGAAGAACTCGTAGGCATCGCCGGGACCGCTGAGCCCCACCACCCTCGCCTCGCCGACCACCGCCTCGGGCTTCTGCCCGTCGGCGGCGACATAGGCCACCGTGTCCACGGTGTCGCCCACCAGCACCGCCTCGCTCACGCTGATGGAGAGATTCAGCGAGAGAAACGGCACGCCCTCCAGCGGCACCCGGAGCATGGCGAGGTCGAGCCGGGGCACCACCTGGTCCACCACCGCGGTCACGGTGGGACGCTCCGGGCAGGTCACCGCGATCTGGCGGGCGCCCACCACGACCTGCGCCACGGTGAGGATCCAGCCGTCGGGGCGCACGAGGAAGCCGCTGCCGATGCTGGCCGTCTGCGCGCCCGCGCTGCCGGAGCTCAGCGCCGCGCCGCCGAGCAGCGCCGCGAGCAGAACGGCGGCGCGCGCGCGGCGCCGGGCAGCGGAAATCGGAGCGGCCGAAGAGTGCGGGCTCGTGGCGGATCTCCCTGCGCGCGGCGCCCGATCGGCGTCACGCGCAGGAAATCCTAGCACAGGCCTGGGGCGGACGCCCACCACCGTCGCCGCGATCACCCGCCGCGCGCGCCGCCCCGGACGGCTCGGCGCATGATGGGTCGGGTCGGCGAGCGGCGCGCCACCTCGCGGAAGCCCGCTCGCGCGAAGGTGGGGCTGATCCCCGTCCAGACGAAGGCCGCGGCGGGGCGCTTCCCGCGCGGGTCCGTGGGATAGCCCTCCACGAGGCGCGCGCCATGGGCGGCCGCCAGGTTCATCGCGGCGCGCAGCAGTCGCACCGTGAGCCCCCGGCCCCGGTGGTCGCGGCCGATGAAGAAGCACGTCACCGACCAGACCGGCTTGTCGTCCACCGGCTTCATGACGCGCGAGCGCTCCAGCCGGGGCAGCGCGTGCCGCGGCGCGATGGCACACCAGCCCGCGGGCGCGCCGTCCACATAGGCGAGCACACCCGGCGGCGGGCCGGACTCCACGAGGCGACGGAATGCGCGCCGATTGGGCGCGCCGCGCCGGCGTCGGTATTCGCCGGCGACGAGCCGGGGCCACATGCACCAGCAGCCCTCCACCGCGCCGCGGGGCCCGAACAACCGCGCGAGATCGCTCCACCGTGAAGAGGTGAGGGGATATATGGTCACGCGGCCCATGCCGGAGGCCACGCTACGTGTGCTATACCTGCCCGTCAAGAGCCCATGACGCGCGCCATCCTCGCCGTCTGCCTCGCGGGCGCCCTTGCGCTGGCGGGCTGTGCCGATTCCTCCGGACGTGACGGCGGCCCCGTCACCGTGGTGTTCAAGCACGCCAAGCTGCTGGGGCCCGTCGATCCGCTGGCGCCCTTGCTCGCCGAGTTCGCCGCCCTCCATCCCGAGATCCGCGTGCGCGCTGAGGCGCTCCCATGGTCCAGCGACGAGCAGCGTCAGTTCCTCGTCATCAACCTGGAGGGCGGCAATCCGGGCTTCGACGTCATGATGCTCGACTGCATCTGGGTGCCGGAGTTCGCGCGCGCGGGCTGGCTCCTCGACTTGACGCCGTCCTTGCCTCCCGGCGAGCTCGACGCCCACTTTCCCTCCGCCGCCGCGGCCGCCCGCTATCGGGGCCGCGACTGGGCGTTGCCGTGGATCATGAACGTGGGCCTTCTCTACTACCGGGCCGATCTCCTCGCCCGCCACGGCCTGCGCCCGCCGGACACCTATGACGAGCTGGTGGCCGCCATCCGCCGCATCCGCGCCGCGGAGCGGAATCCGCGGCTCGAGGGCTATCTCTGGCAGGGGAAGCAGTACGAGGGCCTGGTGGTCAATGTGCTGGAGGGGTTGTGGGCGGCGGGCACGCGCGCGCTCGGCGAGGACGGGCGCGTGTTTCCGGAGCCCGAGCGGGCGGAGGCCGCGTTGCGCTTTCTCCGCGGGCTCATCACGGAGGGGCTGAGCCCGGCCTGGACCACCGCCGCCGACGAGGAGATCACGCGGCGAGCCTTCGGCCAGGGCGAGGCCGTCTTCCTCCGCTCCTGGCCCTATGCCGCGGACCTCTTCGAGCGCCCCGACTCGCCGGTGCGCGGGAAGGTGGGCCTGGCGCCGCTCCCGCGCCATGCCACCGGCACCACGGGGGCGGGCTCCACCGGCGGCTCGCATCTCGCGGTGGCGCGCGCCACGCGGCATCCGGAGGCCGCGCTCATCCTGGCGCGCTTTCTCACCAGCGAGCGCGCGCAGCGGGTGATGACGGAATCGGGCGCGGTGAAGCCCACGCGTCCCGCCCTCTATCGCGAGCCCGCCCTCGTGCGCGCTTTCCCCAGCCTGCCGCGCATCCACCAGCTGACCCTCGCGGGACGGCCGCGACCGGTGACGCCGGCCTACGTGATCCTCTCCACCACGCTGCAGCCGGAGCTCTCGGCGGCGCTGGTGGGGGTCAAGACGCCGGCCCAGGCGGTGGCGCATGCGCGGCGCCGGCTCGAGTTCCTCCTCGAGGGCCTGGGCGGGTGAAGGCGCGCGCCGCGCGACGCACGGGTCTCCTCCTCGCGGCCCCCGCGCTCCTCCTCCTGGCCGCCGTCACCGCCTATCCCGCGCTCTGGGTGCTGTGGCTCTCGCTGCAGCGCCGCGTGCCCATCTTCGGCATCGCGGAGTTCGAGGGCGCGGGGAACTATCTCTTCCTCGCCGCCGATCCGCGCTTCTGGAGCGCCA